>CAYTUE010000032.1:15271-34816 GCA_964441085.1 uncultured Planctomycetaceae bacterium
CAAGATGGCTCACAGCTTCCGCCACAAGCGTTTCCGCAAGCAGAACCACAAGCTGTTGGTGCACAGCAAGATGGCTCACAGCTTCCGCCACAAGCGTTTCCGCAAGCAGAACCACAAGCTGCTGGAGCACAGCATGATGGCTCACAACCACCACAGCCAGAGCTTTTGCGGCACTTACGCAGCTTTAGCTTAGGCATTTTGAACTTAGGCATCTTGAACTTAGGCATTTTGAAGCCACAACGTCGCTTCTTGCTGCCGCAGCCTTCGCCGCATCCACTGTCACATGCAGAACCACAAGCTGCTGGAGCACAGCAAGATGGCTCACAAGCATTTCCGCAAGCCGAACCACAAGCTGCTGGTGCACAGCAAGATGGCTCACAAGCATTTCCGCAAGCCGAACCACATGCTGCTGGAGCACAGCAAGATGGTTCGCAAGCATTTCCACAAGCCGAACCGCATGCTGCTGGAGCACAACAGCTAGGCTCTTCTGCACAGCCGCCGCCACCGCAGCCGTGTCCACCACCACCGAACAGGCCGAACAGACCTGCGTTTGCGGTACCGGCCATCGTCATGACGAGCATCGCTGCTGAAAGAGTAATCCCTCTCATGTTTCACTTCTCCTGAATTTGAGCTGAAGGGAGATATGATTCCGTTGGAAAGTTTGCCAGTCCGCTGGCTTCCTGATCACGGAATCGGGTAACACTGAGATTCTGTTTCGTAAAAAACGGGGGGCAATAATCATCGAAAGGATCACATTGGCAATGGCCAGAATGAACCACGTTTGCATGTGCAGGTTGTTCCGATTAGGCAGACAGACAAGATTCGCCAATCGGTAAAACTTAACACAAGAGGCTGATTCAGTGGGGATTCCGCCCGCGTTCAGGCAAATCGTGCCGCGGATTGATGGTGGTAAAACCCGAAATCATTCAAGGAAGGGCTCGAACGGGCCTTTGGCTGATTTCCACTTCGTTACAAAGTCGCCCCAATCTGCCCTAGTGAACCGACTTGATTGCCCTGTGTGCTCATTTGCATTGATCCGCCGTTGTCAAGCTTTGATCAGAGACTGGAATCAGTCTCCAAACACGGTCTTCCTCGGATTCGCATTTTGTCTGGTTCTGCGTATGTTATGATGGGGTGTCGAATTCCAAGGTGTTCAAGAAATTGTCACCACGGAACCCACGCACGATTGATTTTTCGTTGAAATTGAAAGCGGAAAGGTGCTGCTGGCATTCGTCCTCTCGACTCTCTCCTCCATCGCCCACCAAGTACTTCACTATGACACCAGACACGGACATTGACTTCGAAGTCAAATTTCGTCACCGATTAAGATTTACTCACGACGTCTTCGCAGATTCATGCACGAGCCTTGCATCAGTGCTTGAATCTTCTGAAGGTCGACCTGCTCGAGTTCAGTTTTGGCTGGACCAAGAAGTCGTGAACGCCAATCCCAATTTGAAACAAAGAATTCATTCGTTTTGCTTACGGCACGCTGATCAATTCGAATCGATCGGCAACATTCAGACAGTTCCAGGCGGTGAAACCGTCAAGAATGATGTTCATCTTGTTGAGCGAATGTTAAAGGTGTTTCACCATGCCGATCTCGACCGCCGCAGCTATGTCGTTGTGATTGGTGGCGGAGCAGTATTGGATGCCGTGGGTTTCGCTGCTGCGATTGCTCATCGAGGAATCCGGTTGGTCAGATTGCCAACCACTACGTTGGCTCAATGCGATTCGGGTGTTGGAGTCAAGAATAGCATCAACCTGTTTCAGAAGAAAAATTGGGTGGGAACATTTGCCGTTCCGTGGGCCGTGATTAACGATCAGTCGTTACTGTCGACTCTTGGAAATCGCGACTACAAGTGTGGCTTTTCTGAAGCGGTCAAAGTCGCTCTGCTGAAAGATGCTGATCTGTTTCAATTGATATGCGACCATGGTCCTGAAATTCTTCAACGCACAGATACAGCATGGAGTGTTCTAGAACAGTCTGCTAAGTGGCACCTGAAACACATTACAGCCGGTGGTGATCCCTTTGAAATGTTGGAAGCTCGCCCGCTTGACTACGGCCATTGGTCTGCTCATAAACTCGAAACGATGACCAATTTTGATTTGCGGCATGGCGAAGCTGTCGCAATGGGTGTGGCCATCGACACAGTTTACAGCAGCTTGGCTCATGGACTTTCTGAATCGGATGCCGATCAAGTTCTTGATTGCTTGGCTGGGTTGGGGCTGTTGATTGATCATCCCGCACTGCAACGTCGAGACGAATTATTTGATGGGCTTGAAGAATTTCGTCAACATCTGGGAGGTCGGCTCACTGTCACCATGTTGGATGGCATTGGTCAACCGATCAACGTGCATTCTATTGATCACGATTTCATGTGTCAGGCGATTCATCAAGTTCAAGAGCGAGTGGTCGTTGCGACATCGCAGTCTCATGGATAACCGCGTTTCAACCAATAGGCAAATCAAAGTTTTGCCATTGATTAAGTTTGATTGAACTATGGCAGCTCTGCAACAACTCAATGGGCTGAACTCGGGGAAAAAGTTTCAGATCAGCGAAACGAAGTTGTTGGTTGGACGCTCCGATGAGTGTGGGATTGTTTTGAACTATCCATCGGTGAGCCGCAAGCACTGTGAAATTTGGGCTGATTCCACGGGTTTCTATGTGCGAGACTTGGGCAGCCGAAATCAGACTTGTTTAAACGACCGCAAGATCTTTTCAGACGAACTCCTTGTGGATGGAGACGAAATTCAGGTCTCTTCAATTCGCTTTCGTTTTCTCGGTGAAGATTCGCTTTCTGAAAAATCTGGCTCGTGGGGAAACCGGCCTCGCCTTGTTACCATTGGTCCTGCTCAGAACACTGCGGAAGCCGAAGAAGAACAATCGATTCGTCGTCAACTGGTAAAAGCGGGCCAGCAAATCACAAGTGACGAACTTGGCAGTGGACAACTCAATGAAGTTCGTATTGTCGCTCGCCTTGATGTCGCTGATGGTTCCGGTGGTTGGCCCGTTATTCACGATGCTCCGGTGAAGCTAAATCAGGTCCTGCAGCTGTTGCACGGCCTGCGCAGAATGACAACGGTTGATGAAGTGTTGGGACGGAGTCTGAATTTTTTGTTCGGTGTCTTCCCGTTGGCTCAAAATATCGCCGTTGTGTTTCGGACAGACGGTTACGATGGGATTCAAGTTGTTGCTGCGGTGTCTCGACATCCCACCGAAGAAGTTCAAGTTTGTCTGCCCGTGATTCGCCACGCGATGCAAAAACAAGAAGCCATGCTTTATGCAGACCATTGGAATTCCGAAACGAACGCGAATGAATCAGCTGGTCAGTTGAAATCAATCATGGCATGCCCGCTCAATAGTACTTCTTTGCTTTGCAGTGGAGCCATTCAGATTGATTGCACAGCATTAAAGCAAAGTTTCACGCCGAGTGACCTAGAACGTTTGGCCGTATTGACTCATGGAATTTCCGTCCTCGTCGAACAGGCTTGGGGATCTGATGATCGCTCTGAACGGCGATCATTACGGATCATCAGAGATTCTGCCATTCGGCTGCATGAATCATTTCAGCCCCGTCAAGCACCTCGTCTTTCTGGATTTCAACTGACTCATGGATTAATTGCTCGGCAAACGTTGTGTGCAGATCTTGTGGATTATGTCGTGTTCGAAGATGGCCGCGTGGGCGTGCTGATGATCGACTGCACAGAAGTGAGTGTCCAAGCGGCTCAGAACGAAGTTCTCGCCAGTCGAATTTTAAGCGGAGCGTTGCTGGAAACAGGCAAACCTGCAAAAGCGATTGAGCAACTTGAAATTCAGCTAAACGAACGATCGGAATCAGAAGTCGATGGGCTCCAAGTTTGTGTCTTAATCATTGATCCGGCAGGAAATTGTCTGCAGTTTTGTGCGGCGGGCTACTTTGGAATTTATCGAATTCACCAAAAGCAGGTTTCTGCCGTGCATCCGGAGGATGGCTGTGGGCCACCGCTGGGGCTTGGTTGGCAGCACTACACTGATTGTGAATGGCAAATTGAAGAAGAAGAATTGATTGCCCTGTTTTCAAATGGAGTTCTGGGAGTTTCCGACCAAAACAATCAGGTTCTTTCAATCAATCAGTTTCAGGTTCAACTGCAAGAGTGGGTGGATTGCCACTCGGTTTCCTTACCCGTTTCCGTTTGTCACCGATTAAAGGAATATCAGACATCCGAATTGCTGCTAGACGACATCGCCTTCACAATGCTTGCTAGAACGGATGGAGTTCTTGTCACAGACAAGGATACCGAAATACTGCTTGAATCAGGCACCACCACTTCATGAGCGAACAACTCTTAACCGCCGAATCTGTATTAGGGCCGGACGGATGTATTGCTCGACGTTTATCCACGTATGAAGCTCGAAACGAACAGCTGGCTTTGGCAAACAGTGTCGAAGATGCCATCAGCAAAGGGCATCACCTTGTGGCAGAAGCTGGTACAGGAGTCGGCAAAAGCTTCGCCTATTTGGTGCCATCGATTTTGGCCGCTCGACAGCGCCGAACGAAAGATGACAAAAGCAAACGAATCATCGTTTCGACTCACACCATCAGTCTTCAGGAACAGTTAATCCGAAGCGATATTCCTTTTCTTCAATCTGTACTGCCATTGGAATTCAGTGCGGTTCTGGTAAAGGGGCGTAGCAATTATTTAAGCCTGAGACGCACATCGAAAACGGTTGAACGAGCCAACCAACAGATGTTGTTCGAAATGGAAGCTCAAAAACAACTTGCCGCCGTTTACGATTGGGCTCAAACAACAACCGATGGCAGTCGAGCAGATCTGAAATTTCGTCCTCGGTCTGACGTCTGGGATGAAGTTGGCAGTGATCACAGTGACTGTATGGGGAAAAAATGTCCTACCTACGACGACTGCTTTTACTACAAAGCTCGGCGTCGAGTTTGGAATGCCGATCTGCTGGTTGTCAATCATGCGTTGTTCTTTTCTGATCTTGCATTGCGTCGAGAAGGCGCGAGTTTGCTTCCGGATTACGACACCGTGATTTTTGATGAAGCTCACACCATTGAATCTGTGGCGGCAGACCATCTTGGAATTCGGTTATCCGAAGGCCAGATCGATTATCTCATGAATCGGCTGTATAACGATCGAGCCAACAAGGGGACTTTGGTTGCTCATCAAATGCCAGATGCTCAAAAACAAGTGATGAAGGTTCGTCACATGAGCCGCGAGTTCTTCCATCAAGCAGAAGAGTGGGCTCGACGATTCGGACGCAAGAACGGACGGCTTGATCGTCCTGTCGAAATCGAAAACGAGGTGACTCGTGAGCTGTATCAACTGGCAACCATGATTTCACGTCAGGCAGAACGAACAAAAAATGAATCCGATCAAGTGGAACTCAAGGCAGCCGTAGATCGCTGCCATATTCTTGGTGACAGTTTGTCTCAATGGTGCGGCCAAAATGCAGAATCCGATGTGTACTGGGTCGAAAAATCAGGGTCTCGACAACAAAACATCAGCTTAATGAGTGCTCCTGTAGAAGTTGGCCCCATTCTTCAGGAACAGTTGTTTAATGAAATTCCATCGGTCATTGCCACAAGCGCGACCTTGGCGATTGGTACGGAAGACTTCACGTTCTTTCGTAATCGAATTGGCGTGACCAATGGAAAAGATAATCGTCAAGGAAGTCCATTCGATTATCGTAAGCAAGCTCGACTGATTCTGTGCAAGAATATGCCTGACCCGACGTCAGCCAATGCCGATTTCCAACAGGAATGTTTGAACCGGATCAAACGGCATCTGCTAGAAACCAACGGGCGGGCATTCGTGTTGTTCACCAGTTACAGCATGATGACATTCTGTGCCGAACGGCTGTTGGGGTGGTTTACTGAAAACGATCTCACGTTGTATTGCCAAGGCAAAGGGCTTCCACGAACAGCAATGGTCGATCGGTTTCGCAAGGACGACCGAGCCGTCTTGTTTGGAACAGATAGCTTTTGGCAAGGAGTCGATGTGCCTGGAGACGACTTGCAAAATGTCATTATCACGAAGTTGCCATTTAGTGTTCCCGATCAGCCGTTATTGGAAGCTCGAGTTGACGCGATTCGTGCTCGCGGCGGCAATCCGTTTCAGGAATATCAGGTTCCTGAAGCCGTGATTAAGCTGAAGCAAGGATTTGGGCGGTTGATTCGCAGTCGCAGCGATACGGGGCGAGTCGTGATTTTGGATCCTCGAATTCTGACCAAACCCTATGGTCGTCTCTTCCTAAAAAGCCTTCCTGAATGCACACTAGAAGTTGACGACGGCGAAACCATTCAATCTATGGCGTGATTTTCTTTCAGTCGATCACAAACAGGCTGATCGACAATTGTTTTGAACCAGTGATTTCATCATTTATGTACGACATCATCGGAGACATTCACGGCTATGCAAAAGAGCTAAAGACGCTGCTGGAAAAACTGGGGTATTGCCAAACCCGTTCAGGCTACCATCATCCAGATCGCACGGCCGTTTTCTGTGGTGATTTCATCGATCGAGGCCCAGAGATTCCGGAAGTTGTCCACATTGTCAGACAGATGTGTGACGAAGGCAATGCCTTGGCAGTGATGGGCAATCATGAATTTAACGCTCTCGCATTTCAGACAGAAGATCCAGAACAGCGGGGAAAATTTCTTCGTCCTCACAGCGATCGAAATCTGCAACAGCATGACGCGACTTTGCAGCAATTCAGTCCTTCTGAACTCCAGTCAGCTCTCACGTGGTTTCAAAGTCTTCCGGTGGCGATCGAAACCCATTCTTTTCGCATCGTACATGCTTGTTGGAATTCTGAATGTCTTCAGCAGATTGATACTGCATTGAGTCAGTTTGGAAGATTCACCCCTGAATTTCTGAAGAAAGCTGTCTGTTCCGGTGACCAAGTTTTTGACGCAATTGAATGCGTGTTAAAAGGCCCCGAGCTGGCTTTACCAGACGGTTTGTTTGTCACAGATAAAGAAGGGAATCGTCGTAAGCGAATTCGTATTCGATGGTTTGACAGTCCAGAAAATCAAACATGGCAAACGTATGCGTTGCCTCAGGCGGCCTCTCTTCCCGCCAATCCCGTGCCTCAAACCGCATTTGCTTCTCCTTATCACGCGCAAGAACGTCCTGTGTTTATCGGGCATTATTGGCTGCAAGATTTTCCACCAAAACCATTAACAACCAATATCGCGTGTTTGGATTACAGCATCGCAAAAGACGGTTGGTTGTGTGCTTACCAATTTGATGGCCAACTGCCTTTAACAGCAGATCGAATTGTTTCGGTTCCCAGCCGCAGTCAACAGCAGATGAAACATCGTTCGATTGATTTGGGTTAGAACGATGTCATCAGAACACAGCAAGCAACGAGCCATCCGGATTCGAGGAGCTCGGACGCACAACTTAAACAACATCGACGTAGATTTTCCTTTGGGGAAATTGGTCGTGGTGACCGGAGTCAGTGGCAGTGGCAAAAGTAGCTTGGCCTTCGACACTGTGTTTGCAGAAGGACAACGTCGCTACCTTGATAGTGTGTCTCATCATACTCGATCGTTAATCAAACAGTTGGCTCGACCTGCCGTTGACGAAATCAGCGACCTTCCGCCCACAGTGAGTGTCGATCAGCGCATGACGACTGCTCCGGCACGCAGTACTTTGGCTGTGACGACAGAAATCTACGACTACCTGCGGTTGTTATATGCCAAGGCGGGCACGGCTCACTGTATTCAGTGTGGTGACCCCGTTAGTAGTCAGTCGATCGATACGATTGTTGAGCGGATCATGGCCAAGCCAGAACGCAGCAAGCTGATGCTGCTATCGCCGATGGTTAGGCAACGCAAGGGGGCTCATAAAGAAGTCTTTGAACGGATTGGACGCAATGGGTTTGTGCGAGCTCGAGTTGATGGTGAATTGCTGGACATTTCTGATCTTCCCGATTTAAAAGCAACCAGAAAACATTCGATCGACGCTGTCGTGGATCGAATCATTGTGAAGCCGGGAATTGAAGTTCGTCTTCGAGAATCCATTGGTTTGGCGGTTCGAGAAAGCGACGGCACATGCATTGTGTGCGAACAAGTTGATGGCGAATGGCATGACCATTTATTCAGCACAAAATTTAGCTGCGCGACATGTGACATCAGCTTTCCGACTCCGGAAGCTCGAACCTTTAGCTTCAACAGTGCGTGGGGAGCCTGTCCGGCGTGTGAAGGGTTTGGTCTTCGAGGCATTGTGGATGACAGCGATGACCTGACCGTGTTTCGTCAAGCAGCTTGCGATGATTGCGGCGGATCACGTCTGCAACCGTTTGCCAGAAACGTAACGTTTCATGGAGTTCGAATCGCCGAATTCACATCGCGATCAGTCAGCCATGCTTTGCAGCAAGTTGATGGTTGGCTTGATCAATCATTACAGAGATCGCTGCCTAGAGAACACCGTTTGGTGGCCGAAAAGACTTTGCCAGATATTCGGCAGCGACTGCAGTGTTTGAATGACGTGGGAGTCGGCTATTTAAACTTGGATCGAGTCACTCGCACGTTATCAGGAGGCGAATTTCAAAGAGCAAGGCTGGCTGCTTGCCTTGGGACAGGATTGCACGGTGCCTGCTTTGTGTTGGACGAACCCACATCTGGATTGCACGCTCGAGATACTCAGCGGTTACTGCAAACGTTACTGCAGCTGCGAGATGATGGTGCATCGGTCATTGTTGTCGAACATGATCCCGAAATTATGTTGGCCGCAGATTGCTTGGTGGACTTAGGTCCCGGAGCAGGAACGGAAGGTGGGCATTTGCAGTTTTGTGGTGTCCCAGCAGATTGTATGACATGCGATGAATTGACAGAAACAGTGTCCTCGCCGACTGCTCAATATCTTCGTCATGAACTGCAAGCGCCTGCGCCTGCTGCTGTGGAATCCATTGGTTCTGCAAAGATTGAAATGACAGCAGCGAAGCGAAACAATCTTCAAAACGTTTCGGTGTCGTTTCCGTTGAATCAGCTGGTATGCGTCACGGGTGTCAGCGGTTCTGGGAAAAGTTCACTGATTTTGGATACGTTACTTCCAGTTGCGACAGCCCATTTTTCAAAAGAGAGTGACATCAACTTCGCTTTGGCAGATGCGGAATGTCAGGCGATTTCTGGACTGGATGGGATTGATCGAATTGTATCGGTCGACAATCGTCCTTTAGGAAAAAACCGACGCTCGTGTATTGCGACTTACAGTCAGTTGTGGAATGAAGTTCGCAAGTTGTTTGCGAAGACTCGTGAAGCAAAGGCTCGGGGGTTCGCGGGGAATCGTTTTAGCTTTAATTCTGGTCCAGGTCGCTGTGATGTTTGTAAAGGTACGGGCGTGCAGGATGTCAAGATGACGTTTTTGCCAAACGCTACTGTTCCCTGCCCTGAATGTCATGGAACTCGATTTAATCGAGCGACATTGGCGGTGAAGTACCGAAATCACAATGTGGATGATTTGCTGCAGATGTGTCTTTCTGATGCGGCAGAATTTTTTGCCGAACTGGCTTCGATTCGAAAGATCATTGATCCCTTTGTTGATGTGGGATTGGGGTATCTGAAGGTCGGCCAGCCATCGAGCACGTTTTCCGGAGGAGAAGCTCAGCGAGTCAAACTGGCGACAGAATTAACAACGAAGCTGACGTTGAAGACGCTGTTTGTTTTGGACGAGCCAACCAGCGGTTTGCATCCTGCCGATGTGATTCGTCTGATTGAAGTGTTGCAGAAGTTGGTTGCTGCTGGAAATTCTGTTGTGGTTGTCGAACACAACACGGATGTGATGATGAGCAGTCAGTGGTTGGTGGATATCGGTCCTGAAAGTGGTCCCGGTGGTGGTCGAGTATTGTACCAAGGCCAGTTATCGGGGTTGCTAGAATGCTCAGACAGTCACACAGCCGCATTTCTTCGTGCCGCATTGAAAAAATCATCGTGATTGCCCCCGTGAAGGCTATGTTGCTGATTCACGCTGGCGTGCTGTTTGTTGGTGCTGCCCAATGGCGTCTAGCATTCCCGTCCATGTGTGCTCTGTTGCCGTGATCTTAACAGTCAGCTCAGCCTGGACGGCTGCTTCGGTTGTCAATGAACTGATTGTGGCAATCTGAAACGGTGCAAGATTTGGATCAATGCCTGCCGCTTTCAACAGACCGGATAAACGTTTGGCGGCTGCTGGACTGCTTAAACAAATCCAATCAAGTTGTCCACTTTTGATTTGCTGCATTGTTCCATCGGGTAAGGCAGCAGCGTCGTCGTTTTGGTACACAACCAACGAAACGACTTCAGTTGCTCCTGCATTCAGTAGCCCTTCAGCAACGGTGTCTCGCCCTCGACTGGCTCGAGCCCACAACACGGCTTGGCCGCTGATTTGATTTGCCAGTTCGTCAACCAAAGCTTCTGCTGAATAGATCTGAGGGACGACATCAGCTGTGATCCCGTAGTTTTTCAGACTTTCGGCAGTGGATGGCCCTACTGTTGCAATTTGCATGTGCCCCAGTGCTCGAGAATCAAGCCCCGCTTGGTTCAGATGTTGAAAGAATTCACTGACCCCGTTGCGACTCGTGAACACAAGCCATTGAAAACGCTTTAAATCGTTAAGCTGTTTTTGAATCAACATGCCGTCTGTGGATGAAACGGGACTGACTTCAAGCAATGGCATGGGGACCGGTTGACCAGATCGGATGACAATTTCGTGCATTGGATCATCGATCTGATGTTCTGCACAGGTGACTCCTATTTTCAAGCCGTGTAGCCAACGACGTTCAAACCAAGAATCCACTTGTCTTAAATTCACGCATTCACCCACCACGATTAAGGAGGGCGGTTTCAGTCCGGCTGCTGAAGCGGCTTGAGGAAGGTCTTTTAAAGTCGACTGCACAATTTGTTGAGTCGGTAAAGATGCTCGACACACAATGGCGGCGGGTGTGGAACTCGACTGCCCGTTTTCGATCAGTCGCTGACAAATCTGAGACAGTTGTCCCAGTCCCATGTAGAACACCAGTGTTCCCGGAAATGCGGCCAGTGCAGCGTAGTCCAGCCGGCTTTCGTCTTTTGTGGGATCTTCGTGTCCGGTGACAAATGCGACAGCGGATGTGTGGCTGCGATGAGTGTAACTGAAGCCAGCGTATTCAGCGGCGGCTGTTGCAGCTGTGATGCCCGGTACAACTTCGTAAGGGATTCCAGCAGCTTCCAAGGCGGCTGCTTCTTCACTGCCTCGACCAAAGATATAGGGATCGCCGCCTTTTAAGCGAACCACGCATTTGCCTGATTTGGCTTCGTCGACCAGCCGTTGATTGACTTCTTCTTGAGGCACAATGGCTCGTGAATCAATGCGAGTTCTGGCCGTGCGTTCGCAAATTCCATTGGTGTGTCGCAGCAAAACCGGGTTTGCTAATCCGTCGTACAACACCAAATCAGCCTTCTGTAAGACTTCCAAGGCACGCAACGTAAGCAGGCCCGGGTCACCTGGTCCAGCGCCTGTCAGATAGACTGTTCCTGTTTTTGCCATGGTGCAATACTAACCTTCAAACCAGAATCCCGTTTCTATTCAGGCTGGTTTGTAGAGAATTTGAGCTCTGCTTCCTAGAATCTGGCACCAGCAGATTGTGATGTCGCGTAGAAATGGCTGTCGAGAAAGCAATTCTGTGTCTTGAGTCCACGTGTTTCAGCGGAGTTTTTGTGAATGTCTACCGACAACCGTCGGGCCTTTGAAAGCCTACACCAACTGCTGCAACATCTGACCAAAGCGAACCAGTTGCTTGAACATGGTCCGAAGCGAATTGCGGCCTGTGAAAATAAAGTGGTGATTGCGAAAGATGCTTGTGACCGCCAAAAGGTGGAAATTCAGCAGCTCAAAAAGAAGGCCGACCAGACTGCGTTGCAACTGAAAACGAGTGAAGGCGAAATTGACAAACAAAAACTGCGACTGAACGACGCGAAGTCCAATAAAGAGTACGAAATTATTGGCGGGCAGGTCGCTGCGGCCAAGCAGCAGTGTGAAGAATACGAAGACGTCATTCTGGATCTTCTGAACCAAGTTGATGAAGCAGAATCAAAACTGCAAGTCTTGAAGGGCACACTGCAGGAAACCGAAGACAAAGTTGCTTCAGTGACAGAAACGGTTGCTCAAAAGAAGCCGGGACTGCTTGCCGAAGTCGAAAAACTGACGGCTCAGATTACTGAAGCCGAAAAGCTGATTCCAACAGGTGAAGCGACATCGAATTACAAACGCTTACGAGAATCGATGCAGGATCGAGCACTTGCAAAAGTGGAAGATGGCTACTGCGAAGAGTGCAATAGCCAACTGACATCTCAAGATGCTGTGCGAGTCAATATGGGTGAGTACATGGTGTGTCGACAATGTGGGCGAATTTTGTACCGTCCTGTCGGCAACGAGGGATAGACGTCGAGCAAACATGAGCGCATGAAAAAAGCCGAAGCAAGCACACGCTGGCTTCGGCTTTTGTTGATTTTGTTCGCCAGCTCAGCGACCGCTATTGCGGGCCCGACCAGCCGTATGAATTGAGTGCCTGAACAAGGAACACAATTCCGACGATCACGGCAGCCAGTGAAATGAACATTAATCCGTCATAGATGGTTGGATTAGAATTTGGTTGTGACACGGTCGCCCTTTCTGATTTGTTCTCGTCGAGTCGCTTCGTCAACTCTGCAGATCGCAAGGTCTGGCAGAACTTGAATAACTTGAGCTTTGCATACGTATTTTCTGCCGCGATAGACAGTCACTTCCATTTCTTCGAAGATCTTGTCATCGCTGCCAATTGTGATTTCAATGAGTTCACGATTTGGGCTCTTGAGCGTTCGGCCGACAAATCCATCGACATTGATTTTTTCTTCAGGCAAATCACCCGTGATGGCTGCTCGTGGATCAATTTCGTTGGCTCGCAAAAGATCCTTTAGGTTCGCATTGACAACGAGTTGCTGTTCTTCTTTTTCTTCAGCAGCAGCAAGCTGACGTTGTAAGTTGAGTTCACTGTCTTCTAGTTGTTGAAGTTCAGCGAACAGGTTTGCAATTCGGTCTGCCTGCTTTTGAACTTCTGCATTTAAAATGGCGGCTTCTACTTTACGAGCAGCAAGTTCAGCAGAAGCGATTTTCGCTTCACCAGCGGATTTGTCGGCTGATTGAAGAGCATCGGCTAACAGCTGTTTTGTTTGCCCTTCGTTTTCTTCGTTTGTACTTAAAGTTGCGGCGAGCTGATCTCGTTCAATTTCTAAGTTTGCAATTTGAACTTCAAGATCCTTCACGACGACGTTGTGGTTATCTGATGACTTGTTGAAGTTTTCGTCCAATTCGGTCAAACGAAACTGCAAATCATTGGCCTTAACACGCCACTGTCCAGAATAGCTGTAAACTGCTCCAGCAAAGCACAACAGCAGCAGGCAAAAGACCAGCGTTAAGACGACTAACATTTTCCCGACGACGTTGCTCATCGTGTGGGCTCCAGAGTTCTATGCGGAAGGTGAATTTTAACGCCGCTTTTCGGGATTGAAAAGCTTTGAAGGTCTTACTTCAGTTGCTGATTGATTTGCTGTAAACGCTGGTTCATCGCTTGGTTTTCTAATTGAAGCCTGACGAAACGGTCTGTCAGGTCTCGTCGAATTTCCTTCAGGCGATATCGATCTGTTCTTAGTTCTTCCAATTCCGACGTAAGACGAATCACGTCTTCACGGCGATCGGCTGTTTCGGCTCGCACCTCTTGGCTTTCCGTGATCAGCTTTTGGTGTTGCTGTGATACGGCGAGATACTGATTTTTGGTGGTTGTAACGGCATTCGTCAGTTGCTGGATTCGTTTGTCTAAAGCAACCAAGTCTTCCTCTTGTTCGGCCGCCACACGTTCTTTTTGCTCGCTTAACAACTGTTCAAGTTGTTCCATTTCTTGAGCTTTGGCTGACGAACGCTTCGATTTATCCTGGTAGGCTTCTTGTAAAGCCGCGTAGCCGGAATCTTTTCGGCGTTCGGTGCGGTCGTCTCCCGTGCTGGGAGTCACCGTCCAAGATGTTTTGCCTTCAGCGGTTGTCGATTCAAATTTGTAGTCTGAAATGAGCGGGTCGCTCATCTGAGAAACATAATCCAACCGGTTGAAATAGGCAGACAGCGACATTCCCATCATCGCGACGGACGCGACGGCGAAGGTGACTGCAGCAATCTTTGGAAAAGCAGATTTCATATCACTTGCGAAAAACCAGTTGGTGTTTGAAGTTGTTGGGGCCCAAAACTGCCAGCGATGTTGTGGTGAAACCACGGCTCACTCGCCAATTCCGCTTCTTCCAAGGTTAAGTAAAGTGCGTATTTTATACGGATGAGGTAAAAACACAGTCAAACACAAACTGCAGCATACCTTCGATTTCGCTCGGGAATTACGTGCCAAACCCTACATTCGACGGTGCTGCCGTGATTTTAATGAGGAATCTCATCTTGATTGAGGCAAAACGCACGTATCCAAGTTATCGGCGACCGGAGCGGTGGACTGTGTTATGGCTGGGGCAAACCCATCGGCTTGCCCAGTCCGTAGAAATCCCCTAACCAGCAAATTGTACGAGCCTTCCATTGGGTTCATCTCCTAGAATTGACGATAAACTCGGTACTGCGGTGCTTGCTTCTCCGCAATTCTTCTGAATCTTTGCTCCTTCGCACAAAATGTTAGGTGCTCCATGTCGTCCGTTGCGATGAAGTCATCTCACCGTCGATCCTCATCAACCATTCGGCAATGGCCAGGTCGGCCGTTCCCGCTCGGTTCCACATGGGATGGCAAGGGTGTGAATATCGCCGTGTTTTCAGAACATGCGACATCTGTCAGTCTGTGTTTGTTTGACTCTGCCAGTGATCGAGCTGAAAAAGCTTGCATTCCTTTGCTGGAAAAAACCTACCAAAGCTGGCACGGATACTTCCCTGACCTGAAACCCGGTCAGCTGTATGGAATTCGAGTAGACGGGCCGTGGGATCCAAGCCAAGGACATCGGTTCAATCAAAATAAAATTGTTTTGGACCCGTATGCTCGTGCTCTTGGTCGAGGAATTTCTTGGTCGGATGCCATGTTTCCATTCACTGTGGGTGAAGAAGATACGAAGTTCGATTCGACCGACAACGCAGCCTTTGCCCCTTTAGCGGTTGTTGTTGATTGCGATTTCGATTGGGAAGGTGATCAACTGCTGAGAACTCCTTGGCACAAAACACTGATCTACGAAACTCATGTCAAAGGCCTGACCAAGCTGCACCCGGATATTCCCGAAGAGCTTCGAGGAACCTATGCGGGCATGGGGACAGAAGCTGCGATTCAGCATCTGCATGATCTGGGCGTTACCGCAGTGGAATTGATGCCCGTGCATCATCATGTCGACGACCGCCATCTTGTGACGAATAACCTGTCGAATTTTTGGGGTTACAACACACTTTCGTTTTTTGCTCCCGACTTTCGATATGCCGCGGCAAAGAAACCAGAAGGCGCGATTTCTGAATTCAAACAGATGGTCAAGAACCTGCATGCTGCTGGCATCGAAGTGATTTTAGACGTTGTCTACAACCACACGGGCGAAGGGAATCATTTTGGACCCACGTTGTCATTGCGAGGTTTAGATAATGCGTCGTACTACCGTTTGGCTCCGGACAATCCACGGTATTACCAAGACTTCACCGGCTGTGGTAATACTCTGAATATGCAGACTCCTCATGTGCTGCAACTGATCATGGACAGTCTGCGTTACTGGGTGCAGGAAATGCATGTCGATGGTTTTCGCTTCGACCTATGCAGCGCGTTGGCTCGAGAACTCCACGACGTCGATAAACTCAGTGCGTTCTTTGACATTATTCTACAAGACCCCGTGCTTTCCACTGTCAAGCTGATCGCCGAACCTTGGGATCTCGGCAATGGAGGCTACCAGGTTGGCAATTTTCCTCACCTTTGGTCGGAATGGAATGGCAAGTATCGAGACACCATTCGGACATACTGGACAGGCGATTGTGGAGCAGTCAATGAATTTGCAACTCGACTGACAGGCAGCAGCGACCTCTATCAGCACAATGGCCGTCGCCCTCACGCCAGCATCAACTTCGTGACAGCTCATGATGGCTTTTGCTTGTACGACTTGGTGACGTATCACCACAAACGCAACTTGGCCAACTTAGAAGAAAATCGTGACGGCGAAAGTCACAATAATAATTGGAACTGTGGTCATGAGGGAGAAACAGATGACCCCAAGATCAATGCGCTGCGGATGAAACAACGCAAAAACTTGTTTGCCACATTGATGCTGTCTCAGGGAGTTCCCATGGTGCGAGGTGGCGACGAACTCAGTCATACTCAACATGGCAATAACAATGCCTATTGCCAAGACAACGAAATCAGTTGGTTGAACTGGGATTTAGACGATGACCAACAACACTTTTTAGACTACTGCAAGCAAGTAATCAAAATTTGGCATGATCAGCCTGTTTTAAAAAGGCGGAAGTTTTTCCAAGGTCGGCGCATTCGTGGAGCTGGTGTGAAAGACATTGCGTGGCTGGCAAAGTCTGGCCAAGAATTGGCCGATCATGAATGGAATTCAGGCTGCGTAGATGCCATCGGGGTGAGACTGAACGGCGAGAGCATTGACGAAGTTGACCAAAAGGGTGAACGCATTTCGGGCGACACTCTCTTGATTCTATTCAGCAATCAACCAGATTCAGTGGCCTTCACGATGCCTCGCCATAAGCCTTCGGAACGCTGGGTGCCGTTGTTCGATACGGCTCGCCGCACAGTTGACGAAAACGAAGTCTATTCCGTCCAAGATACCTACGCTTTCGAAGGCCGCAGCGTTGTGCTGCTGGTACTCAAAGGCGGATGGCCCGACCTTCAAGCCAAGGTACACGCCGGACATGACAAGTCGATGAAGGTGCACAAGAAATCCTGAAGCTGCGAGGCAGCAAAAACATAGTGAACATCAGGCTCGTTTCACCCGTATCTGCGGATGAAACGAGCCTTCTTTCTGCGCTTGTCTTTTGGCAACTGCCCGCCATTTGCAAAATGGCCATCTGTAAAGCCACTTGGTGATCGCTTACCAGGTCCAATAGAAAAATTTTAAAAGAACAGGTTGCAATCTAAGTGTATCAGTGCAATGATACACGTGTATGGTAATTCACTCAGACCAATTTTACGTCAACCCATCTTCCGGCTTGCCAATTTATCGGCAAGTCATGGATCAGGTTCGCTCGTTGATTTCTTCTGGCCGCATGCAACCGGGAAGTATGCTTCCCAGTACTCGAGAACTGGCAGCCGTGCTTGAAGTCAACATGATGACGATTTCAAAAGCCTATTCGAAACTCGAAGCAGATGGCGTTGTCGAGCGAATTCGCGGCAAGGGGATGCGAGTCGTCGATTGTCAACCCGCCGTAAGTTTGACGGCTCGAAAGAAAGAAGTGGCCGAGCTTCTTGAACCACTCTTGAATCAAGCTCAGCAACTTGGGCTGTCCGACGAGCAAATCCAAGCCATTGTTCAACGCATTCTTAAAGGGAAACGCTGATGGAACCCAGTGAACTTGTGATCGAGGCGACCGGTCTGAGGAAATCTTTCGATGATAAACCGGTCCTAAACGGGGTCGATCTTAAGATTCCCCGTGGCGCCATTGTTGGTTTGATTGGTGCCAACGGAGCTGGAAAATCGACATTGCTGAAATGCCTTCTTGGCTTGTTGAAAATCACAGAAGGTTCCGCCCGTGTTTACGGCGATGATCCTTGGGACCTATCCGTGGAAACGAAAGCCAAGCTGGGTTATGTGCCTCAAGTTGTGAAGTTCTATCCGTGGATGAATGTCCAACAGATGGTCGACTACACGGCAGCTCACTATGAAAACTGGGATCATCAAGCTTCTGACCTGATGCTCAAGAACTTCGACCTAAAACACACGGACAAGGTCAAGGTTTTGTCAACCGGCCAGCAGCAAAGGCTGGGACTTGTGTTGGCGATGGGATACCACCCCGAACTTTTGATTCTTGATGAACCTGCCGCAAGTCTTGATCCAGCAGGAAGACGTACTCTACTGAGATCACTGTTAGAACATTCTCAGAATGCTCAGCAAACAGCCCTCTTTTCAACTCATATCACATCAGATCTTGAGCGAGTTGCCTCGCACGTGGCCATTCTTCGAAACGGAGTGATTGACTTTTTTGGAGTACTAGAAGATCTCAAAGACAGTGTGAAAAGACTGCGAATCAGCAGCGATTCGGATCTGCCCGAAGACTTCTCTGTGCCTTCCACATTGCGTTCAGAAATTCATGGATCAACGGCCGTCGTATCGGTGGCCGCCGCTGACGCCGAGTTGATTTCTCGGATACAACAGGACTGGAATGTTCAAGTAACGGTCGAAAACTTGAATCTCGAAGACATCTTCCTCGAACTTCACGACGAGCAGGATTGATATGAAAGCTGCACAACACCCCAGCAACAGTCGGCTTTTCTTTGCCGCCACAAAAGTTCTGATTCGTCGTCCCGCTGCGCTACTGATTGGATTGTCGCTGCTGATCCTGATTGTGATGCTCATCAAAGCCATCCCCGGCGACAGCAGAATTGTCAGTAGCTCCAGTAATACTCCGGATCATGAACCATCTGGCCGCAAACTCATGTTTGCCGAAGAGTGGCGGACAGCACTACAAGACGACCAGCCCAACTTAAAAGTGAGTGGGTTAAAGTTTGACTTCCTCGATATCCATTCTGTCGCCGGTGAATCGGGGCTATTTCTGGGAGACATCAGTGACGAGCCCGCTTCAGATTCTGATCCAGAAGAAACATCGCTCGCCAAACGCCTTGGCACAATCACGCGGATGTTCCCCAACACGCAGTGGATATCACTTCGGGAAGAACATCTCGATGCTCTGCCAATCTCTGAATTCAGCTTACTCAAAAATCTAGACAGTGTTGAATTTACAACAGACACACTGAAGACCGAACACTTGATTCAGCTAAGTCGCCTTCCAAAGATTCGCAACCTAACTTTAGGAGCGAATTCGTGCAAAGCAGACCTGAGTGAACTGGCTCAGATGAAGAACTTAAAGTCACTTCATCTGGAATCTCAAGATTCTTGGCGCGAACAAACTGACGATGACGCCCAGAAACTGATCACAGTTGATCACGTCGCTCAACTGTCTGTCTTACCAAGATTGGAGCTGCTGAGCCTAAATGACGGCGGCGAATTTTTGGGCGATGCATCAACCATCGGCCGAAACACGGAAAACTTGGGCATCTACGAGCAGTTCGTCGAATCAATCCAAACATTCCCCAGTCTGAAAACACTGTACGTTGGGAAAATGGCACGCCCGTTCGGAGGCAAGTTGCTGTCTCGGATGAAAGCAGACCTGCCCAACCTATCGATCTATCCAGCGATATTCGATTCCGAAATGGCGTTCTTCATGATGCTGATTGGGGCCACCATGTTTGTCGGTTTGTGGGTGGCAACTTCTCATGTCATGGGGACGAACAGTCTTGAGCAAAACTGCCTGCTGACCGGCGCCCAAAAAGGACATCTCAAAGTCTATTTTTTGATCGCAGCCATCTTG
>CAYTUE010000033.1:0-34145 GCA_964441085.1 uncultured Planctomycetaceae bacterium
GCAGAGCAGCGGATTCCAAATCCGCAGGTTGGGGGTTCAAGTCCCTCCGTCCGTGCTTTTCGTGTGCTTTGCTTTTTAGAAGATGTTTGGCATGTCCAGTAAGTCCGTAGTGTCGTCGGTGTTGCCCGAACTGTTTCGGTTTTCGCTGTATAAGCCTGCTCAGGGCCGTTTGGTTCGTCAGTCAACCTTTATCTGTCTGGTTTTGGTGGCTGCGTTTGGCTGCTTTAGTCTGTCAAACGGGAGTTTGGGTGACAAGCAGCAGGCCGTTCGAGTGGGTGTGCCATTGGCGGTTTGGGCGTTGCTTTCATGGTTTGCATTCCGGACAATTCATGTGCCTCGGTTTGCTGAGTTCATGATTGCGGTCGATGTTGAGCGTGAAAAAGTGGTTTGGCCAGGGCGTCAACAGGTTGTGCAGTCTACTGTTGTAGTGATTGTTGTGATGCTGGCAATGGGTGCGTTTTTGGCAGGTGTTGACTTGATTTGGAAGTGGCTGTTTCGTTTGATTCACTTTATCGAATATTAAGGTGTGTTTTTGTAGTGGTGTTCTTTTTGCTCACTGCTGCGAAAAGCGAAAACGTGGGTGCAGCTGTGGTTGCATTCCGGTAGTCGTCAAGTCAGGATACGCGACTTCCATTTTTTCGGCTGAGGGGCTATAGGCCCAGAATGGCTTTCGTTATGTCTGTTGAATCTCCCGAGTCTGCTGGCTCGGACGAAGAGAAACTCTGGTTTGTGCTGAAGGTGCAGACCAATCGAGAGCGGACCATTAAGGAAGCGTTGCTGAAAAAGATCAAGTTGGAAGGTCTTGAAGACGCTTTCGGTGAGATTCTGATCCCTTCTGAGAAGGTTGTGGATACACGAAGCGGTAAAGCTCGCGAGTTAGATCGAAAGCTTTTTCCGGGCTACATCATGATTAACATGGTGTTGAATGATGAGACTTGGTACTTGGTTCGTGATACAGGTGGCGTAGGTGACTTCGCCGGTGCGGCTGGTAAGCCTCAGCCGATGGAACAGCATGAAGTTGATCGGATGTTGGGTAAGGCTGGAGGTGATGCTCAGGCAACACCGAAGGTGAATATTGCCTTTGCTGAAGGCGATTTGGTGAAAATTCGTGAAGGGACGTTCGAGGATTTCGAAGGAACCATTAGCGGGATCGATGAAAGTAACGGCAAGATTTCAGTGTTGATTGAAATTTTTGGTCGGTCTACTCCAGTCGAATTGGATCACTGGCAGGTTGAAGCGGTCTGAGTTTGGTTTTTGTTGGTCATTTTGTGCTCTTGTCAGATTAGGTTTGCGTTCAAATGGGTAAGCAGGTTACAGCCGAAATTAAGGTTCAGGTTACTGGTGGTCAGGCGACTCCGGCACCACCTGTTGGTACTGCGCTCGGTCCGCACGGTGTGAATATTGCTCAGTTTGTTCAGCAGTTTAATGATCAAACGCGAGACCTGATGGGGACGACCATCCCTGTTGTGATCACTGTTTATAATGATCGTAGTTTTGAATTTGTTCTAAAGAGTCCTCCTGCTGCCGTGCTGTTGAAGAAGGCTGCCGGAATTGCAAAGGGGTCTGGTAATCCACTTGCGAATAAAGTGGGTTCTGTGACTCGTGCTCAGCTGGAAGAAATCGCCAAAATGAAGATGAGCGATTTGAATGCTGGTTCTGTTGATGCTGCTGTCAAGGTGATTGCTGGTACCGCCCGAAGTATGGGTTTGGAAGTGATTGGTTGATCAGGGCAGATTTGTTTTCTTTGCAGGCATCTTCTGAGTTAAGGGTAAGGTAGTGGCAAGACAGTCAAAAAGAATGAAAGCGTTGTCTGAAAAGGCATTGGGGCTGGGTTCGTTGGAACTGAGTGGGGCCATGTCTGCTTTGAAAGATCTTGAAAAAGGTCTTCCGAAAGGCGTGAAGGCAGTGGGTTTTGATCAGGCGGTAGAAATTGCTGTGCGTTTGGGTGTTGATCCTAAGCAAGCTGATCAGCTCGTGCGTGGTTCGTTGGTTTTGCCTCATGGAATCGGCAAAGTGCAGCGAGTGATTGTGTTTGCTCAGGGTGACAATGTTGCTGTTGCTGAAAAAGCAGGGGCTGATGTTGTTGGTGGGAAAGACTTGGCTGATAAAGTCAAGGACGGTTGGCTTGACTTTGATGTTGCCATTGCTGCTCCTGATATGATGGGTGTGGTTGGGCCTCTTGGTCGGGTTTTGGGGCCACGTGGTTTGATGCCATCTCCTCGGGCCGGTACGGTCACTGCCGATATTGCGAAAGCTGTTGAAGAATACAAAGCTGGTAAGGTTGAGTTTCGTGTTGACGCTGGTGGCAATGTTCATTGTGTTGTTGGCCGAATGTCGTTTACGGCTCAACAGTTGCAAGAAAATGCAGATGCCTTTCTGAAGTTCATCCACTCATTGAAGCCTGCGACATCGAAGGGTGTTTACATGCGTTCAATGAGCGTTTCTGCAACCATGACGCCCGCGATTTCAGTGGCTCTTTAATTTTTGTTTGAAGGTGATTGAGCCATGAGTCGTTTTATTAAAGATATGTTGATTGAAGACCTGCAGCAGAAGCTGGGTGAGGCCAAGGACATGGTTGTCGTTGACTGCTCGAAGCTTGATGCGATTTCCGCTAATAAATGGCGGTTGGGTATGCAGGAAAAAAATATTCAAGCTTACACCGTTAAGAACTCCATCGCCAAAAATGCTCTTTCACGAGCTGGTGTGACGGGGCTTGACGAAATCCTTGCCGGTCCTTCCACATTGGTTTGGGGTGGCGAAGATGTTGTTGACTTGAGCAAAGAAATTTCACGCTGGGCCAAAGAGCTCGGTGAGTTGGAAATCAAAGGTGCGACTGTTGAAGGGGATAGCTTAGACGCTTCTGGTGTTGAAGCGTTAAGTAAGAGCCCTGGTCGTGCAGAGTTGATTGGGATGTTGGCTGGTTTGTTGTTGGCTCCTGGAGCTCAGCTTGCTGGCGTGATGCAAGGGCCAGGTGGTCTACTTGCTGGTTGTCTTGAATCAATCTCGGAAGAATCTGAATAGTAAGTGGCTCCATGCTGCTTGGTTAAACAATTGATGGGCTCCTGATGAGTCCTAAGAGCGAACGCTTCTTTACAGAACGAAAGGTCACGAAGAATGTCTACTGCCGAAGCAGAAACTACAGAATACGATGCGGCAACAAAAGAGCTTGGCGACAAGATCGTTGGCCTGACGCTACTTGAAGCGAAAAAGGTTGTCGATTACTTGAAGGATGTTCACAACATCGAGCCTGCCGGTGGCGGAGCTGTGATGATGGCCGCTGGTCCTGCCGACGATGGTGGTGGTGCGGCAGCTGCTGAGAAAACGGAATTTGATGTTGTTCTGACCGGTGACGGTGGAAACAAAATTCCAGTGATCAAAGTGGTTCGTGCGGCAACTGGTCTTGGCTTGAAAGAAGCTAAAGAAATGGTTGAAGGTGCACCTAAAGCGATCAAAGAAGGCGTGTCTAAAGAAGACGCTGAGAAGTTGAAAGAAGAAATCGAAGGTGCCGGCGGTACCTGCGAAGTTAAGTAGTAATCAGGCTGTATTGAAGCTTCGTTGCGATGGCTGAGGCACGTTGAGTGTGTGTCTCAGCCTTCCTTCGTTCAGCGGTTCAGCAGTGTGTGTGTTGAGTACAGAAGTTTTGTGCGACTGATGTCGGCGGTTGGTTAAGCATCTACTACGTTCAGTGGAAATACGAGTTGGAGAAGGCAGTTGTCTCGTGATGAGGCAGGTGTCTTTCGTCTTGCGCTGGTAGTTTTGGTTGCTTACGGTTTTTTGCTTCGTTTCCGAGGATTGTTTCTGAGATGCCTATTCCCTCTGTTCGCACTATCGATCAGGACACGGTTCGAAACTTCGGAAAGATTCAGGCTGACTACGAGATCACAGCTCTGACTCGAATTCAGACAGAATCTTACGCGCGGTTCTTGCAGCTTGATCGAACGTCTCGAGACCGCTTGGAGCAAGGTCTTGAAGGCATTCTTCGGGAAGTCTTTCCGATTGAAAGCTACGATGGACAGTTTCGGCTTGAGTATGTTCGGTATGAGCTTGGTAAGCCACGATATACCCCTGCTGAATGTCGGCAATTAAGACTGACGTACGGCATGCCTTTTCGAGTTTGGTTGCGTCTTATCAAAGAACAGCCAGTTGAGGAAGAGGTCTATCTGGGAGATATTCCGATCATGATCGGCGGCGGTGAGTTCATTGTGAACGGTGCCGAGCGGGTTGTGGTGAGTCAGTTGCACCGTTCACCCGGTGTCGACTTTGTCATGGCGGAAGAAACAGCCAGTAGTGATCGAAAGACTCAGTCGTGCCGAATTATTCCGGAGCGAGGCAGTTGGATTGAACTGATCGTTACGAAGAAGGACGCTGTTTCTGTACGGATCGATCAAAGCGGAAAATTTTCCGCGATGACTTTGCTGCGGGCAATGAACCCCGAGTATTCCAGTAACGCTCAATTGGTTCGGCTTTACTACGACACAGAAGAAGTCACCATTTCTTCTCGTACGTCTGCTGAAAAGCTGGTCGGTCGTGTTGCCGTGGAAGACATCGTCTTTCCAGCGGACCACGAACGGGCAGGTGAGATTCTTTGTGATTCTTGTTTGGCTTTAACAGATGTAACGGCTGAAGAATTGGTTGGCAGCGGATTGAAATCTGTTGAGCTGATTACTGAAGTTCCTGATGCCGTCATTTTAAATTCATTGATCGAAGATACCACGGCGACTCATGAAGAAGCGTTGCTGCGAATTTATCAGCGTCTTCGTCCTGGTAATCCTCCGAATCTGGATAAAGCCAGCGACCTGTTTCGCGAGAAGTTCTTTGACCTGAATCGTTATCGACTCGGTCGAGTTGGTCGTTTCCGTATCAATCGGAAATTCAACCAAGATGTGCCAGACGATGAAATGACTTTGCGTCCCGAAGACTTCGTGAACGCAGTTCGTTATTTGATGCGTTTGCGACTGAACGATGAGACAGCTCAGATTGACGATATCGATAATCTTGGTAATCGACGTCTGCGGACGATTGACGAATTGGCTGCGGATGAAATTCGCAAAGGGTTTCTGAAGCTGCGTCGAACCGTTCAGGAACGAATGAGTCTGAAGGAAGTCGATGCGATGACTCCTCGGACGTTAATCAATCCGAAGAGCGTTTCGGCCGCCATTGATTTCTTTTACGGTCGAAGCGAACTGTCGCAGGTTGTTGACCAAACCAATCCTCTTTCAATGTTGGCTCATGAACGTCGTTTAAGTGCGTTAGGGCCAGGTGGTTTGAATCGTAAGCGAGCGGGCTTTGAGGTTCGTGACGTTCACATTTCTCACTACGGTCGAATTTGCCCGATTGAAACACCTGAAGGAACGAACATTGGTTTGATTTCCAGTTTGGGAATCTATGCCAAGGTCGATGATTATGGCTTCTTGATCACACCTTACCGTAAGGTTGAAGACGGACGTGTGACGGATGAAGTGGTGTGGCTTCGAGCTGACGAAGAATCGTTTGGTCATGTGGCTCCAGCGGATACGTTGATTCGTGATGGGCAGCTTGTTGAAGACTTGGTACTGGCTCGCTATCGCAGTGACGTTGTTTGGGTTCCCAAGGAAAAGGTTCAGTTTACTGATGTTGCCCCATGTCAGATGGTAGGTATCAGTGCGGGGTTGATTCCGTTCCTTGAGCATGACGATGCGAACCGTGCGTTGATGGGTTCGAATATGCAGCGGCAGGCTGTGCCTTTGCTGATTGCAGAACGTCCTGTTGTTGGTACGGGGATGGAAGACTTCGTCGCTCAAAACTCAGGCATGTTGCTGCGAGCTGAAAAAGCGGGAACAGTGACTTATGTCGATGCGAATGTCATTGAGATTGACGGTTGGAAATATCCTCTTCGTAAGTTCACTCGATTGAACGAACGGACATGTTTGAACCAGAAGCCTTTGGTTGCCGTTGGCGATAAGGTGAAAGCCGGCCAAACGCTGTGTGATAGTGCGGCAACTCGGGGCGGTTCATTGGCTTTGGGGCGAAACGTGATGGTCGCCTTCATGTCTTGGGGCGGATACAACTTTGAAGATGCGATCATTCTTTCCGAACGTCTTGTGAAAGAAGACGTTTATACATCGATTCACTTGGATGAGTTCGATGTTGAAATTCGTGAGACGAAGCTGGGTCGCGAAGAATTCACTCGTGATATTCCCAACGTCAGTGAGAAAGCTCTTCATCACTTAGACGAAGATGGAATTGTTCAGGTTGGTACTCGAGTTCGCGTTGGCGATATCTTGGTGGGTAAGGTTTCGCCGAAGGCCAAGTCTGAGCTGACTCCTGAAGAAAAGCTTCTGCACGCGATCTTTGGTCGAGCGGGCGAAGATGTCAAGAACGAGTCCTTGGAAGTTACCAGTGGTGTTCAGGGAATCGTGATTCATACAGAGCGATTTTCTCGTCGGATGAGTTTGTCTGAACTGGAACGAAAGAAGTTTGAAGACGAACTGAAGCGAGTTGAAGAAGAAGGTGATGCTCGAATTACCGAAGTCTTCCGAGTGTTCGCAAAGAGCATGAAGGAAGAACTGGGAGAAGCTTTGACTGATCCTGACGGCCGAGACATGGGTGAGCTGGAAGACCAAAAAGCGGTTGCAGAATTCGCTCGCGGTTTTCTTGCTTTCTTTGAAGGTCTTGATATCCGCAGTGCTCAGAAAAAGACGTCTGCTCGCAAGTTGATTAAGGACGAGTGGCCAGCAGTAGAAGTTGTGATCGACGAAGAAGATCACCGACTGAACAGCATGAAGCGTGGTGATGAATTGCCAAGTGGCGTGTTGCAGATGGTGAAAGTGTATGTCGCCAGCAAGCGACAGATTTCTGTCGGTGACAAGATGGCCGGACGTCACGGAAATAAGGGTGTGATTTCCAAGGTTCTGCCTGTGGAAGATATGCCGTACTTGGAAGACGGAACTCCTGTCGACATCATTCTGAATCCTCTTGGTGTTCCGAGTCGAATGAACGTGGGTCAGATTCTTGAGACTCACCTTGGCTGGGCAGCTGGCACGTTGGGTTATCGAGCTGTGTGTCCCGTGTTTGACGGAGCGACAGAAGAAGAAGTCCGTGGAGCTCTTCGTGAAGCTGGTCTCCCTGAAGAAGGGAAGGCATTTTTGCGAGACGGTCGGACGGGCGAAATGATGGAACAAAAGACAACAGTCGGTTACATCTATATGCTGAAACTGCATCACCTTGTGGATGACAAGGTGCATGCTCGAGCCACTGGTCCTTACAGCCTGATTACTCAACAACCGTTGGGCGGAAAAGCTCGCTTTGGTGGACAGCGGTTTGGGGAAATGGAAGTTTGGGCTCTAGAAGCTTATGGAGCTGCTTACATTCTGCAGGAACTGCTGACGGTGAAGAGCGATGACGTTGAAGGCCGTACCAAGATTTATGAATCGATGGTTAAGGGAGAGAACACTTTGGAAGCGGGCACCCCGGCGAGCTTCGACGTTCTTAACAACGAAATTCGCGGCTTATGCTTGAATCTGCAGCTTGAAAAATCCAGCCACTAAAATGGTTGGGTGAGTGCAGGGCAGGGTGATTAGGCGACAGGGTGATTAAGCGGCGGTGTGATTAAGCGGCGGTGTGATTAAGTGGCCGTGAACACCGCACATTGCAAAACGGAATCAAGGCGAGTCAATTTTGACTCGTCTCATTAGCAACCTACTCGAGGAGTTCGTGACGTGAGCGTCAGTGAAACCACATTTGATCGAGTGAACGACATCGCAGCTGTGAAAATCGGCCTTGCGAGTCCTCATGATATTCGCAGCTGGTCTTTCGGCGAAGTAAAGAAGCCGGAAACGATTAACTATCGAACTTACCGTCCTGAACGGGACGGTTTGTTTTGTGAGCGAATTTTCGGGCCTGAAAAGGACTGGGAATGTGCCTGCGGTAAGTATCGCGGCATGAAGTACAAAGGCATGATCTGCGATCGCTGTGGGGTGAAGGTGACTCACAGTCGCGTTCGCCGAAAGCGAATGGGGCATATCGAACTTGCCGCTCCTGTTGTGCATATTTGGTTCTTTAAGTCGATGCCAAGTCGACTGGGAGCCATGTTGAATATGAAGACGACGTCTCTTGAAAAGGTCGTCTACTTCCAAGATTACGTTGTGATTGACGGAGGGGATACTCCGCTTCAGCCAACAGAAATGTTGACCGAAGATGAAGCCAAGCAGGCTCGTCGTGACTATGGCGAAGATGCTTTCGAAATCGGCATGGGTGCGGAAGCGATTAAGAAGCTTCTGCTTCAGATGAAGCTTGTTGAATCTTCTGAGGACCTTCGTGCTCAGCTGGCAACAACCAAAAGCCAGTCGACAACCAAAGACTTGATCAAGCGTTTGAAGATCATTGAAGCTCTTCGAGACAGTGATAACCGTCCAGAGTGGATGGTTCTTGATGTGGTCCCCGTCATTCCGCCAGACCTTCGTCCGTTGGTCTTGCTGGATTCTGGTAACTTCGCGACCAGTGACCTGAACGATCTTTATCGACGAATTATCAACCGAAATAATCGGTTGAAGAAGCTTGTCGATTTAAATGCTCCTGAAGTGATCGTTCGCAATGAAAAGCGAATGTTGCAGCAGTCTGTTGATGCTTTATTCGACAACAACCGCTGTAAGCGTCCAGTGCTTGGGTCATCCAACCGTCCGTTGAAATCGTTGACGGATATGATCAAAGGTAAGCAGGGACGTTTCCGTGAAAACCTGCTTGGTAAGCGAGTCGACTATTCAGCTCGGAGTGTGATTGTTGTTGGACCAGAACTGAAATTGCATCAGTGCGGTCTTCCTAAGAAAATTGCTCTTGAGTTGTTTCAGCCATTTGTCATCCGTCGGTTGAAAGAACTGGGGCATGCGGACACGATCAAGAGCGCCAAGCGGATGCTGGAGCGTCGTGATGAGGATGTCTGGGACATTCTTGACGATGTCATTCACAATCATCCTGTGCTGCTGAACCGTGCTCCGACTCTTCACCGAATTGGTATTCAAGCGTTTGAGCCAACACTGGTAGAAGGTAATGCGATTCGCTTGCACCCGTTGGCGTGCAAGGGATTCAATGCGGACTTTGATGGCGACCAAATGGCCGTTCATCTGCCGTTGTCGATCGAAGCTCAGGTGGAAGCCACCACTCTGATGATGTCGACTCATAACATCTTCAGTCCAGCGAATGGTGATCCCATTATCACCGCATCGCAGGACATCGTGATGGGATGTTATTACCTGACGATGAAGCGAGAAAATTCCACTGGCGAAACCATGGTCTTCGCTTCTGCTGATGAAGTTTTCATGGCCTTCCAGCAAGGCAAAGTTGCTCGGCATGCCACAATTCGTTTGCGTCTGTCAAAAGACAAGCGTGTTAAAGGTGAAGGAGCCAAGGACTACCGTCTCGGTGGTTTGGTTGAAACGTCTCCTGGTCGAGTCATGTTTAACGACGTGCTTCCATCCAAGATGGCGTTTTATAATGAAACCATGAGAAGCAAAGACCTTGCTCGCGTGATTTCAGACTGCTACCAAGAACTTGGTCGTGGTGAAACCATTGAACTTCTCGACCGCATGAAGAAGTCTGGGTTTGAAACATCGACAGCAAGTGGCTTGTCGTTCGGGGCAAGTGACTTAAAGACTGCTCCGAATAAGGAAGAAGTGATCAGCAAGGGCGAAGGAGACGTCCTGAAGTTGATGAAGAACTTCAACCGTGGTTTGATCACTGAAAAGGAACGTTACAACAAGGTCTTGGATATTTGGACTCATGCTCGTGAAGAAATTACGAAGAGCATGATGCACCAGCTTGAACACGACGTTCGTGATGAAGGTCGTTATGTGAATCCTGTTTATCTGATGGCTCACTCGGGTGCTCGAGGGGGTGTGGGGCAGATGCAACAGTTGGCTGGTATGCGTGGTTTGATGGCTAAGCCGAGTGGTGAGATCATCGAAACGCCGATTAAGTCCAACTTCCGAGAAGGGTTGACGGTACTGGAATTCTTCAGTTCAACTCACGGTGCTCGAAAGGGTCTGGCTGATACCGCTTTGAAAACTGCGGACAGTGGTTATTTGACTCGAAAGCTGGCAGATGTTTGTCAGAACATGGTGATTACTCAGCACGATTGTGGAACAACCAAAGGGTTGACTCGCGGCGTCGTGTATCGTGGCGAAAAGGTTGAAGCCAGTTTGGCAACTTCCGTTCGAGGTCGTGTGAGTCGAACCAACATCGTGAATCCCATTACGGATGAAGTGATTGTTCGAGAAGACGAACTGATCACAGTTGAAAAAGCTCGTAAAATTGAAGCGATGGGGCTGGAACGCATTCAGGTGCGTAGCCCAATGACTTGTGATTCTTCTTTGGGGCTTTGCCAGCTTTGCTACGGGATGGATTTATCGACCGGCGACTTGGTCGAGCAAGGACTTGCCGCGGGAATCATTGCTGCTCAAAGTATCGGAGAACCTGGTACTCAGCTGACCATGCGAACATTCCACACAGGTGGTGTGGCGATGGGTGGTACGGAGCAAAGTGAATTGCTGGCCAAGCGAAGCGGTAAGATTCGATTTACTCGAATTCGCAGCGTGATGAACGCTGAAGGTTTGCCAGTTGTTCTTGGTCGAAACGGTGAAATCAGCATCGTAGACAACAAGGGCCGTGAAGTTGAAAAGCAAACTGTTCCTAACGGTTCGGTTCTGCAGGTCAAAGAAAATCAAGCTGTTAAAGAAGGCGATGTGCTTTGTAAATGGGATCCTCATGCGGTTCCAATTATCTGCCAAGTTGGTGGTAAGGTGCGACTGGAAGACTGTGTGGAAGGTCAAACAGTTCGTTCTGAAAAAGAAGCATCGGGCAATATTCAGCGAACGATCACAGAACATCGTGGCGGCTTGCATCCTCAGGTGATGGTTGAAGACGGAGCGGGAACAATTCTCGACTTCTATTACCTGCCTGAAGGGGCCACTCTTCTGGTGAAAGATGGCGACCAAGTGAATTCTGGGTTTGTGGTTGCCAGAACTCCTCGAGACGCATCGGGTACGCAAGACATTACCGGTGGTTTGCCTCGCGTGACCGAACTGTTTGAAGCTCGAAGTCCGAAAGATCCAGCTGTTGTGGCTGAGATTGACGGAGAAGTTGAGCTACTGGCAGAGAAGAAACGTGGCAAGCGAATCGTTGTGATCCGTGGGGCAGACGGCACGGAGATCGAGCACATCATTCCTCACGGCAAGCAGTTGCTGGTTCACACGGGTGACTTGTGTGTTGCGGGAGATGCTCTTGTTCGAGGTCCATTGGTTCCAGAAGATATTCTGCGAGTGAGTGGTCCTGAAGAAGTTCAGCAGTATCTGCTGCATGAAATTCAGAACGTTTACCGTGCTCAGCGTGTGGAAATCGATGACAAGCACATTGAAATCGTGATTGCCCAAATGCTTCGTAAAGTGAAGATCACCAATGTTGGTGATACAGATCTTCTACCGGGCGTCTTGGTTGATAAGTTCGAACTCCAGAAGACGAATACTGAATTGCAGTCGATGGGGCGAATCACTGATCCTGGTGACACGGAATATCAGATCGACGATCTGGTGCCTGTGAGCGAAGTGGAAGAAGTGAATGCTGAAGTGGATTCTCCTGTTCAGTACACGACGCCTCGGCCAGCGAAAGCGACTCCCCAGTTGTTGGGAATTACTAAGGCATCTGTGCAGAGCGAAAGCTTCATTTCTGCTGCCAGTTTCCAAGAAACAACAAAAGTGCTGACGGAAGCCGCACTGGGTGGTCGATCCGACGGATTGGTGGGGTTGAAGGAAAACGTCATTTTAGGCCATCTGATTCCTGCGGGAACTGGATTCCATCTGCATCAAGATTCGCATGTGCGTATTCATGAAGATGCGATTCGAGAGCAGGAAGAAGCCAAAGCTCGAATGATTGCGGCTCGAGACGACATGTTGACCGATTCTGAGCTGATGGCTCGTCGGCAGATGGACGATGATCGGCCGCGAGCACCATCTTTGGCCGACCTGACAGCTGACGATTAAAGAGAAACTTATTAAGAACTGGCCCGCATAGAATTGATTCTGTGAGGGCCAAGTTTTGGCAGAACCTTTCTTTTCCTAGATCTGTCAAAACATTGATTCGCACAACAGAAGGTTGACGATGATCCAGAGTCTGGGTATTGTCCGTCGCTTCGCCTAAAAAAGCAGGAAAACTGCGGTTCGGAAATATTTGATATGCCAACAATTAATCAACTGGTACGAAAGCCGCGAAAGCAGCAAAAGGCCAAGAATAAGACTCCACTTCTGGAGGGTTGCCCTCAGAAACGTGGTGTTTGTCTTCAAGTCAAAACTGTGACGCCGAAAAAGCCGAACTCTGCGTTGCGAAAAGTCGCTCGAGTACGTCTTTCCAATGGTAAAGAGTGCACGGCGTACATCCCAGGTGAAGGTCATAACCTGCAAGAGCATAGTATTGTTCTTGTGCGTGGTGGTCGAGTACGCGACCTTCCCGGTGTTCGTTACAAAGTCATTCGCGGTGTTCTGGATACGCTCGGAGTGAGCGATCGACGACAGGCTCGCAGTCGCTACGGCCAGAAACGCCCCAAATAAACAGTTTGAAAGAACACGCCTGACATGGTTAAGAAATTTACAGCCAGTGCGACTCAGCTTAAGCCTGATACTCGCTACAACAGCAAGCTGATTTCCAAGTTCGTCAATTGCTTGATGTACGACGGAAAGAAAAGTGTGGCAACTCGCGTTGTCTATGATGCTTTGGAAATCATTCGTAAGCAGCTTCCAGATGAAGAGCCTCTTGAGGTGTTCGAAGCTGCTGTCGATAATGTTAAGCCAGCAATTGAAGTTCGTTCCAAGCGAGTGGGTGGTGCCACTTATCAAGTGCCAACACCTGTTAGTCCTCGACGGCAGCAAGCTTTGTCAATTCGTTGGATTCTCGAAGCTGTTCGCAGCCGAAAAGGTCGTCCTACGGATCGTTCACTTGCTGATGAGCTGCTTTCTGCTTACCGGCGAGAAGGCACTGCAATGACGAAGCGTGAAAATGTTCACCGAATGGCAGATGCGAACAAAGCCTTTTCGCATTTTGCTTGGTAAGTCGCCCGACTTTGGGTGCAAGACGATATCACGCCAGACGGGAATTTCCTGTGTGGCGTTTTTTTATGCCCATTGGTTACTGGTGAAGTGCCTCGGGCTGTTTGTTGTTTTTGGCTCTGCTGAAATTAAAGAGTTGGTTACATGTCGCGAGATATTCAGAGTATTCGAAACATCGGTATTATTGCTCATATTGACGCGGGCAAGACAACCACGACTGAGCGGATTTTATACTACACCGGTGCGTCGTACCGTATGGGGAACGTCGATGATGGGACGACAACGACCGATTTTGACGCCGAAGAAGCTGATCGTGGAATTACGATTTACTCGGCGGCTGTGACATGCGAATGGGCAGGGCGGACCATCAATATTATTGATACGCCTGGGCACGTGGATTTTACAGCGGAAGTGGAGCGAAGTCTGCGTGTTCTCGATGGTGCCGCAGTGATTTTTAGTGCCGTGGAAGGAGTTGAGGCTCAAAGCGAAACGGTGTGGAGGCAGGCAGATACCTACAGTGTGCCTCGAGTTTGCTTTGTGAATAAGATGGATCGCATTGGTGCCAGTTTTGAAACTGTTGTGTCCGCAATGAAGGATCGCTTGAAGGCAAAGCCTTTGGTTTTGCAGTTGCCGATTGGGGAGGGGCCGGTCACCAATCCGGATGGCTTTCGTGGAATCGTTGATCTGATTCGGATGAAGGCGATGTATTGGGAGGAAGGTTCTCAGGGAGAGAAGATTCGGGAGGAAGAAATTCCGGATTCCATGAAGGACGATGCGGAATTGATGCGTTCTGAGTTTCTGGACGTGCTAGCCGATTTGGATGAAGAGCTGATGGAGGCTGTGATGGAAGAGCAGCCTGTGTCCGTGGAGCTGATTTATCGCGCTCTTCGTCAGGGGGTTGTTGGGGCTAAGTTTCAGCCTGTGCTGTGTGGCTCGTCATTAGATTACATTGGTGTTCAGCCGCTGTTGGATTTGGTGGTTGAATGTTTGCCAAGTCCTTTAGATCGTCCTGCTGTGACTGGGATTGACCCTTCTGCAAAAGGGGGTGGGGCGACTGTGGTGCGAAAGACGGATCTTTCCGAACCGGTTTGCGCGCTCGTGTTCAAGATTCAGGCGGATACGCACGGGGATCTGTACTTTGCTCGAGTCTATTCTGGGGTGTTAAAGAGTAATTCCCGACTCGTGAACCCTCGAAACAAGAAAAAGGAACTGGTGACTCAGCTTTGGCATATTCAGTCTGACTCTCGTGAGAAAGTCGAGCAGGTTGAAGCGGGTGATATTTGTGGGATTATTGGTCCTCGCGATTCAGCAACGGGGGATACGTTGTGCGATCCTCAGAATCAGGTGGTTTTGGAGCAAATTCGATTTCCTGATACGGTGATTTCGAAGGCGGTTGAGCCAGAAAGTAGCGCTGATCGGAAAAAACTGGTTGAGGTTTTGGATCGGCTGCAGCGTCAGGATCCCACTTTTACGGCTCAGGTTGACCCAGAAACGGGGCAGACGATTATTAGTGGAATGGGGGAACTGCATTTGGAGGTGGTCCAGCATCGGATGGAACGCGACTTCAAGCTAAAAGTGCGTGTGCATAAGCCTCGGGTGAGTTACCGAGAGATGTTGGAAAAGCCAGCAACGGTCAGCATTGTCTTTGATGTGACGACTCCGGCGGCAAGTTTGTATTTTGGGCTAACGGTGGAAGCCAAGAGTTTGCCAAAAATGGAAGAGCCGATATCTGTCGATCATAAGCTCAAGCCCGGCGACATTCCGTCCGAATTGATGCAGGTTCTGTTAGAGTCGTTAAAGGCGGAAGCTGAAGGTGGTGGAAAGTTTGGGTATCCGATTATGGATCTGCAGCTTACGGTGACCAAAGTTGACTATCGAGAAGAAGAGTCAACAGAGACTGCTGTGCGTTCTGCAGTGTCTCAGGTCTTTAATAAGCTGATTCAAGAGGGTGAATTGATTACCATGGAGCCAGTGATGGCTCTGGAAGTTGTCACACCTGAGGAATTTTTAGGAAATGTGCAGTCTGACCTAAGCGCAAGGCGTGCATTGATTGTAGACTCCGCCCGCCGCGGAGATCTGTGTGTCCTAAAAGCTGAAGCTCCTTTGATTCAGATGTTTGGGTATTCTACACAGGTTCGGAGTCTGTCTCAGGGACGTGCCTCCTATTCAATGGAGCCATGTCGATACTCGAAAGCTCCCATTGATCCCAACCGATAATTCTTTTGGTTGATATTCTGCGAAACCTTGCGAAACAGTGGCACCAATCGTTGACACTTTTCGATAGCGTCCCTAACATGTGCGATTCCCCGCGAATGGGGGCTCGATGATTTTACGTAAACTCTTTGGTGAAGGCGATTTGCAGTGGCTGCGGGAGACGAAAGTATCCGGATTCGGATGGAAGCTTATGACCATTCGGTGTTGGATCAGTCCGCAGCGGATATTGTGGATACTGCAAAACGGACTGGTGCGATTGTGCATGGTCCTATTCCGTTGCCGACGCGAGTTGAACGATACACGGTTTTGAGAAGTCCTCACATTGACAAAAAGTCTCGTGAGCAATTCGAAATTCGTACTCATAAGAGATTGATTGATATTTGTCAGCCAACCGGAAAGACGATTGACGCTTTGAATAAGCTGTCTCTGCCTGCTGGGGTTGATATTAAGATTAAGACGACCGCCACCGCGTAGGGGCGTTTGTTGTCTGTTTGATGTGTATTTGGACCCGCAAGGCGTTGCGGGTCTTTCCTTTGAGTTTTTGGCGCGCGGGTTCTGTGTTATGCCTGTCGGTCTTCTTGGTAGAAAAATTGGAATGACTCAGGTTTACAATGACGAAGGTGTCATTGTTCCTGTTACGGTCATTGAAGCTGGTCCTTGTACTGTGACTCAGGTCAGAAGTGCGGATAGGGATGGCTACAGTGCTGTGCAGCTTGGGTTTGGTTCAAAGCCACGACGCTTAGCGTCGCGAGCCGAGCGTGGGCATGTTGCCGATATCGGTGGGCGACGGCAAAAAGAGAGAGCTGCTGCAGGTGTAGAGCTTCTTGAAAAGCCTGGTTGTGAGCCTCAACAGTTTGTTCGTGAATTTCGCGTTGATCGTGAAGGAAGTGAGCTTTCTGTTGGTGACGTTGTCAAAGCAGATGCTGTTGCGGAGTGGAAGTTCGTCGATGTGATTGGCACATCAAAAGGGCGAGGTTTTGCTGGCGTGATGAAGCGGCATAACTTTGCTGGTCAGCGAGCGAGTCATGGTGCAAAGCGAATTCACCGTCATGGTGGTTCCATTGGTCAGTCTGCGGATCCTGCGAAGGTGATGAAGGGGACGCGAATGGCTGGCCGGTACGGTGGCGTTCGGGTTACTGTTCGTAACTTGAAGGTGGTTCGAGCTGATTCGGAAAACAATGTGGTTTTGGTTGAGGGTGCGATCCCTGGCCCGAATGGCGGGTTTGTTGTTGTTCGCCACTCGGCTAAGAATCGGAAGCAGGTGCAGTAATGTTGAAGATTCCGGTTCGAGATATGTCTGGCGGTTCCGCTGGCGATTATGAATTTGATGAAGCGGATTTGGCTTCAGGCGGAATTAACCGTCAGTTGCTGCATGATGCTGTTGTGATGTATGAGGCCAATCGTCGAGTTGGTACTGTTGTGACAAAATCACGCGGTATGGTTCGCGGTAGTACAAAGAAGCTGTTTCGGCAAAAAGGAACGGGTCGTGCTCGAGCGGGTAATGCTCGGACTCCAGTTCGCCGTGGTGGTGGGCATGCGTTTGGTAAGAAGAATCGGGATTTTTCTTATCGTTTGCCTCGTAAGGCGATTCGTCTTGCGACTCGCCAAGCTTTGCTAAGTAAGTTTCAGGATGATCAGGCGATTTTAGTGAGTGAGCTGACTTGTGCTGCTCCTAAAACCAAAGTGATCGCCGAAATGCTGACAAAGCTCAGTGTGAATGGGTCTGTTCTGTTGGTGTCTGCAGGGCTGGATAAAGTTCTTTATCAGTCGGCTCGGAATATTCCGGGTGTTGCTGTGCTGCCAGTTTCAGATTTGAATGCTTATGATTTATTGAAGCATCGCAATCTTGTGATGGCTTCTGGTGCGATGGATGTTGTTCTTGGCCGCGGTGAATCTGCGGTAGTTGCCTAAGGGGTTGTGTGATGGCAGGTGGTGTGAAAAAAGGGCAGGGTATTGCTCTCGATGTGCATCAGGTGATCCGTCGACCTTTGGTGACTGAAAAGGGTGTGCACGCTTCAGAGCGATTGAATGCATATACTTTTGAGATCCATCCTTTGGCGACAAAGTCTGATGTAAAAGCAGCAGTCGAACATCTTTGGAGTGTTCGAGTTGATTCAGTTCGTACGCAAAATCGGCAGGGCAAGCCTCGACGGCAACGCGTTGCAATGGGACGTACGAAGAGTTGGAAAAAGGCAGTTGTGAAGTTGCATGATGAAGACAGGATTTCCTTCTTCTAAGCAATTCCGTTTGGTTTCTGTCAGGTATAGAGTTCATGGGTATTCGTTTTTATAAACCAGTCACTCCGGGGCGTCGTGGGGCATCTGTCTCTGACTTCTCTGAGATTACTGATCGAAAAAAGCGTCCAGAGAAGTCTCTTACGGTTCGTAAGAAGAAGACTGGTGGTCGTAATAATCAGGGCAAAATCACAGCTCGCCATCGTGGTGGTGGGCATAAACGTCTGTATCGTCTGATTGATTTCAAGCGAACAAAAGATGATGTGGTTGGCACTGTGACTCATATCGAGTACGACCCGAATCGGACGTGTCGTATCGCGTTGGTCGAATACGCGGACGGTGAAAAGAGATACATTTTGGCTCCAGAGGGTCTCGCGGCCGGAGCTGTTGTGCTAAGTGGTGAAGCAGTAGAGCCTAATGTGGGGAACTGTATGCCATTGGCGAATATTCCGTTGGGTACGGAAGTTCATAATATTGAAATGCAGCCTGGCCGGGGTGGCCAAATGGTTCGCAGTGCGGGAACTCGTGCTGTGTTGAATGCTCGAGAAGGGCGTTGGGCTCAGTTGACTTTGCCAAGTGGTGAAGTTCGTCGAGTTCCAAGCCGGTGTCGAGCAACCATTGGCGTTGTTGGGAATGCTGACCATAGCAAGATTGTTTATGGGAAAGCTGGTCGTCGTCGTTGGCTGGGTTGGCGTCCACATGTTCGTGGAACAACAATGAACCCAGTGGCGCATCCTTTGGGTGGTGGTGAAGGTCGTAATTCAGGCGGTCGACATCCATGTAGCCCAACGGGTAAGCCAGCCAAGGGTGGTCGTACTCGACAGAAAAGAAAAGCAAGCAACAAGGCGATCGTTCGCCGACGTCGATCACGACGGTATGGTGAAGTTAAAGTTTAGGTTCGTTGGGCAAGCGGAATTAAGTCATGAGTAGGTCGCTGAAAAAAGGCCCTTACGTTGACGCGAAGGTTCTCAAGAAGATTGAGAAGCAGAACGTGGACGGCACAAAAGAGCCAGTAAAAACATGGGCGAGAGCTTGTACGATCGCACCAGAATTTGTTGGGCATACGTTTCTTGTCCATAATGGGCGCACTCACATTAGTGTGTACGTTACTGAAGATATGGTAGGTCATAAGTTGGGTGAATTTTCACCGACTCGAACCTTCCGTGGTCATGGTGCGAAAGGCAAGAAGTAGTCATGGGAATGGTAAGTGCTGTTCATCGACATGCTCGCATCTCTCCGACAAAGGTTCGTCCTTTTGCGGATATGGTTCGCGGTATGACTGCTGGTGAGGGTGTCGAGGCTCTCCGTTATGTTCCAAATCGTGGTGCTCGGTTCCTTGAAAAGGTTCTGAAAAGTGCGATTGCGAATGCTGAAGATCGTGGCGTCCGGAGTCCGGAGCGGTTGACAATTTCGGAATGCCGTGTGGACGGTGGTCCGATGTTTAAACGTGTTCAACCACGGGCTCGAGGTATGGCGTTTTTGATTCGTCGTCGGACGGCTCATATTCACGTCGGCGTTGATGCCCCGGATGTTGTTTGATCCTTAGAATTATCAAAGAGGTGGTGTGATGGGTCAAAAAGTACGTCCTACGGGATTTCGCGTTGGGGTGATGGAGAACTGGCGTTCACGCTGGTATGCACCTAAGCGTGAATTCGGTGACCTGCTTCTTGAAGACTTCAAGATTCGCAAGTATGTTCGCGAAAAATATCAGTTTGCTGAAATCGCGAAAGTTGAAATTGAACGAACTCGTGACCAAGTGATTGTTCACTTGTTCACGGCTCGACCTGGTGTGATTATTGGCCGTAAAGGTCAAGAGATTGATCGTCTGAAAGGCGATCTTGAAAGTCTCACAGGTCGACGCATGGATTTGAAAATCAATGAGATTGGGAATGCCAATCGAAACGCGAAGCTGGTCGCTGATAAAGTGGCTCAACAGCTCTCGAAGCGGGGTAGTTTTCGCCGTGCGATTAAGAAGACACTAGATGAAGTGATGAGTTCCGGCGTCTATGGCGTGAAGATGGAACTGTCGGGTCGCTTAGGCGGTTCGGAAATGTCGCGAAAAGAGAAGGCGACGCGGGGCTCAGTTCCGTTGTCAACTTTGAGGCGTCACGTGGACTATGGGTTCACTGAGGCCAAAACACCCCAGGGTGTGATTGGTGTAAAAGTGTGGATCGACCTAGGGGATTATTCGGACGAGGAGACTTCTGATGGCACTAATGCCAAAACGGGTCAAGCATCGAAAAAGCCAAAGAAGACGTATAAAAGGTGATGCTCATCGTGGTAACACGGTGGTCTTTGGTGAATGGGGTCTCCAGTCGCTTGAAGCGGGGCACGTAACTGCTCAGACGATTGAAGCCTGTCGTATTGCGGCGACTCAGTATATTCGTGGTGTGGGTAAGCTCTATATTCGAGTCTTTCCTCACAAGTCAGTCACGTCCCGTCCTTTAGAAACAAGGATGGGTAAAGGTAAAGGCGAGCCAGATCGTTGGGTTGCTATTGTTAAGCCTGGTACAGTTTTGTTTGAAGTGAAGGGTGTGGATCGAGCAGCTGCTCGCGATTGTTTCAATCGTGTGGCTCATAAGCTGCCAGTTCGTGTTCGGCTTGTAGGCAAACTACCAGATCTTTTGTAGTCATTGAATTTAGGTTGGGGTTCGAGATGTCCAAAGCGACAAGCCTAAGGGAACTATCTGACGAGCAGCTGCAAATTGAGCTCACTCAGGCCCAGAAGGAGCTCTTTGATGTTCGCTTTCAGTCGGCGTCGGAGCGGAATGATACTCCGAGTAACTTGAAGAAGTTGCGTCGGAATATTGCTCGTTTAAAGACGATTCAGCGTCAGCGAGAAATCGCTGCTGTCAGTCAATAGTGTTGTTGGACAGATAGAGTCATGAAAAGAGTATTGACGGGTACCGTCACCAGTGCCAAAGCGGCTAAGACGCTCCGAGTTGAGATTGATCGACGTTTTCGGCACAAGAAATACGGCAAGATCGTTCGAGGACGTACAGTTTGTTCGGTTCACGATGAATCCAGCGTTGCCTGCGAAGGCGATTTGGTGGAAATCATTGAATGTCCTCCTCGCTCCAAAACCAAGCGTTGGGATTTGGTGCGAGTTGTGAAGAAGTTTGAAGCGATCTCAGCGGATACAGGGAGCGTTGCTGCTGAGTAAGCAGTGATGATTGAGGTGTGTTATGATTCAAATGCAAACTGTTTGCGATGTCGCTGACAATTCTGGAGCGAAAGTTGTTCGCTGCATTAAAGTCTTGGGCGGTTCTCGACGGCGTTATGCAAGTGTGGGTGATGTGATTATCTGCAGTGTGCAGAAGTCGATTGCTGGTAGCAGCATCAAGACAGGAACTGTTGTTCGAGGCGTCATTGTGCGTGTTCGACGTTCAGTTCGACGTGACGACGGATCATATGTTCGATTCGATCGAAACGCTGTGGTGCTAGTGGATCCTGATGGGAATCCTCGCGGAACAAGAATCTTTGGTGCGGTCGCTCGTGAGTTACGTGAGCGTAAGTACATGAAAATTGTAAGTCTGGCAAACGAGGTCGTATAGCCTTCGGCGTTTTGTCTAGGGCGATCAGATACAAGGGTTGGCAATGCCACGTCTGTTAGAAAAATATAATCAGGAAGTCGTTCCCGCTCTGAAAACAGAGTTGGGTGTGAGTAATGTCCATGCGATTCCGAAGTTGCAAAAAATCGTCGTCAGTATGGGCGTCGGTGAAGCAGTCAACGATCGGAAAAAGCTTGACGCTGCGGTTGGTCATTTGACAACGCTGGCGGGGCAAAAGGCCATGGTTTGTCGTGCTCGAAAGAGCGTTTCAGGCTTTCGTCTTCGTGAAGATATGCCAATTGGTTGCCGCGTGACGTTACGCGGTAAGCGAATGTATGAGTTCTTGGAACGCCTGATTACTCTTGCGTTTCCTCGAGTTCGCGACTTTCGTGGAATCAATCCCAATGGATTTGATGGAAACGGAAACTATAACTGCGGACTTCAAGAACAGCTGGTGTTCCCAGAAATTGATCCTGAAACTGTGAACCAGCCTCAGGGAATGAACATCGCATTCGTAACCACTGCAACAACAAATGACGAAGGAAGAGCACTGCTGAAAGCATTGGGCCTTCCTTTCAAAAATGACTAATTGATTCAGGCAAGAGTTAACTTATGGCCAGTAAAGCAAAGATTGAGAAGGCGAATCGGACGCCCAAGTTCTCAAGTCGGATCGAACGTCGGTGCAATTTGTGTGGGCGGCCCCGAGCCGTTTATCGAAAGTTCAAGGTCTGCCGGATTTGTTTTCGTGACCTTTGTCTTGACGGTTTGGTTCCTGGGGCAAAGAAGGCCAGTTGGTAACCAACTGCCGTAAGAAAGAGAATTTGTACAATGATGACCGACCCGATCGCAGATTTGCTAACGAGAATTCGTAATGGCGTTCATGTAGAACGACCTTACGTTGATATGCCTTGTTCCAAAGCGAAAGTCGCAATTGTAGAAGCTTTGGCTCGTGAAGGTTATGTCTGGGATCATGAAGTGATCGAAGATGAAGACCTGCCGTACTCGGTTCTACGAGTGAATTTGAAATATGGACCGAATGGTGAACACGTGATTCAACACATTGAACGCGTGAGTAAGCCCGGTTGTCGCGTCTATGTCGACGCCAATGGCACAAAAGATGTGCGTCGAGGAATGGGGATTTCAATCCTGTCAACATCCAGTGGCGTACTGAGCAATCGTGAAGCCCGCAAAAAGGGTGTTGGTGGCGAATTGCTGTGCCAGGTTTGGTAAATCTGTTGTTTTGTCTGTGAGTGAGAGTTATGTCGAGGATCGGAAAGAAGCCTGTTGAATTTCCTGCAGCGGTTAATGTGACCGTTGATGGGAAGTCGGTCTCCGTAAAGGGGCCTGAAGGCGAACTGAGCTTGACTGTTCATCCGAACATGCTGCTTGACCTCGACGCAGAAGGTCGCGTTTTGAAGGTTGGTCGACCGGATGATTCGCGTGAAAACCGTGCGTTGCATGGTTTGACTCGAAGTCTAGTTCAGAACATGGTTGATGGTGTTCAGAAGCTGTTTGAGCGTCGTTTGACAATCGTTGGTGTTGGCTACAATGCCTCGCTTGCGGGTAACAAGCTCTCACTTTCTGTCGGTTTTGCAAACACGATCGTGTTAGAAGTTCCAGAAGGCGTCAAAGTTGATGTGCCGGCTGTGACAAGTGTGATCGTGAGAAGTTGCGACAAACAGGCAGTGGGTCAGTTTGCTGCAAATGTCAGAGCTGTTCGACCTCCTGAGCCTTACAAGGGCAAAGGAATTCGATACGAAAACGAACAAGTACGACGTAAGGCTGGTAAAGCATTCGGCTCGAAGTAAATAGAGCGGTTGATACCGTAGGGTAAAGTGACATGAAAGCTCAGAAGAAGCTGAAGCATCGGAAAACGCGTCGCGGATTCCGCGTACATAATCGCATTCGACGAGACAGCCAAGGTCGTCCACGACTGGCTGTTTTTCGAAGCAATAAGCATATCTATTGTCAAATTATTGACGATGTCGCTGGTAACACGTTGGCAGCGGCAAGCACGATGGAACCTTCAATTGCCGGACCTGGCAAGGTTGCTAGCAATGTGGCTGCTGCCACTGCTGTTGGTGAGTTGATTGCAAAGCGTGCTGCAGAGAAGGGAATCGAACAGGTCGTGTTCGACCGAGGTTCTTTTCGATACCATGGTCGTATCGCGGCGTTGGCAGATGCCGCTCGCGGTCAAGGTTTGAATTTCTAAGAAACATCCAAAGGTGGTAGTTGTGTCAGGATCAGATCAACAACGAGAGTCTCCAGAGTCGACGATTCAGATTCGTCGATGTGCTTGCGTGGTCAAGGGCGGTCGTCGTTTTAGCTACGCGGCGCTTGTCGTGTCTGGTGATCGACGTGGACGCGTTGGCTACGGATACGGCAAAGCTGTTGAGGTTCCCTTGGCGATTGAAAAGGCAACCAAAGCAGCAAATCGCTCGCAAAAAGCCTACTCAATTGTTGGTGGTACTATTCCACACGATGTGATTGGTACATTTCGAGCATCCAAAATTCTGTTGTTGCCTGCGAAGCCGGGTACAGGAATTATCGCTGGCGAATGTGTTCGTCAGGTGCTTGAGTCGGTCGGTATCACTGATATTCTGACTAAGTCGTTTGGTTCTAATAATCCTTTGAACCTAGTCAAAGCGACATTCGATGCCTTGGATCGTTTGCAGACAAAAGAGCAGGTTGCACTGCTGCGTGGGGTAACCTTGACATGATTATTAACGACGTACATGTTGGCATCCAAAAACGGAAGCCACGAAAAAGAATTGGCCGCGGTCCAGGAAGCGGACACGGCAAGACTTCTGGTCGTGGTCACAACGGGTATTACAGCCGGTCTGGTTCGCGCAAGCGAAGCGGATTTGAAGGGGGCCAGACTCCGTTATTCCGACGCGTTGCGAAACGTGGATTCAATAATAAGCAGTTTGCCGCTAAGGTGGTCATCATTAATGTTGGCCAGCTGAATGACTGCTTCGACGATGGTGCTGTTGTCACTGTTGACGAGCTGATTGGTCGAGGGTTGATTCCAAGTCGCCATGACTTGGTGAAAGTGCTCGGCGATGGCGAACTGACAAAGAAAATTGTTGTCAAGGCTCACCGATTTTCGGCGAGTGCCGAAGAAAAGCTGGTTGCAGCTGGCGGCAAGTACGAACGAGTCTAATTCTGTTTTTTAGCTGGCCATCCGGAGTTTCGCCCTACGTGATCTCGGAGGAAAGTTTATGTTCTCCAAACTGCTGACCGTATTTCGTATTCCGGAACTGCGTCAAAAGATTCTCCTGACGATTGGGCTGCTTGCAGTCTATCGGATGGGTTTCAATATGACTCTGCCGTTTATTGACCATGCTGCCTTAAAGGAAGTTGTGTCAAAAGCGGGAGGTTCCGGTTCAGGTCTCCGCGACTTGTTGAATACCGTGTCGATGTTTTCGGCAAGTAGTATCACAAGCGGATCGATCTTTGGTCTCGGCATCATGCCTTATATTACCGCTTCCATTGTCTTCCAGTTGCTTGGGACGGTTTATCCGCCTTTGGAGCAACTACAGAAGGAAGGTGAAGCCGGTCGTCGTCGTCTCAACGAATATACTCGATACGCGACGGTCGCTATTTGTGTGATTCAAAGCTTCTTTCTGATCAAGTCACTCGCCAACGGAAATTTGGGTGGTCAGTTCGTGTTGCCTGAATACACGGGGCTTCACTGGATGTTGGTTGGAACATTGGTCATGACCTCAGGCACGGTGTTCTTGATGTGGATTGGCGAGCAAATTGATGCTTATGGCATCGGTAACGGGATTAGTCTTTTGATTATGGCCGGTATTTTGGCACAGATGCCAACGGCCGCAATCGGATTTCTGACTAAAGTCGCCGCAAACGGTTTCCAGTTAGGTACTAACCACGGTGTGGAACTCCTGCTGGTGTTGGCTGTGCTGTTTATCTTGGTCGTTGTTTGGGTCGTCTTTATCACTCAAGGTCAGCGAAAGATTCCGATTCAAAGTGCGAAGCATGTTCGTGGCCGGAAAGTGACAGGCGGGCAGCGTCAGTGGCTTCCTTTGCGAGTGAATCAAGCTGGCGTGATGCCGATTATTTTTGCATCCAGTTTGCTGCTGTTGCCATTCTTTGTCTTCAATCAGCTCTCAAATTTAATGGCTGATAGTTCGACCATGAAAGACTTGGCTCTTGCGTTCACTCCAGGAAATGGATTTGTTTACAACATCTGTTTTGTGATTCTGATTTACTTCTTCTGCTACTTTTGGACTGCGATTACTTTCAACCCGAAAGATATGGCTGAAAACCTTAAGGACATGGGAAGCTTTATTCCGGGCTACCGACCAGGTGGCAGAACGGCCGCTCATCTTGAGCAGGTTATGTTGCGAATCACATACGTAGGTGCGGCCTTTTTGGCCATCATCGCGGTCATCCCAACGGTTATTTCCACCACACTGACAGGCGACTATCAGTTGGCTAGCTTTTTTGGTGGGACAGGCCTGCTGATTATTGTGAGTGTCGGGTTAGACCTTGTTCAGAAGGTAGATTCTCATCTGGTTATGAGAAATTATCCGGGATTACTGGACACAGAAGAATAATTCGATCATCGTCTGCGGCTTCTCGCCGTGGTGTCAGAGAAGAAAGTCGAATCCATGAAGGTTCGTTCAAGCGTTAAGAAGATTTGTGAGCACTGTAAAGTGGTGAAGAGACGTGGACGTACCTACGTCATCTGTCCTTCCAATCCGCGTCATAAGCAGCGCCAAGGTTAATCTCGTTAGATATTGAAAGTGTGACTCGATGCCTCGTGTCCTCGGTGTTGACATCCCAAATAACAAGCCAACGTACATTTCGTTGACTTATCTGTTCGGTGTTGGTCGTGTTCAATCTGTGAATATTTGCTACGAGCTGGGGATTGATCCTCAATCGCGAGCAAGTGATTTGACTGAAGACCAAGTCAGTCAGATTACGAATCACTTGGACAAGAACTACACGGTTGAAGGTCCGTTGCGACGTAAAGTCCAACAGGACATTGGTCGGTTACGTGAAATCCAAAGTTACCGAGGCGTGCGACACCGAAGAGGGTTGCCTGTTCGAGGTCAGCGTACGAAGACGAATGCTCGGACGCGTAAAGGTCGTAAGAAGACAGTTGCTGGTAAGAAGGGCGTGAAGGACATGAAGCACTAACCGACCTTTGGCGGTATTTAAGTGCGATCCATTTTACGTTCTTTTCTGTTCTCATCTTGAGAACGCATTGAGTTTTGGAAGTAGTTTACAGTGGCTAAGACAAAGACAAAAAAACGCGTTCGTCGTAACGTGACAAAAGGTGTCGCCTACATCAAGGCGACCTTTAACAATACGATCGTGACAATGACGGACACAAATGGAGATGTCTTGTGTTGGGCGACTGCTGGAACAGTTGGGTTTAAGGGGTCTCGAAAAAGCACTCCTTTTGCTGCTCAGCGTGCGTCGGAAACAGTAGCCGAACGTGCTGCAAAATGTGGCGTGAAAGAGATCGAAATTCGCGTGAAAGGACCAGGAAGTGGTCGTGAAAGTGCGATTACTGGTCTGCAATCTTCCGGTATTACTGTTCGCTCAATCGAGGACATCACACCTCTGCCTCACAATGGATGCCGACCTCCTAAAAAGCGTCGTGTTTGAGCCTGTTTGTTATTTTGTCACAGGTTGAATTACATAGCTGGAGATCATTATGAGAATTCGTTGGCGTGGTTTGGAGTTACCGAGTCGTGTATATCCTATCAAGGATGTTCTAACGAGCAGCTTTGGTCAGTTTGTTGCTGAACCTTTCGAACGTGGTTTTGGTTCGACGGTTGGGAATAGTCTTCGCAGAATTTTGTTGAGTTCTCTTGAAGGTGCTGCGGTTACGCGAGTACGAATTCAGGGCATTCAGCACGAATTCACCACCATTCCTGGTGTTGTTGAAGATGTGACTGACATCTGCCTGAACTTGAAGTCATTGGTTTTGAAAAACCACAGTGCTTCAACAAAAACAGTTCGTATTGAAAAAAATACGCGCGGTGTTGTGACCGGTGCGGATGTGATTTGTGATGATCAGGTAGAAGTCGTGAATCGCGACTTAGTGATTGCCACGATGACAGACGATGTGCCTTTTAACGTCGAAATGACGGTTGAAAATGGTCGTGGTTACGTTTCAGCGGCAGAGCATTCTCAGAACGATCCTGAAGTTGGATTGATTCCGTTAGATGCTGCCTTCTCACCGATTGTTCGCGTTCGACATGAAATCGAAGAAACACGAGTTGGTCAACGAACAAACTACGATCGTTTGATCTTGAAGATCTGGACAAACGGTACAGTTTCTCCATCGATGGCTTTGGTTGAAGCAGCAAAGATTATGCGTAAGCATTTGAATTGCTTCATCACTTATCGTGAACCAGGTCCAGAATCGAGCCCTGAAGGTGGGTTGCGTGGAATGATGGAATCAACTGGATATAGTCCGGTTGATATGGAACTGGAAGAAAAGCTGAACAAGAGTTTGGCTGAGCTGAACTTGTCTGTCAGAGCGACGAACTGTTTGGAATCTGTCGGCATTAATATGGTGCGAGATTTGGTCGTTCGTAGCGAAGACGAATTGCTTCAGGTTCGAAACTTCGGTGAAACAACGTTGGATGAAGTGCGTGAGAGACTTGAGGAGATTGATCTTCGTCTCGGAATGCGTCTGCCCAATCAGCAAAACGGCTGATCATTTCTGCCGTTCCTCTTTTTTATTAACTCATTTGTTCGAAAGGTGTCGCCATGCGACACAAAGTTCGCGGTCGTAAGCTCGGAAGAAATTCGTCTCATCGTAAAGCGATGTTTCGTAATATGGCGAGCAGCCTGATCAAGTCATTCGAAATTGACGAGGACGCTGAAAACGTGCCTGCCGTGGCTGGTCGTATTGTTACGACTGTTCCCAAGGCAAAAGAGGTTCGGCCGATTGTCGAAAAGCTGGTTACGTTGGCTCGTAAAGCACGCGCTCATGAGTCAGTAGCTGCGGAGTTCGCAACTGACGCTGCTCCGGGTACGGATGAGTGGCAAGCGTGGCGAAAAGGCGACCAATGGCAGAAGTGGAACGCTGCAATTGCTCCAGCAGTTGCGTTAAGACGTCGTGCATTTGCTGAGTTGCGAGACAAACGTGCGGTGTTCGTGTTGTTTGGTTCATTGTCTGAGGCAATGGCTGATCGCGATGGTGGCTACCTGCGTATTGTTCGTCTTCCAACGGTTCGGTTAGGTGATGCTGGTGAGCAAGCGATTGTGGAATTCGTTGGTAAACGAGATCGCGTGAAGACTAAGAAGCGTGTTGCACCTGTCGTTGAAACTGCTGCAGCTGCAGTGGAATCAGAAGCTCCCGCTGTGGAAGAAACAGCAGAAGTTGAAAAGACTGATGCGAAAAGTGCTGATACAGAGCAATCTGCTGAATAAGCTTGGATTGAATGGTTAAGCCTAAGCCACCCACTCGGGTGGTTTTTTTGTGCGCTGATATTACGAGATGGTCGATATTCTTTGCAGAAGACGTTCCTGTGTGTGGAGTGTGGACGTATGCCTGCGGAGTTTGATTTTTGTAAATCGATGGCGTGTCTCTGTCGTGATATCTGTGAACGGCATGGAGAGTTTCGTCATATCGACATGGGACAGGTGTTGATTTCGGTGGCTCAGGCACGCTCACCGTCGAAATTTGGGCGTCAGGCCAAGTTAACTCCGCTGAGATTTGCGAATGGGCGTCGAGTTGAAAAACGCGATGGGCAGGTCTGGGCAGTTCAGCGGCTTTGGCACGCTGGGCGCGAAATGCGTTATCTACTGACCTTTTATTTGCCTCGGTTTCAGGATCAAAGCTACACGGAAAAGCTGGTGACCATTTTTCACGAGCTGTATCATATTGATCCAGATTTTACCGGCGATGTGCGTCGATTTCCGGGCGCTTGCTATCTGCATTCGGAGAGTCAGTTGGAGTACGATCGCCGGATGGCAAGATATGTTCGGCAGTATCTGAAGATGGCGGTTGATCCGAGTAAGCGAGCCTTTTTGAAGTTGGGTTTTCGTGGGCTGGAGCGAAAGCAGGGACAAGTGGTCGGGTTAAGGGTTCCTATTCCTCGCGTGTTTCCAGTTTCAGATACAGATGCAGCGTGATCGTAATTGAACGGCCTGCCAGCACTGTGTGTTTTAAGTGGCTGTTTGGGTTTCACGGTCCCTGTTCAGAATGGCTGTTTGCTGTTCGCAGTGACTGTCTTTTGTTGAGGGTGTAGGTCATGCAATTTGCTCCGAAAGATGTTCGCCCGGCTGTGTTTTATCAGCGGATGATCCATGCGATTGTGCCTCGACCGATTGCTTGGGTATCGACGTTGTCGCCAAGTGGTGTATCGAACGTTGCTCCGTTTAGCTACTTCACTGGGGTTGGTAGTCGACCGCCGAGTTTGCTGTTTTGTCCAGCGAATGGTCGTGATGGCAAGCCCAAGGATACTCTTCGCAATATTCAAGAGACGGGTGAGTTTGTTGTGAATATTGTTTCAGCTGCTGTGGCTGAACAAATGAATGAGTCGTCTGCCAGTTTGCCTGCTGACGAGTCCGAATTTTCGATGTGCAATTTGACTGAAGTTCCCAGCATTGATGTCAGGGCACCTCGTGTTGGTGAATCGCCTGTTCAGTTTGAGTGTCGTGAGATGCAGGTTCTGAATCTTGGCGAAGGTCCTGGTGGGGCCAATGTTGTCATTGGCGAGGTGGTTCACATGCACATTGATGACGCTGTGATTGGGGCACGCGAGCTGATCGATCCTGATTTATTGGATGCAGTCGGGCGAATGGGGGGGCTCAGTTACTGCCGTACCACGGAACGCTTCGATTTGCCTCGACCAGAGTAGATTGTTTGGTTTGGCTGGGAAGCAGTGCTGAATTTGCGGTCGGCTGGATGGCTCTTCTCGTCTTTTCATGACCAGCGTGCCCAAGAGAGCGAATCCTTTTGGTCTCATCGCATCGCATTCAACAGGCTGAATGCGATGTGAGTTCATCGCCACGGAATTCTCGGAAGTGCAGTTTGGGTTACTCGCTGGCAGCTGTCTTGTCTGTTGGTTGGGGAGTCACAATGCAGCGGAATCCGGTATGGAAGGCACCGCTATCCTGTTCTCCCTTCATTCGGGAACTGACTCGGTAGCCAATGCAGTATTGATCGCTGCACATAAAACTTCCCCCGCGTTGAACTCTTTTAATGATGCCGGGTTCTTGTGGGTCGAAGCTGCTTTCGGGTCCGGGGGGATTTCGTTGAGGGCTATTAAAGTAGTAGTCGGGTTGGTAGTAGTCGTGGCACCATTCCCAAACATTTCCCGTCATGTCGTGTAGGCCAAATGTGTTGGCTGGAAAGGTGCCAACGGGTGCGGTGGTGCGAAAGCCGTCTTCGCCTGTATCTTCGATGGGGAAAGTTCCCTGATAGATGTTTTGAAGTTGCTTGCCGTCTGGATTTCTGTCGTTACCCCACGGATAAAAGTTACCTTGGCTACCGGCTCTTGCGGCATATTCCCATTGAGCTTCCGTTGGGAGCGTCTTTCCCGCCCATTTGCAGTATGCCTGAACGTCTAGCCAGCTTACGTGAACAACGGGATGGTTCATTCGATCGGTGATATTGCTGTCGGGGCCTTCTGGGTGCTTCCAGTTGGCGCCGGGGACATATTGCCACCAGCTGTAGGCTCCTTTTTCGGGATCAATTTCGTCTCGACTTTTTAACTTCAGACTACAGATGGAACCTGGCTGGCTGAACTCTTCTAGAATCGCGGCTTGCTGAAGTGGGGAGCCCGGTTGGATGCTTCTGAGTTCTGGCTGTTTTTCAGCCAGGGTGACATAGCCTGATGCATCCACGAATTCCTGAAACTGTGCATTCGTGACTTCTGTCTTGTCCATCCAGAATCCATCAATTGCCACAGCATGGGGGGGGACTTCGTCACGAGGTCCAGTGTCGCTTCCCATGATAAAGGTGCCACCCGGAATCCATATCATTGTTTTGTTTTTAACGTGATCTGGTAAAGCGATGGGTGCCTTTTGGATCAGTGATTTTTTGACGGAACCGGGAATGGTTGACAAGAGTTTTGCGACCACTTCTGGTCGATGCAAAGCAGAGTCGTTTCGAATGACGGGGACCGGCACTCCCAATGCGTTACATGCTGTTTGCTGAGTTGTAACAGGTGAGGGAGTGGCTGGTGCTTTTGCAGTCGGCTTTGACTCAGCGTTTGTCTTTGTGGTTTGGTTTTGTGTGAGGTGAGTTGCTTGAGTCTCGCTATCCGGTTGACTGGAGTTTCCACTTACCATGAGCAGCACAATGGCTATGATCGTTGCTGCAAGGGCTAGGAGTGCGGTGATGGGGTTGTTCATGGATTGACTTCAGTGTGAGGTGGGTTCGTTGTTGCTGTGGGAGATGTCAGTCAGTCTCAATCTCAATGGCTTCCGTTTGTCTTTTCGAGCCAACTGGTGGCGAGCGATTTCAGGTTGGCAGGTTTGGGGTGAAGTTCAAACATGATTCTGGGGAAAGAGGCTGAGGAGCTTGGAAACTCCTTCAATGGCATTTTCTGCATTTTCTGTCCCACTGTTTTGATGAACGCTTACCCAGCCATCAAAGTCTGCTTCTGAGAGCGTCGGAATCAGTTGAAGCCAGTCGACAACACCTGACCCAATGCATACTTCTTGTCCTGTGCCATCTGAATTGGTCATGGTATCTCGAGCACGAACATACGAAACATGTGAGTAGAGATCTCGGAAAGTGTCGACAGATGATTCGCCTGATTGTTCAACGGTCGCTGGGTCAAAGGCGATGCTGATGGGGCCATTGCTCACTGACTTTAGCAGTAAGGAAATTCGGTCCCGTTGATAGTTTGGTACCAGTAAAGCGAGACGGCACCCAACATGGTTTCCATGTTGAGTGAGGTCGTTCAGGATTTCGGTGAGCATTTGAAATCGTTCGGCGGGCGTCATTCCTGTCGCAGGTTGCGGAGAAGAACTGAATGAAAACGGATTGGTGTCGAGTGCCTCTTTTGCTGACTTTGTCGTTTGTGTTTCTGGTGTGTTATGGCTCGGGTTGGGAATGTTGCCGCACTTGACGATCACATGATCAGTGTGAAGTGTTCGTGCGATACTCATCGACTTTCGGATCACATCAAGCCGTGGCTCTAAGAATTCGTCAGCGTATAGCGCGTGTCGAGTTGGGCAGAATAGTCCAGCGACTTTCATTTCTCGTTCTGTGACATACAGCCGAATTTGTCGAAGGCTACTTTCTGATGCGTTGGCTTGTTCCAGTTCGTGACGACTGTTCAACTGCACGCCATGTGCAGCACTGTTGCTCGCAGTGGCGATGGCTCGCTTCAGGTTGGAATTCAGATTTTCGGTGGCTACCGCAAGTCGAAGGGGCATGAGATGGAACTGTAGGTTGAAGTGGTTTGAATTAGAAAATGGGGTAGGGCAGTGATCCCCGACTTGGTGGCTGAATGTGTGTAATTTAGTGTATTTTAAGGGACGTTTTAGGAGATACCATCGCAATGTTTGGGACTGTTTTCAGTCGCTGCTGGTGGGGAGACGTCGATGTTCACGCCGTGTCTTTCATTGTAACCTGTGCCGGCGAAAAGTCTTGAGTCATCTGTTCGTTGCTGTGGTGCCCGCATGAATTTGGTGAGAGCCGATTTCAAAACCGTTTTTTCGCTTTTGAATTGCCGCCATTTCCCGACTCAGCGGTGACAGAGAGATAGGTTTTGAAACCACTTCTAATCATTGGGAGTTGGCGTGTAACAGTATCTATTCATTTGTTGGAACGATCACACAGAGGGGGAAGTTGTGAATACCGTCGGAAGTTTGTCTGATTTTTTAAACCAATTGGCTCCATTGTCTCTCTCTGAAGACTGGGACAATACGGGATTGCTTGTCGGCAATCGTGATCAGCCGGTCACTAAGTTAATGACCTGCCTGACGGTGACAGAGGATGTTGTCTGTGAAGCGGTGCAGGAAGGAGTTGACTTGATCGTGTCTCATCATCCCATGCTATTTCGGGCAACGAAGAAAGTGACGGCGGCGACTGCAGAAGGTCGGATGCTGCTGAAGTTGATTACCAATGGAATTGCAGTTTACAGTCCTCATACGGCATTCGATAGTTGTCGTATGGGAATCAACCAGCGACTGGCTGAGGCTTTGAGGCTCAGTAAAATTCAGTGCTTGAGATCATCGGATCTTGCCGAACATCCGGGCAGTGGCCGTTGGGGAGATCTTGCACCGGGCGTTGCGTTGTCGGACTTTCTGAAGCAAGTGAAGCAGGTTGTTTCAGCGGACTACCTTGAATTTTGTGGCAACTTGGAATCTGTTGTGAGTCGCGTGGCGGTTGCATGTGGGTCGGCCGCTGAATTTTTAGAAGATGCAATCGGGCAGGGCTGTGATACCTTTGTGACAGGTGAAGCTCGTTTTCATTCTGCCCTAGAGGCTCAGGCGGCTGGCGTGAATTTGATTCTGGTTGGGCATTATGAAAGTGAGCGTCCTGCGGTTGAATGGTTGGCGAGTGAAATCGAAAGTCAAGTTTCTGGACTGCAGGTGATGGTCAGTCAGCGGGACTTGAATCCACTTCAGCTGTTTTCGTAGGCAGATCGTGCTGCTGGTCTGTTGCTTTGTTGGGCTGGAACCTTTTCGTCATCTGTTACATGTTGATTTGCTGTGACGGGAATCGTGAGGCGGCGAGATTGGATTACCCAAGGTGTGAACTCTAGCGAGCCCGTCTCCGTCGAATTTTTATTGGGTGATTGCTAGCAGGAATTGGTGGATGGCCATCGTCAAATTTGGCGATTTGCGAAAAGTTGAGTTTTTCAGCAGTGCCACTCAAGTGAATCACGATGAACTCCGATACGGTGGGAACCAAGTTGGGACACACGGAGAAGTCAGTTTCTCTGGGAGTTCTCTTGAGAGAAATTGACATGCGAATTCACGCAAACAAACTTTCTCTTAAAACTTGAACCGCGGGGTTGACAGGCTGTTTTTGACGGCTACACTTCCCCGCTCGCCAAACGCGACCTGAAAGGGTTTTGTTGGTTGGCGAAGATCTTTGACAATTTGATTGAGATTGTGAGTCTGTG
>CAYTUE010000034.1:0-14006 GCA_964441085.1 uncultured Planctomycetaceae bacterium
TCTGTGGAAAAGCGATTTTTGAGCCAACTGAGCATCCATGCTCGATCATTAGGGCAGTATGTTTTACTGTGAGCAGGCAGAATTTTACCTGCGAACCGGCAATCTCTGCAAGATCCAGATTGTGACTGGCGTATTTTGCGGCGTTTTGGCCGAGGAAGCTGAATTTTGAGTGGTTTGTTGATTTGAGTCCAGCTGAGTCATTGGCATAAACGTACCAAGTCAAACTGCGCCGCGATTTTTACGTGTGAGTTGGCCTCGCCAAGTGATCAAGGCCATTGAACGTTCTTTATGGCTGGGGAAAAACGTTGTTCGGATTTGGCGACCTAGTCTTGCAGCCAAATTTCGAATATCGTGGTGATATGAGGCTGTGTTCTTGGAAGGGTGATCATGAGTCAATTCTTGGCTGACTTACGTGGTCGCTTCGGGATCAGTGAAGCCGTTGCGTACGTTGTAGGGAGTCGACTCTGGCAGGTGGTGTCGGGGCCCGTGACTCAGGTCTTTTTGCTTCTTTATTTTACTGAAGAGGCGCGAGGGTTTTATTACACGTTTCTCGAACTGATTGCGATGCAGGTCTTTGCAGAGCTCGGTTTGAAAGTCGTTCTGATCAATTTGGCGAGTCACGAATGGTCGTCACTGAAGTATGAGAACAGGGTCCTGACTGGGCCTACTGAATCAATCACACGACTCGGCAGCCTGCTTCAGAAGTCACTTAGATGGTATGCTCTTGCGAGCGCCATTTTTGTGCTGATTGTAGGAGCCACTGGCTTACACACTTTAGAGTCTCGACAATCAAGTGAAGTCATCACTTGGCATTCCCAATGGATCTGTTTTTCGATCGTTTGTGGGCTACATCTGAGCTTAGCTCCGATGATTGGGATTCTCGAGGGCTGTGGCCAGATTCGATTCTTAAGTCGTTGCCGTTTGGCTCAAGCGATTTTAGGTTCTGTGATCGTCTGGGGCTGTCTCTGGATGGAACTTGGTTTGTGGTGTTTGATTGGTGCCGCCGTCGTCACTTTGTTGATGGATGGTTGGATTGCACTGTGGGTCTATCGAGGCTTCTTTTCTGTCTTAAAAACGTCTGCTTCGAGTGCTTCTTTTTCGTGGCGAACCGAAGTCTTACCTCTTCAGATACGAGTTGGGATTCAAGGACCATTGACTTGGCTTGCGACAAGTATGCCCGGGCTTGTTGTGTTTGTTGGCGGCGGCGAGGCGGGGCGTTGGGGGATGAGTTGGTATGTTGTCAATACCGTCCGATCCGTATGTGGATCTTGGATTGATTCGAACCGACCTGAAATCGGGCGATTGTTGTCTCTACGTCATTCTGAAGCCGCGTTATCATTATGGGCACACAGCTTAAAGGTTTCACTCGGCTTGTTGTTTGTCTTGCTGTCAGGCTTTGTTGTTTCGTTGATGTTGTTAGAAGAGCTGGACTGGTCGCTTGGCCATCGGATTGTTGCTGGAATTTTGCCGTGGTACCAAATCGTTGCCTTAGGGGCTGCGAGTTTGGTGATGCATACGTGCCACTGTATGAGTGTCTTTGGATTTGCCCACAAGCAGGATTATTTCTTTCGTTACGCGGTGACTTCAAACACCGTGATGGCGATTGTCTTGTATCTGGCGGGGACGTCTTATGGCATCAACGGAATCGTCGCTGGGATTATGGGTGTCACGTTTTTGGTTCAGTTGCCCGGCTACCTAATCGTTTGGTCGAGACGCGCAGACTGGACTTAATCTGGCTTGGCGTTTTCAGAACATCTTCATCGTTCTAAGCTTTTTCAGCGTTGCCAAGATGTTCTTGTCAGTGAGCAAGATTTTTGACGATTCCAACAGCTATTGTGTTTGGAGGTACGTCACAAAGGACAGTTGCCCCTGCCCCGATGGTGCAGTTGTGCCCGATAGTGACCCTTGGCAAGATGACGGCACCTGCTCCAATAAGTGTATCATGGCCGACATTGACTCTCCCACAAAGACGAGCCCCCGGAGCAACGTGAACGTTGCTTCCTAATACGCAATCGTGATCGACGGATGCAGCCGTGTTGATGACGCAGTGATTGCCAATGATCGCATCGACGCCGGCGATTGCTCCCGCTGCCATAAATGTTCCCAGTCCAATGTCTGAGCCAAGGTCAATGGCGTGCTGGTGAACGACGGTTGCGAAGCGAATGTTTTCTTGCTGGAGATCATCGATCATTGTTCTTCGTCCTGCCAATTGGCCGAAGCCCAGAATCAGGTTTCCGGGATGCCCTTTGAGCATTTCCTTAGTGTCTTGGAGGCCAGAAAGAAATTCGTCTGAGGACTCGGATCGAGACTCGTCGATGAAGAATTTGGATTGCCAGCCTTGTTTGGCGGCCTCGGCGATGACCTTTGCATGGCTACCAATTCCCCAGATATACAGATTCTGCATTCTCATTTATGTATTCCTCCGTGTTTCGCCGTACTATAGGAAGTGACACAGGAAAATGCAGTGAAATTGTGGCTATCACGCCACGATGGCTGCTGACACGGTCTGTAAGAATTCACGTTTTTTTTAGGAAACGATCGAATTAAACAACGAATTGCCATTTTGGGCGGCTCGGCATCTTTTGAAGAGCCGCTGCATGTTGGTGCGCCAAATCAAGGAAGTCGAGAACAGTTTCTATCGCTCATCAACGACGTTCTTGACCGAAATTGGTTGACTAACAATGGGCCATTAGTGCAACAGTTTGAGGCTGAAATTGCCAAGATCAGTGGTGTTAAGCATTGCATCGCGATGGCAAACGGCACTTTTGCATTGCAGGCAGCTGTAAGAGCATGTCGGCTTACCGGAGAAGTCATCGTACCTTCCTTTACGTTTGTTGCCACGGCTCATGCACTTTCGTGGCAAGGAGTTCGGCCGGTCTTTTGTGACGTCGATCCGGTGACTCATACCTTGGACGTCGAGGCTGTAGAGCGTTGCATCACGTCAAAAACATCTGGCATCATTGGCGTACATCTGTGGGGGGTTCCATGCGATACTCCATCCCTTGCTCGAATTGCGGCAAAACATGATTTGACGCTGATGTATGATGCTGCTCACGCATTTGGGTGCCGTTTGAAGGGGCGGCCAATCGGAAGTTTTGGGCGTTGCGAAGTATTCAGCTTTCATGCCACCAAGTTTGTCCAATCTGGCGAAGGAGGGGCGGTTGTGACCAACGATGATGAACTGGCTGAACAGCTACGTTTCATGAGAAATTTTGGTTTCCGGAGGTCAGATGATGTCGTCGATGTTGGAATCAACGGCAAGATGAATGAACTGTCTGCCGCCATGGGCTTGACATCACTACATAGTCTTCCGCATTTCGTAGAGATCAATCGAGCGAATTTTGAACACTATCGAACGGCACTAAAGGAGATTGATGGCCTAAGCATGTTTGTTCCTCGTGCAGATCAAGTCTCGAATTATCAGTATGCCGTTGCGATGGTAGATCCATCTGTGTGCCCCTTAAACAGAGATCAGCTGGTGTGCTGCTTGCATGCTGAGAACGTGATGGCTCGCCGATACTTTTACCCGGGCCTACATCGGATGGATGCATACCAAAGGAATCCAGAAAGTCGATTGCCGTCTGTTCAACTACCAGTTACCGAGCACCTAAGTGACGAAGTGTTGGTGCTGCCAACAGGAACCCGCACAACGAGTGGTCAGATCGAAAAAATTGCTGATGTAATTCGGTCGGCGGTGAAGAATGCGGGAGAGGTGAAACAAGCGATTTTGAAACAGAGGCTTACGCCAGATTCTGTACGCATTGTTCATGATTTCCGTGGCCCAATCGCATGACTACAACATCTTTTCACAGTGCCGTCATCCTTGGCGAGTGTGATAGTATTTTTGTTCGGGCGTTGAGTCTTGAATGGGTTCGACGCGGAATTCACGTCACCGTGGTCACTCGCAATCACAAAGCAGAGCCGTTTGATTCGCGAGTGCCAATTGTTTGTTGCCATGATTATCGATCGACGGCTCTAAAGTTATTCCGTTGTGTGAATCCTTTATTGCGGTGGGTGGAACGGAGTTGGCCGAAGTGGTTTTTGCGTCGCTATCAAAGTGCGACTGGAAAGCAGGCTCCTGAACCTTGGGAGCATTTTTGGGTTGATGCGTTTTGGGATTCGTTTTCCTGCTCGGCAGCTGTAAGAGCAATTGGCCCAGATCTTGTGTTTGGGCAGGAAGCAGCCGCATACGGGTATGCAACGGCGAAGTGTGATGGGATTCCTCGGATTCTATTTCCTTGGGGTGCCGACATCTTTTATTCTGCTGAGACGTCTCCATTTATCAAACACCTCGTAAAGAAAGCGGTTCGCAAATGTGATCTTGTTGTTCCGACTTCAACTCGTGCTGCCAAGTATTTGGTAGACCATCTGGGGGCGATACCTAACCGTGTCAAAGCCGTTTCGTGGGGAGTGGATCTTAAGATGTTTGGCAGGGCAACAGCGGTTACTCGCCAAGCGTTGCTGTCCGAACTGAGTTTTCCTGATGACGCAGTCGTGATCATGAATTGCCGTCGCTTTCTACCACTGTGGGGGGCTTTTGAAGCACTTGACGCCTTTATTGACGTGGGCTTGAAATGTCCGAAAGCACACTTCGTTTTGCTCGGTGGTGCCGGAACAGAGAAATTTGTTGCAGAGGCTCGAAAGCGTTTACGCTCGGCCAGACTGCTGGATCGTTTTCAGCTGATTGACGGCAATATTCCGCTTCAACATTGCAGTCAACTCTTTTCAATTGCCGACATCTCCGTGTCATTATTGGGGCGAGGGGATATGCGGTCGTCCAGCGTACTTCAGGCTGCAGCAGCAGGCGGTGTTCCGGTTCTCGCTGAGTCTGCTGAATATCGAGCTATGGAGGAAGGCGGTTTTTCAGCCTTTTTTGTAGATCGATCTTCGAGCGAGCAACTTCAGCGAATGCTTGAAGATCTCATCGAACAGCCTGATTTGCGGATTCAGGCTCGACAAACGAATCGAAAATATTTGCAATCCCATGAAGACTCCATCACGCAGATGGATCGATTGATTCACCTGATTTCTGAGACTGAAGTAAGCGAACGTCACTGATTGTAGGCGGGGTTTGCTGCGACTCGCCTTTTTCGATCCTCTCATTTGGAATTGGGAGTGTCTTTGCCCTGATTTAAGTCTGGCGAATTTGGAGTTGTACGGGTAAACTCGGAACGCTCTTAGACCGCTGATTTCAGGAAAAAGGTGTTGCGTTGAAAACTCTGATGACCCTTGTTTTGTTGAGTGTCATGGCGCCTAGCGTTCTGGCAGATTTCAAATCGACTGGCAACTCAAAATTTGATGCTGCAGTTCGGCGAGGCGTCGAGTTCCTCGAAGGACGTGAAAGAATCGCCGAAAAAGAAGAAACTTTGGTGGCCTATGCCTTACTGAAAGCTGGCGTGCCAAAGTCAGAAGGGCATGTGCGAAATGGAATTGCGGCTGCTCGTGAGCGAGCGACAACAGGAGCTTACTCTACTGTTGGCTACGACCATTTGTATTACGCTGGGGTTGATGCGCTGTTGCTTTCTGCTGTCGACAAAGAGGCCAACTTTCAAGCTCTTCAAGAAATTGCCGACTACGTTGCTTCGGTTCAACGTCCAGATGGATCATTTGCTGATAACCAAAAAGCAGCCGGTGACACAAGTATGGCACAATATGCATTGCTGGCTCTTTGGTCGGGTAAAGTGGCGGGGTGCCGCATTCAACCACGGGTGCTGGACCGGTGTGCCGAATGGCATTTGAAGAACATGAACCCAGATGGCGGCTGGGCATATCGTCCCGGCCAGAGTATTGGTGACGGCAAAGGTCGGTCCACTCCAACGATGTCTATTGCTGCTTCAGGCAGTCTAGGGATTGTTCGTAATATGCTGTTCGGATCCAAGTTGGAAAAGAAAGAGAAGCCGAAAGCAAAGTTTGGTGTCTTATCGCAAGATGACCCAACGGATGCTTCTGTAAAGTCGGATGGTGATTTTCCTGACTACTCACCCGTCCTAGGTCGAGGAGCGATCGAGGGAGGGATTGGCAGAGCGCTCAAATGGAATGAGGTACGGTATAGCCCTGTTCCCAATTCACTGAGCAAGATCTACTTTTACTACGCTTTAGAACGAGGTTTGGCGTTGAACAATATTGCCACGTTTGCTGGCCAAGATTGGTTTACAGCATACGGAAATGGTTTGTTGACACTGCAAGCAAAGGATGGGAGTTGGACATCTTTCAATGGCCAAAATATTGCGACCAGCTTTGCAATTCTCTACTTCCTGAGAACAACGAAATTAATCATTGAACAGCAATACGCGTCTGGGCTTCAGGCTGGTGGGCACTTGGATGACTTGCGCGAGAAGAAAAAGAAAAAAGAATTGGGCCCGTTGGATGAGCTTTTGGCTCAGATGCAGGATGTGGATTTTGAACAGTTAGACGGCATCGACGCAGAAGCGGTTGCCGAAAAAATTGCCTTTGGGTCTCGTGAAGAACTGATTGGTCAGCTGGATCTGCTGAAGAAACTTCGCAAGCATCCTGATGCTCAAAACCGTATCGCTGCTTACTTTGCCTTAGGGCGGACGGGGGACTTTGCACTGGTTCCTGATATCTTAAAAGGCCTTCGCGATCCGAACATCGATGTGAATGTTCAAGCCTTAGATGCCCTACGTTATCTGTCCCGAAAACCCAACGGTTTTGGAATTACGTTGACTCCCTTTGCAGGAGCTGAATTGGCTGATGACAAAACAAGGTTGAAGATTGCCAATGCGTGGCGAACAAAAGCCTTCAAGACTTGGGGCACTTGGTACCGCAGTGTTCGCCCCTTTGAAGAATCAGGTGGGTTGGACGAATTGGAATTAAGAGCCACTTCTAAACAATAGCCAGCTGCTGAAGGGATCAGTCCAGTATCCGCCACGGTTCCCCCTTTCTATCAGGCAAGGGGCTACTTGGCGGCTGGATAGATCACTGATTGTTTGCGCGTGAAATCATGATGCAGTAGGATCTGTTGAATCTGTTTGGCGATCTTGGCACCGCCTTGAGGACCAGGTTCAATCGGATTTGCGTAGTCTTGCTTGCCTGTAAACAGCAAACGCAGATCAATGACGGGGATTCCATGAGCAAATGCGGTTCGCGTGATCCGATCATTGAACACAGAAAGAGCGGCTGAAGCGATTTGGTTTTGTTGTGAGTTCGCGAAGTTTGGGTCGTAGATCGTACACACAGCGGTTGGCCTGTTTTGGCTCAACACTTGTTTGATCATTGTTTCGTACCGTGTTCCAAACGTTTGCTGTATTTCTGACAGCTTAAGAAAGGTGGCCGCTGCACTGGAATCCTGTCCTGTCAGAATAGCTTGGTTGACGAGAGCATCATTGCCGCCAACGCTAATGACAAGATGAGTTGCTGTTTCAGGCAGCTTTTGCATTTGCCGAACGACGTCATTTGTTACGTTGCCGTCCACCGCAAGCAAAGTGGCCTTCCATTGATTGCCCAAGGTTGAACGAACCTGATCGATGACAGCTGGGCTGGTTCCAACGTAGATTTTGTTGTCAAAAATAGAATCACCCAGTAGGACAACATGCTTGTCGGACTGATTGGATTGTGCATAGATTTGATTTTTCAAGCACAGCCCTCCAGCGATCGCTCCAGCGTAAAGTAATTCACGTCGCGTTGTTTGCATCAGTCTTCTTTCGATCGTGCCACTTGTGAAATGGAGTTAAACGGCCGGCGAGTGAATTTGATATAGTTTGAATCAGTTGATGAACGGCAGTTTCTTGTAGATTGCTTGGCGTGCCCCGATCACGATGCCGGTGAGAAATCCGATTAGGTGAGCCGCGTTAGCGATGGCTCCGAAGGTGCCCGTCATGCACAATACGAGCCACAAAATGGCGAATGTGATCGACTGGTGAGTCATCCCGATGCCAAGTTGTGGTTGAGTTTTGCCCTTCATCCATATGTAGCCGACGAGTCCAAAGACAACTCCCGACATGCCTCCAAAGTTGGGGCCTGACCAACACAGTTGAGCGACGTTGGAAACGACGGCGATGATGAAACACAGCAAAAGAAATTTGGACGTTCCTCGTTCGAACTCGATGGCTTCTCCCAGATTTTTGAGCCACATCATGTTGAATAAAATGTGCATGAGGCTGAAGTGCAAAAAGGCGGGGCCGATGGGTCTCCAAATTTCACCGCTGGATAAAGTAAACCAAATGGATTCTGCGGTGATGCCAAGCCGAAAGAGCGAGAATCGAAGAATGCCGGACGCACCTGCTCCTTCTCGAGGCCAAAGACGAAACAAAAAATCGATGGGGATTTTTTGTCCATTTTCGTCGACAAGTTCTTGCGGAAGGATGGTCAGTTTTTCAACGACAGCTGATTTTGGCTTGTTGCAAAGCGGCAACAGCATCATGCCACGAGGAGCTTGTGGCTTTGAAGAAACAAAAACGACCAGAATGCACAGTCCAATCAGGATGTAGGTGGCCGGGTAGCAGTGCCACCACGAACCAGACCATCGTTTTCGTAATCGCTCTTCGAGCTTTTGTTTTGTTTCAACGATGCGGTCTACTTCTTGCAAAGTGTTGCGAACTTTGCGTTCGGCTTTGGCATACCGTTCGTGGTGAGGGTCTTGCTGATACTCTTCTAGGATTGCTTTGGATTGTTCTTGATCATCATCGTCATGAACCCAGATTTCCCAAGTTCCATCGTCATCTTCTAATGTCGTCTGAATTCCTTCGACGGCCAAATAGGCAACCAGTTTCATGGCCGGTTGCTGTTCGGGAAGTGATGTTAAAAGCCTCATAGGAATTTCAGATAATTTAATGGTCTGCTAGGGCAAAATGGCCACGCAATGCGGTCTCAAAAATGTTCAACTTGTTTTATTTTGTTGACCAACATGCACGGTGTGCTGGTGCTGGACAATCGTGTGGCTTAACAGTGTAGTTCAATTATGTCTTGATCGCGAAGGCGGTAGTCTGCCCCAATGATTTGACCGTCGTGTTGTTGGTGCCGCCAAAGTCGAGCATATTGAAGAGTTTCGGCCAGATCTTGGTGAATCTGCAGCGCGAGATCCATGACGGTGGCATTGCGGGCAACAGCGAGAGGAGTTTGCAGGTCAGGTTCTTCTCCCGGTTTTTTTGTGAAGATTCGCAGCACATCAAGCTGTTGGAACACGATTTCTTTGACGTTGATTTGTTGCGATTGTGCTTGATCGTCCCAGTCGACTTGCAATATCTGAAAAGGGATCTGAACCAAGTCTTTTAAAAACTGAAGGCGAATGGGCCAGTCTTCACAATGATTTGGCGTGCGAGTCGCAAGCAGCACGGTTCTGACATTGACGATAGAAAAATCAGATTCATCGAAACCCGTTCTGTCGTTCAGTACCGTTTTTCGGTCAGCAAGTTCATTGATTACGGCGGCAGTTTCTACAGGAGCGTCGTCGTTAGAACCATCCATTGTCAACACGATTGCATCAGCCGTGCGAACCAAATTCAGCTGCCATGGCGAAAGACTGCCTTCAGTGATCGCTGGTGTGTCGATGAGCTGCACTTGAAGGCCTGCAATCGACATCATGCCAGGAGTCGGATGGATTGTTGTAAATGGAAATTCGGCAACTTCTGGATTGGCGTCTGTGAGTTCGCTGAGAAGCCGGCTTTTGCCGGAATTTGGGGCTCCTAAAATCACAATTCGGCCTGCACCTTGTCTCGGAAATTTCGGTCCAACGGCAGATTTAGGAGCATTTTGTTGTTTGAGCAGTCGTTTTCGGGCGTCACTGATGCGGGCTCGAATTTCAGCTTGCAGTTTGTCTGTGCCTTTGTGTTTTGGCAGCAGTTTGAGCATTAACTGTAGGCATTCAAACTGTTCCAGCAGGGTTTGAGCCCGCCGAAAGTCTCGTTCGGCCTTGTAGTACATGGGAGTTAAATTGGCGGGCATGACGTTCGTTCAAATCGATAGGCGGACGAAGCCGAGTTCTCGCGTATAATGCGGTTCAACTTATGCAAAAGGCAATACCTGATGACCGACGAAAAACGTATTAACCGCGGCGGAATCATTCACACTTATCAGAAATTCGATCCTTTTAAGTTTCCGTCTGCGTCTGAAGATGCTCCAGATCTGGTATCTCCTGTGTTCGATCACATGCTGCAGTTTGGTTCCTTGCGAGAATTTTCGGAAGAAGAAATTGCCAATGCCATCAAACTCGATCCCGGTCAGTTTGCAGGCCTAGGCCCGTCTCTGGATCAACTGATTGCGATGCTGGAAGAACGCCGCCAGAAAATTTTAGAAACATACGAAACCGATTCTGTCAGTAAGAAAGTAGAAAAGAAGCTCCGCAAGGACGCTGCGACGACTCGACCGAACGGAAAGCAACAGAAGGCCTTCAACCGAGCCATCCGAGACGAGCAAATTTATCAGCTTGAGCATCTGTGGTACCAAGCCGAACGTAACGACCCGAAGTTTGCTTCTGGTATTTTACGAGTCATGGAATCGCTGGGCGAAAAATACCAAGTGGATTATCTGGCTTCAAACTGGGATTTCACCGGCAAGAAATCTCTAAGCATTCCAGAAGCGATTGAAATTCTGGACGAACTAAAGCGGATCGAAGAATTATTGAAGCAGCTTGAAGATTCTAAAGAGAATGCTCAACTGGCCATCATCGATTTGGATGACCTTTCGGAGTTCGCCGATTCCGAAGCGATCGAAAATATGAAGCAGTTTCAGGAACAAGTTCAGCAGTACTTAAAAGACGTGATGGAGAACCAAGGCATCACGGGCCAGGATGGGCAAGTTCATTTGTCGCCGAAAGCCTACAAGCTGTTTCAAGGCAAACTGCTGGATCGAATTTTTAGCGACCTGAAGGCATCGAAATCTGGTCGCCATCAGAATGCGGTGGATGGTGAAGGGGCGGTTGAGACTCAAAGAACGCGTCCGTACGAATTTGGGGATTCTGTGGCTCAAATGGATATTCCTCAAACCATGATTAACGCAATGTTGAGGCAGCCTGACAAACGACCTCTTCGGTTACATCAGGACGATATTGAAATTCATCAAACTCGCAATCATCCCAAGTGTGCCACTGTGGTGTTGATGGATATGAGCGGTTCGATGCGGTACGACGGCCAGTATATCAACGTTAAGAAGATGGCGTTGGCGTTAAACGGATTGATCACGGGAGAATTCCCCGGCGACTTTTTACGTTTTATCGAAGTGGCCACCTTTGCCAAAGTGGTGCCTGCGGGAAACCTACTTTCCTTGATGCCCAAGATTCCAACCGTCACCGATCCGGTGGTGAGGCTTCGAGCGGACATGAGTCGCGAAGAAATGAGTGAAGTTCATATTCCTCCTCACTTCACCAACATTCAGCATGGCATGACGCTGGCTCGTCAGTTTCTTTCACTGCAGGATACTCCGAACCGCCAAGTGGTTCTGATTACCGACGGCCTACCGACGGCTCATTTTGAAGGCAGTGATTTGTTGATGCTGTATCCGCCCGACCCGGAAACGGAACAGGCGACGATGCGAGAAGGCATGTTGTGCAATCGAGAAGACATTACGATCAATGTTTTTCTGTTACCCAGTTGGTCTCAGTCTCACGAAGACATTCAGTTTGCTCACCGACTGGCGGAAAGTACGGGAGGGCGAGTGTTTTTTACGGCTGGAAAAGATCTGGATCGGTATGTGGTTTGGGACTATGTCAATCACCGCCGTGAAATCATTGGGTAGTGGGCGACGGTTGTTGGTCTGCCGTACGAGTGGGTGGCTCATTGCCGGGTTCTGATTGGCCAGAATCTAGACCTTCTTGTTGTGAATCAACACCGACCTTCGGTATCCTGAGACCTATGAAGAAAGAACAATTCCATCAGTGGATCCGGAGTAAAGCGGATATTCAAGTCAAGCTTGTGTACGCCGCCATGGCTTCGATGATTGCGTTGGGCCTGATTGGCTTTGTCATTGAAGCGGGGCTGTTGTATGCGATTTTTAGCGCTGCCTATGGCACTGTGACGGGCATTTTGATTCCGTTGATCACCTTTGGAAGTATGGGGTTTTTCACTTGGCTTGTGTCTCCCAAAATCTTAAAGGACAGTTCGCATAAAGGCACTGTTGACGGAAAATCGGTGAAGATCCGCATTGCGCCGACGATGTCTGCATGCTGGACGTTTGCTCTTGGCAGCTTAGAAGTCGAGCGGTCGATTCTTGAACGAATTTTAGGAGTGCTGCTGATTGTGCCTCGACTGTTCTGGACCAGCTGGTACTTGTATCAGCGCGTCGAAGACGTGAAGCAAATTGAAGTGGCTGAATGTGCCAAGGTGTTACGACTGGCGTTGAAGAAAGCCGAGCGAGTTGAACTGGATGAGTTTGGAAATCGGTTCGAAGGAATGGATTTGCCGAAAATCCTTCGTCAAGTTTCGTTGATCGACGGTGTCGTGTTTTTAACCAAGCGAGGTTTTGGGTTGAGTCTTGCAAATCGGTTTACGGAAGACTTGGAGCAAAGCATACAGCAGAAATCAGCTGCACCTTCAAAGTCTCAGTCTGCTGCATCGGATGAATTCAAAGGAGCCTAAGAGGTGCAGTTGCAATGGGGGCATGCAAAGGACGCAATGGGTTCAGGTCTATGAGCGAGCCGATTCTGGTAGCAAGACCTACAAGCTGTTCACAATGTCTTGAACGGTGGAAGTCAGTAAATCGTCTCCACCAAACTGCATCCCCAAGCCTCGAATTTTATCACTCACGATCTGATTCTTGGGGGCTGGCACGTTCCCATTGATCGTGGCGGAACTGCCTGTGATTTGTTTTGCGATTGTGGCCACTTCATGTTCGGAAATGTAGCGGTCGTAGCAGCTGTAAACTTCGCCCGCGTTTCCGTGTGAATGTAGCAAGATATCAGTGGCTTCCGCTACGTCTGCGGCGTGAACTTCTTTGCCGCCTCGGCTGCAATCCACGTCGTTTCCTGCTGCGATGTTCTGCACGATATCGTACCACTTGCTGCGTTCAGGTTTGTGATGCAGCCCATAGACACCTGTCGGTCGTAAAGCCACGATTGGGAAGCCGATTCCAAATCCATAGCTGTGGACGAACTGTTCGACGGCCGCTTTGTGGGCTCCGTAATGAGTTGTCATCCACAGCGGATGAGATTCATCTAACGGTCGGTCGTTCAAGATCTTGTCGTGGACCGCACAGGTGCTGATAAACACGAACTTGCTGACTTTGGCTGCTCGGGCGGCTTCAATTAACTGAATGCTGCCCAGAACATTCTTCTGCACAAATTCTTCAACGTTTCCTTCGCCACCTTGGAATTTGTCTCCTGCTCGATGTAGTCCAGAATGGACAACGGCATCGCAGCCTTTCAGCAGGTCTTCGCAGGCGGCTGTGCTGCCCAATTCACCAGGAATCCAGTCGATTGTTGTCCCGTCGGTGGCAGAATCAAAGCAGCGAGATTCTGATCGATACCAGCAACGACAATCTTGTCCTTTTGCATTGAGCTTGCGAACGATGTAGCGACCAATAAATCCCGTGGCTCCGGTGATGGCAATTTTCATAAATGAATTCTTGGACGTGGTTGGGCTTGAATGAGATGTCGATGGAGACGATTGTGGTGAGTCAGGCGGTAATGACAAGTCGCTTTTCAATGTCGAAAACGAGTCTTCAGATCATTGTGGGCATTCCGGATGACGTTTGAGTGTGGATCGCAGTCTGCTACGAGACCAGAAATTTGAAGTTCCTATGAAGCCGAAACATGATTCACTTTTTAAGGCATTGATCCATAGCATGGGCTATGCGTTGGAAGGTTGGTGGTATGCCATTCGGCGTGAACGCAGCGTTTGGGTGCATTTGGTCGCCACGGTGGCCGTCATTGTTGTGGCGGTCTGGTTGCAGGTTTCAAGATTGGACTGGGCTTTGTTGGTATTGGCAATCGGCTTGGTGTGGATGGCCGAGTTGATGAATACGGCAGTCGAAGCTGTTGTGGATCTGGTGTCGCCTGAGTTCAATCCATTGGCGAAAGTAGCAAAGGATACAGCGGCAGCAGCCGTTCTTGCAGCATC
>CAYTUE010000034.1:14106-18505 GCA_964441085.1 uncultured Planctomycetaceae bacterium
TGGATGCTAAAGAAGATTTTGTCTTCATTGATTGTCGTGAACAAGCAGAATACGACACTGTGAAGATTGACGGAGCAAGCTTGTTGCCGATGAGCGAAATTCAAACTCGAGTGGGTGAGATCGAAGAACACAAGAACAGCAAAGTGGTGATTCACTGTCACCACGGAGGCCGCAGTTTGAATGTTGCCATGTGGTTGAAAGGGCAGGGCTTCGAAAATCCGTTGAGCATGACGGGGGGCATTGATGTGTGGGCTCAGGAAATTGACACCACGTTGCCTCGGTATTGATCGTCCTGTTTTTGTCGTTGCGTTTTTGTAGTCGGGCTCTGTGAGCCCGAGCGATCGCCATCGGCCTCACAGAAGCCGACGACGGAAATGTGGACGACAGAAATGCAAATTTACAGCAGTGCAGACCGGGTCGACACCTGAAGTGTTATTGAGGACTCAGGTCGTAGCAAACCACTTCTTTGTCGTTACGAAGATACAGCTTTTTATTGGCAACGGCGGGGTAGGTCCAAACCAAAGTTCGGCCGTAGATCTCTTCTGTTGGTTCGATTGCCTGAAAGCGTCCTGTTTCTTTGTAGCCTTCGGGAGTGATTGTCGCGGAAATCATGTCGCCATTATCAGCGAATAGCAGATATCGTTGATCGATCTTTAGGATAAAGGCTGATGTGTGGTTAGGAGCTTTCTTGCCCTTTTTGCCTGATGTGGGTTCCGTTGTTTGCCACAGCCGAGTGCCGTCTTCTGCTGTGGCACACACGAAAGCTCCGCTGCGAATGTCGGCTCCGTACATGTGGCCGTCTTCGAAGATGGCAGACGATGTTGCCAGATACACTGAATTCCGAGGAGTTCCTTTCCAAAGCAGTTTTGCGTTGGGGGGATTTGATGTTAACTCGTACATCGCACAGGTGCTGCTTTCGCCCGTGACGAACAGTTTGTTTCCGTCTTTCATCGGAGGCAGAATGGACATGCCATAGCCCGGTTTCAGGGTTTGTTGCCAGTAGATACTTCGAGTTTCTGGGTTCAGGCTGTAAACCGTGGTGGGACTCCACACCAGCATTTGGCGAACTCCAGCATGTTCGATGATCGAGACAGGGCAATAGCCTGTGTCATCGGCTGACAGTGCTTTCCATTGTTCTTTGCCTGTTTTCAGATCAAAGGCAACGACAAGGCTACCGGGGCCTCCGACCATGCAAATCAGATTGCTGCCTTCAATCAGTGGAGAAGCTGAATGCCCCCAAATGGGAGTGGTGGCTTGATATTCTTTGGCATAGTCGTGTTGCCACTGTGGCTTTCCAGTCTCGGCGTCGAGGCAAACCAAAGTTCCTTCTGCGCCAATGGTGTACACCAACCCATCGTGAATTGTCGGGACAACTCGAGGACCACCAGGATACGAAACGGCATAGGGGCGATCGTATTTGTGGCTCCAGATTTTCTTTCCGGTGGTTCCATCAAAACAGTGAACTCGTTCAAAGCCTGTCAGTTTGTCTCGCCGACCTGGATCGTTGGTGATTTTGCCAGACGTCATTTCGTAGTCGGTGACGTAGACTTTGCCGTTGGAGATGGCGGGGCCTGAAAACCCAAGACTGACGGGAGCCGACCACAGTTTCTTTAATCCGTCTTCGGGGATGACGGTCAGAATGTCTTTGTCCGCGACCACCCCGTCTGATGTGGGACCGTTCCATTGAGCCCAATCGTCTGCATGCAGTGAAGTGATGCCAACGAAAATAGCGACGGCGGCAGTTGCGATTTGATGTCGGTTCATGGTAGGCCTTGGGGTTTTGCGAGTGATTCTGTCGTCGGCCTCTTTGAGGCCGATTGTGTTGTGATCGCTCGCGTTGGGATCGGGCTCACAGAGCCCGACGACAGAAATTCGGAACCGTCAACAGAAAGCCGGATGCGGCACACGCTTAGTCTCGACGATTTAGCTTGGCAAGCAGACGCAAGATTTCGATGTACAGCCAAACCAAAGTGACCATCAAGGCGAATGCTCCGTACCATTCCATGTGTTTGGGAGCTCGTTGGTGAGACAAGTTTTCGATGAGATCGAAATCCAGCAGCAAGTTGAATGCAGCTAAGCCAACGACAAAAATGCTGAAGCCGATGCCGATCATTCCTGAATCGTGGATGTAGGGCATTCGCATTCCGAAAAAGCTCATGCCGATCGAAACCATGTAAAGCAGAGCGATGGCTCCCGTGGCCGCCACGATTCCAGATCGCAGTTTGTCGGTGACTTTAATCAAGCCTGTTTGATAGGCGACTAACATTACAGCGGCTGTTCCGAAGGTGAGGCCTAAGGCTTGGAAGGCAATCGGGACGTTAGGAAACTGAGCCTGAATAATTGCCGAAATGCCACCTAGGAAAAATCCTTCGGCGAGAGCATAAATCGGAGTTGTGATGGGTGCCCATGTGTGTTTGAACATGGTGACGATGGAAGCGATCAGCCCGACTACCAAACCACCCAGCAGATAAGGCATGATGGCTGCAGAAGCCTGAGCACCGACTGCTGCTCCGCCCGCTTGTTCAAAGGTGTTCCATGTAAAACCTGCTGTGAGCAGGCACAGTGCCAACGCGATCAGGGTCTTTGTGACCGTGCCGGAAACTGTCATGACGGTTGTGTCGCCATAACTTTCGAAATTCTGAAAGACGTTGTCGCTTAGGGCTGGGTTGGAAGATTGCATTTTGGGAATCTTGTATCTGGGTTGTCAGGAAACGTATTTCAATACGCGAATGTGATCACGCAGGGAATCAGCTCTTGCTATTGTTTCTGCTTCGGGCCGTGGTGGCCAGTGAGAAGTAGGAATCTGAAGAAAATTTCGGCTGGGATGGGCCATTCTTTGAAGAAGATTGATTCTTAATCCCTGAATTGTTCCTCAGAGTGTCGACGAAAACGTTTGGTGGAGCGAAATCATCTCCCCAAACCTGATTTTGCAAGACGCGACAGCGTTTGTGGCTCAACACGGTGAAACTATGTCTGACACGATGAAATTTACTGACTTGGATCTGTTGAGTGAGCTCAAGGATGCGATTGCAACCGCAGGGTATGACATCCCGACGGACATTCAGCAGCAAGCGATTCCCGCAGCGTTAGAGGGTCGAGACATTCTTGGAGTGGCTCAAACGGGAACCGGTAAGACGGCTGCGTTTGCTCTTCCTTTGTTAAATCACTTGGCTTCTGGAAATCCTAAGACGGTAGCGAAACGCCCGTTGGCGTTGATTCTGGCTCCGACTCGAGAACTCGCCATGCAAATTGGCGACAGCTTTGAAACCTATGGTCAGAACTTAAATCTGTCTCACGTGTTGATTTACGGTGGAGTGGGGCAGGGCAAGCAGGTCGATGCTTTGCAGGCTGGCGTGCATATTTTGGTGGCAACTCCTGGGCGGCTGATTGATTTGATTCAGCAGGGGCAGATTTATCTGAATCGATTGCAAGTTTTTGTGGTTGATGAAGCAGACCGTATGATGGATATGGGATTTCTTCCCGACCTGAAAAAGATCACTAAGCTGCTGCCAATTCGTCGTCAGACAATGTTCTTTTCTGCCACGATGCCTCCCAAAGTGGCGAGTCTTGGGGAAGCCATGTTGCATGACCCCGTGCATGTGAATGTGACTCCGAAAGACATCAGTGTTGAACTGATTGATCAGCGAGTCATCCATGCGTCTCATCGACAGAAGAAACCAATGTTGGTTGAACTCTTAAATGATGGCACGGTGGGGCAAGCGATTGTCTTTATGAGAACTCGGCGAGGAGCAGATTCTGTTGCCGACTATTTAAAGCGTGAAAAAATTCCCGCCGAAGCGTTGCATGGAAATCTGTCTCAGAATCAGAGAACTCGAGTCTTAGATCGATTTCGCAACGACAAAAATCCGATTTTGGTAGCCACTGATTTGGCGGCCCGAGGTCTCGACGTGGAAGGCTTGACTCATGTTTATAACTTCGAGCTGCCACCGGAACCCGAAACCTACATTCATCGCATTGGACGAACGGGGCGAGCAGGCAGTCGGGGGATCGCGATCACGTTGTGCTGTCCCGAAGAAAAAGATCGGTTGCAGGAAATCGAACGTTTGATTGGCTTTCAGATTTTGGAAGATGGTCGAGAGCCCGAACCGCTGACGGTGGCTCAGGTGGAAGAGCAGGAACGGGAAGAAGTGGGCCGCAAAAACCGTCGTCGTCGGCGAAGTCGCACAAAGCATGCTCAGCGAGGCGAATCGAAGGCGGGTGATGAAATTGTTGCTGAGGAAAAAAAACGTCCGACTGCGGCTGAACGCAAGGCGGCTCGTAATAAGCGACATCGTCAAGCTGACGAATAAACGAAGTGAGCATGACGTCTGGAATCCCAGCAGGTCGTGGGAGATCGACCTGCGTGCGTGCGTGAACGTGAACGTAGTTGTGGTGGAAG
>CAYTUE010000034.1:18605-23588 GCA_964441085.1 uncultured Planctomycetaceae bacterium
AGTTGCTTCGGGATGAGTGATTCTTCGTGACGTTTTGCCCGCGTTTCATTGTGACAAACTGCGCGACAGATTTCCGTTCGTGGCTTTTGCAGAACACTTTCCTGCGTGACTGTGGGAAGTTCGCTAGGAATTGCTGTTGTTGGTCACACTTCCGGTGATGTCTGCTAAACTGACTCGCTTTTAAAATTGGCACGACCCAGAAAGCTTGAGATGACTCGCACCTACGTCACTGACCTGTCCGACGGATCCAATGTTAATGAAGTTTTCCTATTGGCGGACAAGCAGCTTCGTGCGAATCGCAATGCCGATTTGTATTTGTTGGCTCAGCTCAGAGACAAAACGGGCACCATCAGCGGACTCATGTGGAATGTCAGCGAAGAAAAGATGCAGCATCTTTCTGTGGGTGACATGGTGCATGTGAAGGGCAAGGTTCAGCTGTATCAGGGTGGGTTGCAGATGATCGTGACGTTCATCGATTCGGCAAACGGCGGCTATGATCCAGAAGATTTTCAATCACAGCCACAAGCCAATGTGGGAGAACTGTTGACTCGGCTGAACGAACTGTTGAACACCATTTCAGACCCCAAGTTGAAGGTGCTTGTTTCATGTTTCATGAATGATCAAGCGTTGATGGATGATTTGTGTAGTGCTCCAGCGGGAGTCAAAGCTCATCACGCTTATGTGGGGGGGCTGTTGGAACATGTTGTGAGTATGGCGGAAGTTGCCAACAAACTGTGCGATCATTATCAGAATGTGAATCGCGAATTGTTGTTGATTGGTGTTTTGCTACATGACCTTGGCAAAGTTCGAGAGCTGGGATGGGATCCGACGTTGGTCTACACAGACGAAGGTCAATTGTTGGGGCACATGAATATCGCTGTCGAAATTCTGAACGACAAGCTCTTGCAGGCTCGAGGCGAAATGGGGGGCGATGAATTTGATCCTGAAGTTGTATTGCGATTGAAGCACATGATTTTAAGCCATCATGGTCAACTTGCTTTTGGTAGTCCCAGAGTTCCGATGACCCCAGAAGCCATGCTGCTGCATCACATCGACAACATCGATGCCAAACTGCATGAATTCGAACGCATGATCGAAGACGATATGAACAAAGATGCTGCGTGGACTCCGTATAATCCTCGAATAGAGCGAAAGCTGTTCAAGGGACGGAAATAGGATCTGGTCGGTTTGGTCTTTGTTGTGGGAGTAAAACTGAAACTGCGGGGCGACCGTGTCATCTGAGCCCCTGCAGTTTGGGGATGATCGTGCCCCAGAAAAAATTATTGGCCAGTGAGAAATGACCGGGTCAGCGAAAAATGATCGACCCCAGGAAAATGATTAACCAGCGCGAACCGGTTTCGATTTGACTGTGTCATCCCGCATATGAAATACTCATGCAACAAAACGCTGGCCTGAAAATCATCCGCGAATTGATTTCAGTAGGTCTCATGCAGACCTTTTCCTGCTTCGCTGGATCTTTGCTTCTGGAAAGGTGCCACCTTTCTTTTTCTGAGCCATTTTGCTTTCACCCATTTTGTCTGTTTGATACGAGTGGGTGAGTTCAATCCGCTGCACTGTCGTGCTTTTTGATCTGTGTGAGCGGTCGTTGATGAATTCTTCGATTTCCAAGGGCGGGCGATTCTCGCGGACTATTGAAAAACAGTGGGGCCGTTCAAGGCGGATTGCCAAGTGATCGGGCTGTCGTTGGCCTCTGTGAGGCCAAACGCGACGGAATCGGGCTTACAAAACCCAATTACAAAAGTGGGGGCCGTTCAGATTTATTTTTCCTTGCTGACGCTTCGGGTTACCTTTTTCAATCGCCTCTGGCGGACCTCAAGTGAAGCCTTTTGCAGGGTGTCTGAGCGCGTTCAGACCTCAGCCACGCGGTACTTGCTGTGGTGAAAACTGTTGGCAGAATTGACATCTGGGGAACCCATTCGATTCACGGCACGGTGACCAGATTGGCTTTTTGCTGGGAAACTCGGATCGGTGATTCTGCGAGTGCTTGGCTGGTTTGGGGGCTTATCACGCATCATTTCATCGCTGGAACAGCGGATTGGCATGCGTTTTCTATTGTTTGGCGGACTGTGGCGTTACACTGCCAGCCGCTCCATTTTTTAAGTATTCAGGGAATAAAATCTCTTGTCGAAACTCGAAAATCAAATTATTGAATTGTTGTCGGATTCTGCTTACCGACCGATTGATGCAGGAGCTGTGTCAAAAAAATTAGGAATTACAAAAAGACGACTGCATGGTTTTCACCAAGCTCTTGATTCGCTCATTGATGCAGGAAAGATCCGTGAAGGCCAACGCGGTCGTCTGCGGTTAAAAGCGGCCGCTGGATTTGTTACGGGTGTGGTCAAGAAAATCAGCAGCGGTGCAGGCTTTGTGATTCCCACGGAACGTCCCCAAGACATGGCCAAGCCCGACATTTTTGTCGATGCCCGAGATCTCAAGGATGCTCAAACGGGCGACGAGGTCATGGTTCGGTTGCTAAGCCGCCAGCGAAGCGGTGGGCAGCGGTGTGGTCGAGTTGAAAAAGTGCTGGAACGATCCAGTAATGTGTTTGTCGGAAAGTACTTGGAGGCTCATGGCGAGGGCTATGTGCGAGTCGACGGGAATACTTTTCAGCGCGACATTCATGTGGGCGATCCGGGCGCAAAAGGGGCAATGCCCGACGATAAAGTCGTCATTGAAATGCTGCGATTTCCAACGGCGACTCGGGCAGGTCAAGCTGTTCTGACGGACGTGTTGGGGCATCGCGGTGATCCGGGAGTCGATGCGGAAACCGTGATCGTGAGTTCCGGGTTGCCTCGAGAATTTTCCGAAAGCGTGTTGGATGATGCTCGACATCAGGCCGACATTTTCGACGAAACAGACTTCGGTGATCGTTTGGATTTGACAGACGAAACCATCGTTACGATCGACCCTGCGAGCGCTCGAGACTTCGATGATGCGATTTCACTTCGGCGAGACAAGCGGGGCCATTGGCAGCTTGGAGTTCATATTGCCGATGTGGCTCACTTTGTTGTGCCGGGTTCTGAATTGGATCGGTCGGCGAAGGAACGAGGCACAAGTGTGTATTTGCCTCGTCACGTGATTCCGATGTTGCCAGAAGTGATTAGCAATGGACTGGCGAGTCTGCAGGAAGGGCAAGTTCGTTATACCAAGAGTGTCTTCATCGAATTCGATTCGCAAGGCAATATGCTGGGCAGCGAAGTGGCGAATACGGTGATCAAGGTGAGCAAGCGTTTTGCCTATGAGGAAGTGATGCCGATCGTTGAAGACCCTGCCAGTGCGCAGGGAAAGGTGTCTGCAACAATCGTGAAGTTACTGCTGAAGATGCACAAGTTGGCGATGACATTGCGGAAGAAACGATTTCAAGACGGGGCCTTGCAGATGGGGCTTCCTGAAGTGGAAATTGATTTCGATGACGATGGCAACGTCAAGGGGGCTCACGAGCGTCATCATGATGAAAGTCATGAGATCATTGAAGAATTTATGCTGGCAGCCAACATTGCTGTGGCTGAAACTTTGGCGAGCCGTGACATTCCTTTCCTGCGTCGAATTCATGGGACTCCGGATGAATTGCGTCTGAAGGGGTTTCAGGAATTTTGTGAGGGGCTTGGGTATGAACTGCAGAAATTTCAAAGCCGTAAAGAAATTCAAAGTGTGATCGATAAGGCGGCAGGGCAGCCAGAAGAGCGAGCCGTGAATTTTGCCTTGTTGAGATCAATGAAGCAGGCAGAATATAGTCCCGAAGATTCGATGCATTATGCGTTGAATGAAGACAACTACTGCCACTTTACCAGTCCGATTCGCCGCTATCCCGACTTAACAATTCACAGAATTGTGGGAGAACTGGCCCGAGGAAAACGTCCCAACTTTGAAAGTATGGGCGAGTTACTGCATCTTGGGAAACAGTGTGGGGCCACCGAGCGGCGAGCTGAAAAGGCGGAACGCGAGTTGGTGAAAATTAAGCTGCTGCGGTATTACGAAGACAAAGTGGGTGAAGAAATGGATGCCTTTATTACGGGTGTCGAAAGCTTCGGGATGTTTTGCCAAGGGACTCAAGTGCCCGCCGAAGGGATGATTCATATCACGGCGTTAACGGACGATTTTTATCGTTACAACCAAGCGTCTCGAACGCTGACGGGTGAAAAAACAAAGAACGAATATCGTCTTGGAGATCGAATTCGAGTTGTTGTGGCGGCCGTTGATGTGGATCGTCGAGAACTGGATTTGCAAATCGTTCTGGAGAAACCCGAAAAACGGAAGAAGAGACGGGGCGGAGCGCGAAAGTCGTCGGAAAAGAAGTCTCAACCGGGAAAAGGGGGCGACAGGCGAGGCAAAAAAGGCAAGGGTTCTCGCGATGCGGAGCCATTTGATTCCAGAAAAAGCAAGAGAAGCTCGAAGAAGGGCGGTTCTGGGAAGAGGAAATTCCGATGATACACTGCCGCCAGAAAAGCGGTTGGGGTGGGTGAAACAACAAATTTTGTCTGTTTCAGCCTTTGAAAAACCCGAGGATCAGTGGAATCGAGGTTTGCTGGATTTGCCGACCGACTGTATGCTTCGCGGTTCTCGTATTTTGTGACACTCGAATTTGGAAAGCTGCCAGAGGAATGGGAACGAAAAGAACCGGTAAAGGACGTCGAAAGATTGGTCGCAAGAAACGCCGTATGCGAGCCAAGATTCGCCACCGCAAATAGGCGAACCGTCTGGTTTGTGCTCTTCGTCTAGTTTGCGCTCTTCGTTTGGTTTGTCTTTTCGTCTTGGCGAGTTGATTCCAGGCTGAGTCTCTCCAGACCGAGTCTCTCAAGCACGCTGAACCTTCTTCAGGTTCAGGTGGGAAGACGCACCGATCCTACTCAACCCCGAATTTCACAGTTGTTAAGCGGCAGTCGCTGAGCGGCACTCGCTGAACAGTGGTTTTGAAGTTTGGACGAAGTCAGTTCACCCGATTCGGATAAAACCGTGTCGGGT
>CAYTUE010000034.1:23688-26071 GCA_964441085.1 uncultured Planctomycetaceae bacterium
ACGAAGTCAGTTCACCCGATTCGGATAAAACCGTGTCGGGTTTTGCTGTGCGCGGCTTTTTGCTGTGCGCGGCTTTTTGCTGTGCACGGGCTTTTTAGAGTGCGCGGGGTTTTAAGGTGATGTGGTGTCGGGCAGATTTTCGTGAGTTCGAATGCCTGTCATGTTGACTCCACTGCCGATGAGCAGGTTCCAGTCGTACGTTTGCTGGTAAATGGCTCCCGTTTTTTCGGGAGGCAGTACTCGCAACGCATCAAAGCCAGCTTCGTGGAACCAGCTGCTGAGTTCTTCGACGGTGTGATGGTGCTGATGTTGAGGGGCCCACCAGTCGAACGTATCACAGACTCGATTTTCATAGCTTGGGTGAGCACTAAAGTTCACGATCTTGTTGAGTGTTCGGTTGATGACAGGGATGCCGCCGAGGATGGCTCCAGCGTGGCAAAACGGCTTGAGGATCGGCGCTGGGGTTCGAGTCGTGATGGCTCGCAGGCTGCTGTTGATGATTTCCTGCCACCATTGATTACGGCGGTACAGCCAAACAGAATAGCGTCCGCCTGGTCGAACCAGTTTGGCGACTGAATCAAAGACGGCTCGGGTATTCACGTCATGGTGCATGACGCCAATGCTGAAGACAAAGTCGAATGATGCTTTTTCCAGCGGCAGTTGCTTTAGGTCCGCTTGAATGAAGTTGACTTCAGGCAAATGACCACACAGTAAAGCGGCTTTGTCAACGGCTCGGCTATGGTCTGCGGCAACGACTGTGGCTCCTGCTTCCCCACAGATTCTTGAATATCTTCCCCCTCCGCAGCCAGCGTCTAAGACTCTGAGGCCATCAAGATCTTCGAGGGGCATCCCTGTTTTTGCCGTGAAAGTGGCTCGATCTTCATCATCATGAGCCACTTCGTACGTCGTCCATTGGTCTCCGAAGCTTTTCAAGTGCTGATCATCGACAAATCTTGGAATCCCATTGCGAATGGGCCAAGTGGTGTTGCTGTCTGGATCGGAGACAAATTTGCTGTTGCGATCAACGCTTAAGCGGACTCCCGTTTCGGGGTGCCGCAGGTTTTCCGTCAGTAAGTCGAAGGGAGTCAATGGATTTTGTTCCATGGTCAACGTGCCAAATTCAAAAGGTCGATTTCCATCAGGTCTTCCGCCAATGTGGTTTTGGGGAAGATCGAACGGATCTGATTCAGTCCGACAGGATCATCGCTTGCATTTTGAGGATCTGCATGGACCAAAAACAAGGTTCCTACCTGTGCCGCTTTTGCAAGTTGGGCAACTGCTGATGCGGAGCTGTGGCCGGTTTTGTGAGACCATTCTTGCATCGAATCGGGAAAATAGCATTCATGGATCAAAACATCCACGTTTTGGATGAAGGGCTGATAGTTGCCCGGTGCCGTTGTGTCCGTGATGTATGCGAGCGAGGAGTCGGGCCAGTCGATCCGGTATCCAATCGATCCTCCAGGGTGGTCCAGCCCGATCCATTTTAGCTGGCCGTTACGAGGGATTTCTTGGATGGAATGACTGGTCAGTTCACACCATTCGAAGTCAGGTTCGATCGGGAACAGTTCTGGTGCGAAGAGGTGCTTTCTAATGGCGTTTAAGACATTCGGCTGGCCGTGAACTCGCACATGATCGATGTCTCCTGACAGCATCGGCACCATGAAGAATGTCAGCCCACAGATATGGTCGAGATGTGCATGTGTTAGAAACACATCCAGTTCACGGGTTTGTAGTCGAGGTTGAACACGAAAGAAGCCGGTGCCTGCGTCAAGAACCACACCGATTTCCGGCATCAGCAAACAAGCAGTTTGCCGCCGTTCATTCGGGTGATATCCACCGGTGCCAAGGAAAATTAATTTCATAGTGAAGACGCTTTCTGTCGAGCCTTCGGAAAGATAGCAGATCATTCCTGATTCGCGTAGCTTGCTAGAACACAAGGGGGAATCGCTGGGGATTGTCGCCCTGCAGGCCCGTTTTTTAGTCACTGCACAGTTTTTTAGTCGCAGCACAGTTTTGTAGTCGTTTCCCTGTTTTGTCGTCGCAGCACAGTGGCCATACGTCGGTCGACAGCACAATGCTCACCCAATGATGTTCGGCTTGTAACGTAGACTGAGCCGCTCGTTCGTGTGTGGGCTTCGCGATTCCTTGGGATACAAAGTCGAAGAATGCACGTTTCGCAAATTCATGAAGCTGCATCGCGTTGGCCGCCACCGATCATGTTTTGTTGCAGTATGGATCGCGGTGACCTCGTGCGAGCAGCCTGTCGTGCGAGCGTCTGTCGTGCTAGCAGGTGCAGTTGTTTGCCGAGTTCAGGGCAACGACTGGATAAGCCTGAGCATTCTTTTGCTGCTATTCCGCGTTTGGGATTGGGCAGCTTTTCAAG
>CAYTUE010000034.1:26171-33971 GCA_964441085.1 uncultured Planctomycetaceae bacterium
AGCCTGAGCATTCTTTTGCTGCTATTCCGCGTTTGGGATTGGGCAGCTTTTCAAGGCTTCGACGAGACCATCGTAGGCAAGCGTTGATAGCTTTGTGCCATTTTTTGATTCGTCGCAGTTAAACAGAACGGCGAATGTCCAGTTGGCGCTGCTGTGTGATAGCACCGTGGATGACCCAGCGAGCGCTCCGCTTTGTGAAATTCGAGCGTCTTTGAGATTGGCAGGGGCTTGCTGAAAGGGTGACGACACGGTCCATCCCAGCCCGGTCCATAAGTTGGGTGATTGATCAGGGCCCGAAGTTGGTTGTGAGATCAGTTCTTGAATTGTGGGTGGTAATAACAATGGGTCTGTGGTGGCGTCGAGCGCGATGGCAAAGCGAACCAAGTCGGCAGCGGTTGCCAACCATCCTCCCGTGGAATCCATCACTTCCAGTTTCCAGCGGCCGTAAGGTTCGGGGACATCATCTGCAAACGTACTGTCTCCCCGTTTGAAATCGCTGAGGCTCGTCCAGAATGGGGCCAGCCATGTTGTTGTTTGCATGTGGTAGATTGGTTCAGAAGTCTTTCGCAGTCTGATTGGTGTGCGCCCTAGAAAAGTGTCTTGCATCTGAGCGGGTTGTAGAATCAAATCAGAAACTGCGTGATCGTAATCTTGGCCTGTGACGGATTCGATAATTCGGCCCAGCAACAGGTATCCAAAATTGTTGTAGGCAACATGACTTCCCGGTGCGAAGTCTAAAGGGCGAGCCATTTGATGACGGATCAGGTGACGAATACTGGCCGACTTCTTTAAGTCAAAAGCCGCCGTGATTTCGACAACCTGAAATAATGGGTCTCCGCTTTGACTTTGTTGCCAGCCTCCGGAATGCTGGAGCAGGTGGCGAACCGTGATGTTTTGCCAGCGACTATCATTTTTGGCTGGAAGGCGAAACCCTTTTTTCTTCAGCAACGGGACGATGGTGTCATCCAGTGCGAGTTTTCGCTGTTGGACTAAACGCAGAATGGCTGCTGAAGTCAGTGTTTTCGACAGGCTGGCAATGCGAAATGTTTCGCTGGACTGCAACGTCTTTTTTTCGGCAACTTCTGAATATCCGAATGCTCGTTCGTACACCAAGTTTCCTTGGTAGGCGATGGCGACGGATGCTCCGGCAGCGTTGTGAGTTTTGAGGAATTCTGTGAAGTAGGTGTCAACAGATTCAAATCCTTCGACAAGCGTTCCACTGGAAGGAATGGGCTGAGCGGGAAGGACAAGAGCTTCTGGACTGCGAGCTTTTCTTATCCAAACGGCGGTCGTAAAGGTGTCGCGGCCTACGCGAACTTGTTCAGTTAACGTGCGTTCGTACCCGCGTTTTCGATATTTGATATCTTCAGTACGAATTCGTTTTGCAGGCGCATTGATCACGATCGACCAACGAACGGTATTGGGGATTTCAGTGAATTGAACTTCAAAGCGAACTTCTCGACCGATGGCTTTCGCGTCGATTCGAATCGGCTTCAGCCCCTGTTGTCCGGCAGCTTCTGAGATCTGTTGGAGTTGAGCGGCCGTTAAATTTTTGAATGTATTGGGGGCTTGATTGACCGGAGGCTGAGCCAGCGTTGACGATAAATTCAACATCGCGGAAAGGAACAGGCCCAGTGCAGTCGGAAGGACTTGAGCGTGTGTTGTTGTCATTTGACGTTCTTCCGAAGGTGCCCACTTTGATGCGGCAGGACTGTTGTTTTACTTCAGGTCGCTGCCTTTGATCGGAGCATCTCGAGTGATCAGGTCGGGCCCTTTACCGACTCGCTTTTCATAGACTCCATCTGCTGCCTTCACGTATTTTGTGAAGCCGAGGCGGTCCAATTTCTTTTCGTCTTTAGAGCTTTTGCTCATCGCGGAATCGCCCCATGTGCCGCCCACAAAGAATGGTTGCATGATGCGTTCGACGGGTTCGCCGGTTTCTGGATGTTTGGTTAAAGCCGGTTCTTTGATCGACTGAATGATTTCAAATTGCTCACCAGCAGACCCATCTTCGGTGATGACTTCATACAGGTAGGTTGGCATACAGAATCCAGATTTCAGAAACGAAAAAAGAAAGGGAGGTAAAGCTAAGTCACTCAAACCCCAAGAATACGTAGAGAAGGCAGGGGATTCAACGATTTTGGAATCTGCTGGGATCTCAAATGGGTGAACTTTCAAAAGAAGTTCAGTAGCTTTGGGTGATTCACTTCGCAGATTCCCCCACCCATTCAGAAAAAACAGATGTTTCACAAGACGATTTTGCAGCAGCAGGCCCTTGTTTTTATCGTCATTTTGTCATCGTTTGTTTTGTCGACGGTAGGAAATGAGGTGGACGCAGCAGATCGGCCGCCGAATGTGATCGTTTTCTTGGTAGACGACATGGGAGTCATGGATACATCGGTGCCCTTTCTGACGGACCAATCAGGGCAGCCTCAACGCTATCCGTTAAACGATTACTATCGAACTCCATCAATGGAGCGATTGGCGAAGCAGGGCATTCGCTTGAATCAATTCTGTGCTATGAGCGTGTGTTCGCCAACGCGAATTTCCATCATGACAGGCCAAAATGCTGCTCGGCATCGAGCCACAAATTGGATCAATCCAGACAAAGACAATCGTGGAGACAAGGGGCCACCGGATTGGAATTGGACAGGACTTAATCAGACTGATGTGACTCTGCCTACTGTTTTGGCTGAAGCTGGCTATACCACCATTCATGTTGGCAAAGGTCACTTTGGACCGAATGGTCACGTTGGGAGTGAGCCTTTGAATCTAGGGTTTCAACAGAATGTGGGCGGAGCAGCCTTTGGTGCTCCGGGAAGCTATTACGGTGAAAAAAAGTATGGCCTGGGAACGAAACGAGAAAACCATGCGGTGCCTCATCTTGATGAATACCACGGTACAGATACGTTTCTGACGGAAGCTCTGACGATCGAAGCCAAAAAGCGGCTCACGGCAACTGTGGAATCTGGCAAGCCTTTCTTTCTACATATGGCTCAATACGCAGTGCATGGTCCGTTCGAATCTGATCCTCGGTTCGCTGCCAACTATTCTAAATCTGGCAAGTCAAAGAAGGCTCAAGCCTTTGCCACATTGATTGAAGGCATGGACAAATCGCTGGGAGACGTCATGGATCACTTGAGTGAATTAGGAGTCGCCGAAGAGACATTGATTCTGTTTCTTGGAGACAACGGTTCTGATGCTCCCTTGGGCCATCAACATGCGGTGGCATGTGCGGCACCTTTGCGAGGCAAAAAGGGAAGTCATTATGAAGGCGGGATGCGAGTTCCCTTTATTGCCGCGTGGGCCAAACCGAATCCAGATCATCCCATGCAAAAGTCGTTGCCTATTCCTGCGGGAAAGATCCACGATCAGATTGCCACGGTTGAAGACTTGTTTCCAACGGTTGTGGAATTGGTGTCAGCAAAGTCACCGGCGAAGCACATTGTTGATGGTCAAAGCATGGTGAAGTTGCTGACGGGGCAGGCAGATGATTCACGCCAAACAGATTTTCTGATGCACTATCCTCATGGTCCTCATCGCAGTTCGTATTTCACGTCGTATCGCAATGAAGAATGGAAAGTTGTGTACCACTACTTCCCATCGAAACAATCAGAAGGTGGTCATTACCAACTGTATCACCTGACCACGGATCCGTTCGAGCAGAAGAACTTGGCCAATTCCAAGCCTGCTGTTTTGAAAACAATGATGGTGATGCTCGCGGCGGAATTAGAAGCTCATGAGGCCGTGTATCCCGTGTCAAAGCCGAACGGTGATGAAGCCGTAAAACCCGTGCTGCCGTAGTTTTTGAGCGCAACCTGTCGTCGGGCTCTGTGAGCCCGACGACAGTTTTGTGATCGACAGGTGAGGACGCTTAAATCAACGTTTTCACGTGAGCCACTGCATCGGCGAGCGGGATTCGGGCGGCTTCGGAATCGTTGCGTTGTTTGATTTCTGCAATGCCTTCCTTCAGTCCTTTGCCTCCCACAACCACTCGCACGGGCAGGCCGATTAAATCGGCGTCTTTGAATTTGAAGCCTGGGCGTTGTTCTCGATCATCCATGAGCACATCAATTCCGGCGGCAATCAAATCGTCATAGATTTTGTTGGTCGCCGTCATGACGTCTTCATCTTTGACGTTTAATGGAATCAGTTCGACGGTGTAAGGAGCCACTGCAGTGGGCCACGAAATTCCATTTTCGTCGTGGCACGTTTCTACAATCGATGCGACCAGTCGAGAGACTCCAATTCCATAGCAGCCCATGATCAGTGGGTGCTTCTTTTCTTCGCTGTCCAAGAATGTTGCGTCTAAAGATTGGCTGTATTTCGTGCCGAGCTTGAAGACATGCCCCACTTCAATTCCGTGAACGATTGTCAGAGATCCAGCGCATTTTGGGCAGGGGTCTGCACTTGCCGCATTTCGGAGATCAAAAGTTTCTGCTAGCTCAAAATGAGTTCCCGGGATGACTCCCGTTAAGTGAGCATCCTTTTTGTTGGCTCCCACAATCGCAGCTGACATGGTCGCGATATCGTGATCGGCAATCACTTTGCAGGTCAGGCCAACAGGGCCCGCAAATCCGACGGCAGCGGAAGTGACTTTTTCGATGGTTGCTTCGTCGGCAAGTTCAATGTTGGTGGCTGAGGTGGCTCGGCGAACCTTGCCTTCATTCACTTCATGGTCGCCTCGAACCAGCACGGCAACGGGGGTTTCGTCGGCCATGTAGATCAAGGTTTTAATGCATGCTGCGGGAGTGGATTTGAGCATACGGCTGACGTCTTCGATGCTGCGAGCATTGGGAGTGTCAACCAGTTCTGGTTCTGCGGCTGCGTCTATTTTGTTGATCGTCGTAGATGTTCGCCCTGTGTCGGCTCGTTCTTGATTGGCTGCGTAGTTGCAGCTTGGGCAGGTGACGACAAAGTCTTCGCCGTTGTCTGCCGGAACCATGAATTCATGAGAAGCGTCTCCACCAATGGCTCCGCTTTCTGCTTCTACGGGAAGGTACTTAACTCCACAGCGTTCAAAGATGCGGCAGTAGGCTTGGTACATGGCATCATAAGAAGCGTCTAATTGTTCAAGGCTGCTGCCGAAGCTGTAAGCGTCTTTCATCAGAAATTCGCTGGTTCGAAGAACTCCAAAGCGAGGTCGTTCTTCGTTGCGGAATTTCGTCTGAATTTGGTACAGCGTGACAGGCAATTGTTTGTAGGTTTTGATTTCACGCGACATCAGATCGGTGATGACTTCTTCGTGAGTCGGTCCGAGTGCAAATTGTAGGTTCCGGTCACCTCGCTTTGCTTCGAGTCGAAACAGAACGTTTCCGAACGCATCGTTGCGGCCTGTGCGGTCGAACAGTTCTTGTGGTTGCAGGGCGGGCATAAACAGTTCCACGCCGCCGCTGCGATCCATTTCTTGTCGGACGATTTCAGATACTTTGCGGATGACACGGTAGCCCATGGGCATGAACGTGTAGGCTCCGGCCATCAGCTGGCGAATTAAGCCAGCTCGAAGCATCAATTGGTGGCTGGGAACTTCTGCGTCCGCAGGAACTTCCTTCATGGTGGGAATGAATGATTGGGACCAACGCATGAAAATCGCTCGTTTAGAATAAGGTGATCGGTGTGAAATTGATGAAATCTGTGACTCATTCAACGTACGATGAGTTCGCGCCGGATGTGTTTCGTATCAATTTCGGCTGTTTCTAGGCCGGATCGTAACGCAGATTGAAGCTCAGGCAACGTTTAAGCGGTCCTTGCTGAATTGAGTCCAACGAATGGGGGATTTGGGTCTCGCACAGAGCTGCAGAGGACGCAGAGTTCAGGGTTCTTCTGGCGAGGGTGTTGTAAGTGCTATCATGTGAGGCAGATTTGGCTGGTTATGAAGTGTGGATGCTGTTCAGTGGTGATCGCTTTCCGACTGCCGTAGTGTTGCGGTTCTGTAGTCGGCGTGTTCTGTCGTTGGGCTCTGTGAGCCCGATTGTGCATGATCGGCCTTAAAGAGGCCGACGACAGGTGATGGATGATTGTTCAGCAATTGAGACGTTGCGAAACGCAGTGCTGCAGTGCTGCGGGGCTTCGTGACTGAAGTTTGGCAACCTGCTAAAACTGATGATGCCTTTTGATGGATCTGCATTTTTTGGAATGAACAAGTTAGCTCTTAATCAACAAACGATTTTGTTTGTCACCGGTCGATTGGCTGAAGCCAGTTTGCGTGAAGTGGTTGGTGGGCTGTCGCAGAAGCTGGGTTTTCGGTTTCAGCTCGCCGTGCCGGGGATTCAGGTGGCTGCGTTGATGCATGTGAACCTGTTGAAAAACCGGCTGCAGGTTTCCAAGGAAATCGATCGCGTGTTGTTGCCTGGTTGGGTTCAAGGTGATTTGACTGTCTTGGCCGATCAATTTGGCGTGCCGTTTGAACGAGGCCCCAAGAACCTCCATGACCTGCCTGAGTACTTTGGTTTAGGGAAACAAAAACAGGTGACATTAGATCGCTACAGCATCGATATTATCGGGGAAATCAATCACGCCACGTCGCAACCTTTGGAAGCCATTTTAGCAGAAGCAAGAGCAATGGTTGATGATGGGGCCAACCTGATTGATGTGGGTTGTGTGCCGGGTGAGACCAGCAATCGGATTACGGAAATCGTGACTGGGTTAAGATCCGCAGGGATGCGAGTTTCCATCGACAGTTTTAATCGAGTGGAAGTCGAAGCTGCGGTGGCTGCTGGTGCAGAGCTCATTTTAAGCTGCAATCATTCCAACATCGATTGGGTGTCAAAGCTGGGAACGGAAGTGGTTGCGATTCCAGACTGTCCTGCGGATACCCAATCTTTAGATCGCATTGTTGAACAGTTGGTGCAGCAGGGGACGCCGTTTCGGATTGATCCCATTATTGAACCCATTGGCATGGGATTCACGGCATCTTTGGAACGATACATGGTGATGCGTCGTCGTTATCCGGATACTGCGATGATGATGGGAGTCGGCAATATCACAGAACTCACAGAAGTGGATTCTGCGGGGGTGAATATGGTGTTGGCGGCGGTGTGTGAAGAACTGGGGATTCAAAGTATTCTGACGACTCAAGTCATCAACTGGTGTCGGACTGCGATCAAGGAATTCGATGTGGCTCGAAGATTGTTGCATTATGCCGTCAGCAATCAGGTGATCCCGAAGCATTTCAATTCTGCGTTGGTGATGTTGCGAGATTGTCGATACCGACCGACTTCAGCAGCCGCCTTGAATGATCTGGCAGCGAAATTGTCTGATCCCAATTTTCGTATTGCCGCGGCGGCTGATGGTTTACATTTGATGAATCGAACAGGTCATTGGGTGGGAGACGCTCCCTTTGCAATTTTTGCGGAGGCTTTAAAAGCCAACCCTGACATCGACGCTGGGCATGCATTTTATTTGGGGTTTGAAATGGCTCGAGCAGAAATGTGTCGAGCGCTTGGCAAAGAATATGTCCAAGATCAGTCCGTTGATTTTGGAGTCGCGGGAAGTTTGCCGGGTTCCGGAACAGTGCGTCATGAGTGAATGGTGCGTTATGAGTGGTTGAATAACGTGTGTCAAAAATTGCGGCGTGTTGATCGCTGGTTTGAAATTCGCTGTTCAAGCCATTTTAAGCAGCCACTCGATTGCTGCCAGCAGGGGGCAGCCTTCCGATGGCAGCCCCCCGGTGACAGCCATCCAGTGGCAGGCTATTCGATGCAGGCGTCGTACTCATTTGAGGTGGGACAGGTTTCAGGGACAGCCTAGGCAAGTGTTTCAGTGGTTGATCGAGAACCATTGTCATTTTAAAGGTTCTTC
>CAYTUE010000035.1:0-1241 GCA_964441085.1 uncultured Planctomycetaceae bacterium
ACATTGCCGCTTTGTAGCTACGGTGGATCCAGTTTATTGTCGACCAGTTTAGCTTTAGGGCTACTGATGAATATCGCCATGCGACCTGGTTACGAAGTGGTGCAACGGCAAGTTTGGGAAGATTAAGATCGGGCTTGGTGCGGGGGCCTTGCTGACGCTTCGGGTTTCTTTTGGGTTAAGCAATTTCGATCGGGAATGGGAGTAGCCTGTCGATGTTTTCTTCGTTGAGTAAAGCCATTAGCAAGCGTTCGAATCCTAATGCAACTCCACTGCAAGTGGGCAGTCCCTGTTGCATGGCGGCGATTAAGCGAGGTGCTCCGGGAAGTTCGTTTGCTTGGTGCGATTTTCTGAGCTGGTTTTCTGTTTGCGTTCGGCTTTGAAGTTCGTCGCTGTCGGTGAGTTCAAAGTATCCGTTGCACAGTTCCAGCCCGTTGATGTATAGCTCAAACCGTCGAGCAGTTCGTGGATCGTGTTGACTGGCGACGGCTAAGGCTGCTTGTGAGATTGGGTAGCTGTGTAAGTATTCCGGCGTGGCCATGTTTGCGTGAACGGGGCCGAGGTTCGGTTCGATGCACTCGGCAAGCAGCAGGTTAAGTAGGTCGTTTCGATCTGTTTGTTGAGAAAGTTCGAGGCCGCAGTTTTGTTGGCACAGAGCGTGAATTTCAGAGGTGGGCAGGTGATGAATTGACGTGTTGCAAAGACCTTCGAAGGCGGTTTCGTAACTGGTTTGTCGAAAGGGAGTGGTGAGTTTTGAGATCGGTTTCCAAGGCAGCTGGGTTGAGTGTGCTTGGCAGAAGTCGATGAGTGCATTGTGAACAGCGGTGACCAACTGTTCTGTAAGCTGCATTTGATCGTCATCGGTGGAATTGATTCCGTACCATTCGACCATGGTGAATTCGGGGTTGTGTCGAGACCCTCGTTCAGCTGATCGAAACGCGGGGCCGATTTGAAAGATCGACCCCGAGCCTGCTGCCAGAAGTCGTTTCATGGCGGCTTCGGGGCTCGTCTGTAAATACAGTGTGTCTTTGCTGGCGGGATCGACCACGGAAAAGGGATTTAGGTGAGCATCAACGACCACGTCGTGGGACATGACGGGGGTGGTGACTTCGAAGTAGCCTTGGTTGTGAAAGAAGCGACGAATCGTGTTGAGTGCGATGGATCGAGTTTGAATCGCAGAAGGGTGCCACGTGGGTCGCCAATTGAGTGGGCTGTGTGGCGGATTACTGTGTGGCGGATTGCTA
>CAYTUE010000035.1:1341-3948 GCA_964441085.1 uncultured Planctomycetaceae bacterium
GCTACCGCACGGATGATCTTGTGGCGTGAGAGTCAACGGGATTGTCCTTGGTTGATTCTAGGGAACCAAAGCGGGGGCTACAAAACGGCTTTCACGGCTTCTGAAAGTCGTTTCATGCCGTCGTGAATTTGTTCTGCGTTGAGGACTCCATAGCTCAGTCTCATTTGGTGATCTGGCCGTTGTTGCCATGACGATGGGTAGAACAATTGGCCGGGAACATACATCACTTTGTTGACATCGGTTGCTTGACGGAATAGAGGGCTCTCGAAGCTGGTGCTGATGGATTTTGGAAGAGACATCCAGACGTAAAGTCCGCCTTCTGGTTTCAGCCACGTGACTTCGGGGATATCGGAAAAGAATTTGTCGGCGGCTGCCAGCATGGCATCGCGTTTGATTCGATAAGCGGCGTGAAGGTTGCTCACATGTGTTTTATATTGTCCGGATTTCAGCACGTGAGCCACCACGTTTTGATTGAAATGGGCACTGCCGAAGTCTTCGTTGCTTTTGATGTCGCTGACCGGGTCTATCAGTTGAGATGGCAGAATTCCAATGCCAACTCGAAGACCAGGTGAGAAGCTTTTGGAAAACGTTTGAGTCAGGATGACGTGTTCGTTTTTGGTTGCTTCTTCATACGACCAGATACTGGGAAGAGCTTCTGAGCGGTAGTTCATTTCTCGATAGGCGGCATCTTCCAGCAGGAAGATGTGATTTTCTTTGGACCAGCGTTTGACGCAATCGAGTAACTGGGGGCGACGTTCTTCGCTGACGCTGACTCCTGATGGGTTGTCGTGGTAGCTGACAACATAAACCAGTTTGACTTTGTGGAGGCGATTTTCGGCGGCCAGTTGTTCGAAAGTGGCGTTGAGCGCGGCGGGGTCCATTCCGTTTTCGTCGGCTGCAACGGGAAGAACTTCTGCTCCAACTCCATCCAGAACTCCGAGGTAGGCAAAGTATGTGGGGGCCGCGACAAGACAGATGTCTCCGGGGTTGAGGATTGCTTGACTGGTCAGTGTGAGGAACTGTTGAGAGCCTGTGGTGAGCATGATTCTGCCCAGAGGCAGTTGGTTCATTTTGCTGTTGGGACCTTCCAGTTCTGCGAGGTAGTCTCGAAAGACGGCTCGCAGTTGGTCTGATCCTAAAGGAGATCCGTATTGCAGTGAGACTTTTCCCAAGGCGGAATCGGTTGCGATTTCGGAGATCGCATTTTGCGCAAGCTCAACGGGAAGAGTTGCGGAATCGACGAAGCCTGCTGCCAGAGAGAGGCAGTCTGCGTTTTCCAGTCCCTGTTGCATCAGGAAGCCAATGGATTGTGTGGAGGCTCGCTGAGCCATTGCAGATGGCTGGAAGGCTGTTGTTGAAACAGACATGGAATGATCTTTGTTTTTGGCGATTTGAGCTTTGTGGGTGGCGAGTTTTTTGGTTGTGGTTTTTTGGTTGTGGTTTTTTGGTTGTGGTTTTTTGGCTGCGCCAATGATTATTTTTCGTCGATCTGAAAGTTGGCGCTTTGGCTGAGAAACTGTTGCGGGTTTCCGAAGGTGACTTTGTCGATGATTGGGAGTGTGTGTCCTCGACGTTTCATTTCCATTCGAGCTTTGGGGACAGCCAGTGGGTCGCTGCATCCCCAGTCTCCTGCGGAATTCATCCAGATACGTTCGTCACCGTAGGTTTCGATGATGTCTGCTGCTCTTTGAGGAGTCACTTTGGTGTCGGGGTATAAAGTCATTCCAGCCCAGAATCCTCGATCAAGTACTTCTTCAACGGTGTGCTCTTCGACGTGGTCGATCAGGATTTTTCCGGGATCAATTTTGCTGGAGGCTAAGGCATCCATGATGATGCGAGTGCCTTTCAGTTTGTCTTCCAGATGAGGCGTGTGAACCAGCACCATTTGGTCGTATTGTTCGGCGAGTGCGATTTGTTCTTCGAGAATAATGAGTTCGTTTTTTGTGTTTTTGTTTAAGCCAATTTCGCCAATGCCTAAAACGTTTTCGCACTTTAAGAATTCGGGGATCAGTGAAATGACTTCTCGAGCAAACTGGGGGTCGTCGGCTTCTTTGGGGTTAATGCACAGCCAAGTAAAATGTTGGATGCCAAACTGTGCGGCGCGCTTGGGCTCGGTGTCGGTGAGTTGTTGAAAGTAGTCGAAGAAGCCTTCAGCGGACGAACGATCGAAGCCTGCCCAGAATGCAGGTTCGGTGATCGCCACGCAGCCTGCCATGGCCATGCGTTGGTAGTCGTCTGTGGTGCGAGACACCATGTGGATGTGAGGGTCGATGTATTTCATATTAGACGCCTTCCTTTGCGATGGCTCCAGCGGCGCCCTTCATTCCTTCGGCGGATTCTGGCAGGTCGGTGCTGAAATCGCTGAAGCTTTCCAAGATTCGCTTGGTTCGGTTGGGTTGACCGTCTCGTAAAATGTCGATGGCCTTACGAAAAGCGATTTCACGGAAGTCGTTGGGCATTTCGCCCTGCCCTCGATCAATGCGATCCAGATAGGCGGCGAGATCAATCAGTTTGGCTCGATGTTCCATAAAGTAGGAATCGATCACCTGCTGTTTGGTTTGCGGGGCGATGGCCACGGCTAAGTTCCTTTGGTGCGGTCGAAATCTG
>CAYTUE010000035.1:4048-6814 GCA_964441085.1 uncultured Planctomycetaceae bacterium
TGGTGCGGTCGAAATCTGATTAAGACAAACACAAGTTCAGATCAAGGGCCTGATTTGCCAGTAGTTTAGCAGATCTCTGCAGTTTTCCTGTGAGGAGACAGAAGGATTGTTGTGGCTGGTGACAGATTTCACAGAATGGGTGGCCGATGAAATCCTGCCAAATTCAGGGCATCCGGCCTTCCTTGTTGTGTGATCAGGTCTAAACTCACAGCACGGTGGCGGAACAGTGCAAATGGTTTCGAGGCCGTGTGATTTGCAACCAACAATTCCAAAATAGTTAGATAAAGCAAAGTCATGGAACGTTTGATTGGCATTGATGAACTGGAATCTGGCCAAAGTCAGTCGGTGTTTGTCGACGACTACCCTGCCCTCGTGGCTCGAGTTGACGATCAGTTCTACGTTGTAGAAGACGTGTGCACTCACGATGGTCAGCCTTTGAATGGCGGGGCAATTTGCGATGGTCAGATTGCCTGTCCTCGCCATGGAGCAAAGTTCGACCTGAAAACAGGCGAAGCCAAAACCATGCCGGCGACTCAGGCGATCAAAGCATTTTATGTCGAAGTGCGTGATGGTGCTGTTTGGGCATCTGTGGATGTTCCGGCGGGGACTGATTCTGAACCGAAAGCAGCTGTGAGTTCTGCTGGTGCTGCCGCATCAACTCCTGCAAGTGGAGCATCAGGTGACGAAAAATCAGACAGCAGTGAATCGGCTGCAGGCGAAGCGGCCGTGGAAGAATGCAATGTTGCTGGCGTGACTTCTGATAGTCAGTTTATCGAAGCCTTGAAGCAGGTCATTGACCCCGAACTGATGATCAACATTGTCGATTTGGGTTTGGTGTATTCCGTTGATTACGATGATGACAATCCCGAACACGTTGCGATTGAAATGACGTTGACCAGTCCATCATGCCCAGCGGGGCCTCAAATTGTTCAGCAGGCAAAAATGGCTTTGGAGCGGATTCCGGAAATCAAAGAAGCGAAAATTAACATGGTCATGATGCCACCGTGGACTCCAGAGCGCATGACAGATGATGCTCGAGACGAGCTGGGAATTTTCTAAGCAGAATCAGCGTCAAAATCACAGCGAAAACGAACGGTTGCTACGGCGTTCGTGGAACGACAGTTTTTCATTTTCTTTGTCTTCTCAAAAAGATACCTTCAGACATGGTTCATCCCGTCCTTATTCAGGGTCAGTGGGTTGCTGCTACCGGCAGCCAAACTTTTCAGGCCAGCAATCCTGCAACAGAAGAAGTTCTTCCGGGCGAATTTCCATTCAGTCCATGGTCGGAAATTGATCAGGTTTTAGAAGCTGCTGCTAACGCCAGTCGGCAGATGCGTGGTTGGCCGGGAAGTCGTTTCGCCGACTTCTTAGAAGCGTACGCAGAAGCAATTGAAGCCAAGACGGACGAATTGGTTGCCGCGGCGAATGCGGAAACCGGCTTGCCTGTGTCGCCTCGTCTTAAAGATGGCGAACTGCCTCGAACAACGAATCAGTTGCGTCAGGCGGCTGCTGCGGCTCGTTCAAATTCTTGGAATCGTCCAACAATCGACACGGCTTCTGGTATTCGTTCGGTGTTGGGACCGATCGGTCCTGTTGTCGTGTTTGGGCCAAACAACTTCCCGTTTGCGTTTAATGGGATTGCTGGCGGTGATTTTGCTGCTGCAATTGCTGCAGGCAACCCTGTGATTGCCAAGGGGCACAGCAGTCATCCTGAAACGACTCGACTGTTTGCTGAAGCGGCGCTGGAAGCCATCAAGAAAACAGACATGCCGGAAGCATTGGTTCAGTTGGTTTATCGAACCAGCCACGAAGACGGCTACAAGTTGGTGTCTGACAGCCGAATTGGAGCGATCGGCTACACGGGCGCTCGACACACAGGTTTGAAGCTAAAAGAACGAGCGGATGCCGCTGGTAAGCCAATTTACCTAGAACTGAGCAGCATCAATCCCGTGTTTGTTCTTGAAGGAGCCCTCTTGGAACGCGGCGACGCCATTGCGGATGATTTTTCTGGGAGTTGCCTGATGGGCACAGGCCAGTTCTGTACGAATCCGGGCATGGTCGTGATTCCTGCATCAGATGCAGGGCAAGCCTTGGTTGATGCAGTGGCGAAGCGATTTCAAGCTGCGGCTATAGGGACCATGCTCAGTGAAAGCGTACGGCGGTCGTTTGCCAAGGGGATTGAAACACTCTTGGCCGCGGGAGCAAAGTTGGTCACGGGTGGTCAGTCGGGCGGAGGTGCTGGGGTCAGTTTTCAAAATACGTTGCTGTCGATTTCTGCGGAACAGTTTTTGAAAGATCCTGAACTGTTTCAAACAGAAGCTTTTGGTAATGGGTCGTTAATGGTGTTGGCAGATTCTGTGCAACAGATGGCTGAGATTGCGGAAAGTTTGGAAGGCAATCTGACAGGTTGTTTGTACACGGAAACCGGCGGAGCGGACGACGAAGCCTACAGCGTGATTGAACCAGCATTACGAACCAAGGTGGGACGACTGCTCAATGACAAGATGCCAACAGGTGTCGCTGTTTCAGCTGCCATGAACCATGGTGGTCCGTTTCCTTGCACAGGGCATCCCGGATTTACTGCTGTGGGACTTCCGGGTTCTGCAATGCGGTTCGGAATGTTGCAAAGCTATGACAACGTGCGAGCCGAGCGGCTGCCAGCAGTACTTCAGGATGCCAATTCCAATTCAGACACCTATCGCTTGGTGGATGGTCAATGGACGACAGGCGACGTGGCAAAGTAAATCATCGCTGATTCACAGACAG
>CAYTUE010000035.1:6914-24176 GCA_964441085.1 uncultured Planctomycetaceae bacterium
GGTCAATGGACGACAGGCGACGTGGCAAAGTAAATCATCGCTGATTCACAGACAGTCTGCTTGGCTGTCTGTGTTTTGTCGTGAGTCTTTGTGAGGCCGATTTGAGTTGTCGTCCAAGTCTGGATGCCGTTGCCGTTGGCGATTGTGACTTACTTTGTTTCGGGCACGGGAATTCGATACAGCGGCTGTTTGGTCTTTTCGCTGTTAAGCAGCAGGTGTTTGTTGTCGGATTCGAAACAGATAGTTTCGCCCTGTCGCCGTGGGGGGAGCATCATGGGGATGGGGGTTCCGCTACAGGCTTCTTGCCAAGACTGATTGGGTGTTCGTTTGACAATTAGCCCATTGAGCAGAGTACAGATTGCGAGTGTGGAATTATCTGGCGACACATCCATTCCGGTGGCGTAAGGCACGAATGGTGAAGCAAAGCGTTGGGCGGTGAGGCTTTGGTTGGGTTCGTCCAACTTCAGCGGTAAACGATACAGGCCCGATTTCTGTGGCTTTGCTTTGGTCAGCAAGAGAATTTCCATCAGCTGTGTGTCAACGGCCACACTTTCGCAGTTGTGTGATCCGTCTTCGTATTCAAAGCTGATGGTTGAAACCACGGGCCATGAAATTGTTGGCAGTCCGTTTGCTTGAGGGACTTGGGGTTCTTTCATCAAGTACAGTTTGCAGACGTGTTTTTTTGCTGATCGTTTTTTGTCGTTGTCTCCAACGTCTGCGATTAATAGCCATGCTTGGCCGTTGATTTCGAATGAACACATGTCCTCCCAGTCAATGGCATCGGCTTTCAGCACTTTAACGACCGCTTTGGTTTCTCCATCATAGCCCACTAAGTACAGAACGGGTTTTGCTCCTGAATCGTTGTGGATCCAAACGCAACGAGGGTGATTGCGGCTGATGGCTAAGCCGCTGCTTTCGTCAATTCTTGGGTCATTGATGACGGCCATTGTCTGGGAGTCGTCTGCCGGACAGTTCGTGGAATTCATGCTGATCATCGTGAGAAAGATGATCAGCATTCGAGAAAAATGTGGTGTCTTCATTTCAGCAGAATATCTTTCTTCGAGCCGGATGACGAGACTCTTTTGACATGAATCTGTGGCGCACATTTTGTGGCTTGAGCCTTTTCATTTCACAGGTTGATATCTGTGGCTATCCGTGGTGATGTGGTGGCATTGCTGTTTTTTGTTTGTGAAGGTGTTGGTCCGTGCCCTTTCATCTGTTGTTTCCTTTGGCTTCCAGCTTTTTGTTTGTGTTTGGCGTGATGAGTGCCAAGCAGGCGATTATGCGAAAAGCGAGTCCTTGGACGGGCACGTTTTGGGGGAACCAGTGGCTGGCCATTTTGGGCGTGTTGGTGGCCGTTGTTCGAGGCAGTGTCGTTGAATTCGAATTGTGGATACCAGCGGCCGTGCTCGGAGCCATGTTTGTGGTGGGGCAGTTGCTGACCTACTTGGCGTTTCAGGTAGGAGACGTATCCGTGGCAACTCCGGTGTTTGGAATTAAGGTGATTCTGGTGGCGACATTGCAGTCGCTGTTTTCTGGTGAAGTGATTTCAGGCCGCATTTGGGTGGCGGGAATCATGGCGACCAGTGGAGTGGTGTTGATTCAGTGGGTGGATTCCAGAGCTTCAAAAATTGATCGTCGCAAGACGGTTTTGTCGGTCGGGATTGCGGGGTCGGCGGCGTTGAGTTTGTCTTTGTTTGATGTCACATTGCAAGCGTGGACGAAGCAGGTGAACTCTTACGATTTCATGCCTGTGATGTTTGGCTTTGTCGGACTGCTTTCTTTCGTGCTGTTGCCCAAGGTTGATTCGGTTCGGCAGTTAAAGGCGATGAGGGCGTTTCGTTGGATGCTGCTGGCGACAATTTTGATGGCCATGCAATCGCTTAGCATTAGCTATGCGTTGGCTGAATTTAGCGACGCCGCTCGAATCAATATTGTGTTTGCGTTGCGAGGGATGTGGGGCGTTTTACTGGCTTGGGCTTTGGCTAGTCGCCTGAAAACATCAGAAGCGAACTTGCCTGGCATTGTGATGATTCGTCGTTTCGTGGGAGCTGTGTTGCTGACTGCTGCGGTCTTAATTGCCATTTTGACGAAATGATTGATGGTGATTACAGGTTCTGAAAGTCTGATTGCATTTTTTGCATGCCATCAGTGACGCTGATGATTGGCCGAAAGTCAAAATCATTGATTGCGTTTTGCACGCTGTAGACGTGTGATGTTGCTAGTTGTGACGCGACAAATCGAGTCATGGGCGGTTCGCCGGGCAATACCTTCCAGATGGTTTCTAGAATGGCTCCGACACGATAAGCCATCGTGGCTGAAATCTGTTTGGTGACGGGAGGGAGGTCGGCTTTGGCTAAAATTTCGTTGATCCAGTCCCACAGATTCACGGGGTCGACTTCGTTGATGAAGTAGGCTTTGCCTCCACAGCGACCGTGTTGTCGTAAGGCGGTTTCTGCTTGCAGATGAGCGGCTGCCGCGTTTTCGACGTTGATCATGGAAACTTGGTTCAGGCCGTTGCCAACGATTCGAAGTCGCCCGCTGCGAGCTTTTTGAAGCAGTCGTGGAATCAGATGGTTGTCACGTTTACCCCAGATTAAATGAGGTCTGAGAGAAACGGTTTTTAGCTTTTCGCTATGAGCCGCCATGACCAACTGTTCGGCGAGAGCCTTGGAGTGAGGGTAATGGCACAGCCACTGGCTCGGGTACTCAAGTGATTCGTCGGCATTGAGATGATCTGAACCAGCAAAGACAACGCTGGGAGAACTGGTGTAAATCAGGCGAGCAACACCCTGATGTTTGCAGGCGTCGATGACGTTTTGTGTGCCAATGGTGTTGATGGCGTGGTAGGTGGACCATGGCCCCCAGATTCCGGGAACAGCGGCCGTGTGAAACACGGCTTCGATTCCATCACAAGCATCGGTGACTGCTTGAATGTTGCGAAGATCTGCTTGGATGACGGTGGCACCAATGCGAACCAATTCGGGGTAGGCGCCTCGACTGAGAACTCGAACTTCGTGTCCAGCAGCTTTCAGTTGTTCGACGATGTACCGTCCTAAAAATCCACCGCCTCCAGTAACCAGTGTTCGCATGAAGATTGTCTTTTCAACGAATGAAGTTAAGTCGACCGCAGTGCGATTGACTGCAGAGTCATCGATCAACGAGTTATTTCGCTTCGAATTGATCTTTGAAGCCGTGGACAATGCGTCCAATTTGAGCAGAAAATTGGCCTCGCGACATGACTCGGCCGATGCCTGCCTGCTGAGCGGCGTCAAGTTTCTGAACATGCACGTGGGGAGCGAAGGCAATGGCAGTTGCTTTCAGGGATTCTGGAATCGCTTGAAAGACGGCATCCAAGTTCAATTGATCGATTCCAAGATCGATCATCACCAAGGTGTCTGCATCGGCGCAAGTTTTCAGTTCAGTGGCAAAGTCTTCGACATTTTCAAGGCGTCGAAATTTGACTTTTCGATCTGCAGAAAAGCCGCTGACGTTGCTGGAAAACATTAAGTCGGTGGCCAGCATGATGATCTGGGGTTCGTTGTTCATTGGCTTTGTGTGTTTATGGAATGGGACGATTTTAGGCCACGTTATGGGATGGCAGTGATCGGTCGAGGCACGTTATTTCGTGGGAGCGTCAGTGGACGGGGTGGTGCCGTCTCCCAGCACTTGTCTTGTTTGGTTGGGTGAAATCAGGAGCAGCGGCAAGATAATGACAACTTGAATTCCTGCAGCAAGGTACAGGCACGATGAAATGGAAGCCTCTTCAGACGTCTTTCCGGCCCATAGGCTTCCGATCGTGTTCGAAAAATTCATCATGGCCATGTAGGCGGTAAATTGAGTCGCTCCGACTCGAGGCCAAGAGATTGACATGAATAATGCGAACAGCCCGACGGTGATTAATGCAAGCGTATATTCTTGCAGCAGCAACATGGTGATGATTTTGGGGCGATGGAGAGTCCATTCGGGATTCAGGCCAAAAATTGCCCATGTCAATGAAAGCAGAATTGAAGCTGCGATGATGACTCGATGTGGCCCGTATTGGTCTGCTAAGAATCCGCCACTGACTGATCCGATGAGTCCTAATGCCAGAGCCCAGCCTCCGACGGTTTGTGTGTATTGTTCCATCGACCAGCGGGCTTCGTTTTGCAGGTAGTCGATGAACACGGGAGTGAGGTAGCCGATTCCGAGTTTCACGGTGAGGGCAACGACGAGACCCAATATGGTTGACCGAAGAGAGAAGGCTGTGATGAGATTTTTAATCACTGTGACGAATTTATCTGGCTGAATCGCGTTCGATGAATGACCTTGTTTGTTGGATTGCTGCTTGGGGCGCCGAGCTTGGTTTACGGAGATTTCGGGGCGTTCTTTGAAAAATAGGGGAATCAGGAGCACGCTTCCGATCAGCAATGCCTGTCCAGCGATTCCGGCGCCGATACCGTGTTTTGCGATCACCCAGCCTAACCCTGCTCCTCCGACGGCGGTTCCCAGATAGCTGGAACCAAACATCAGTCCATTGGCGATTCCTCGTTCTTTTTCACTGAGCAAGTCAATGGCTAAAGCATCGACGGCAACATCTTGGATAGAAACAAACATGTTGCTTAGCAGAATCAGCAAGACAAGCGGGCCAGTCGCAGACAGTCCTGTCCATTGTCTTAAGCGACTGTCTTCCGGCAGCAAAGTGAGCGAGCCGGGAAGATCATCGATGAGTAGCATTGAGGTCAGAGTTAAAATCGAAAGACCTTGAGCGGCAATAATCCATGGGCGGCGTCTTGAAGGTCCGGGAATTGAAAATCGATCGACGAGAGGTCCCCAGATAAACTTGAATGAGTACGGAAGTGAGGCAATGCCGATTATTGTCGCAGCTTCTTTTCTTCCAAGTCCTTGATCTGGGCTGACGATCCAAGCTGCAAATGAAATGGTGACAAATCCCCAAGGAACACCTTGGGCAAAGTATAAGCTGCACAAAGCAAATAGACGAAGCTGTGTGTTTTCTGCAAGAGTTGTTTTCACGTCAGACAAATCAAAAGAAAGGGGGGCACGATTTTATGTCGATTGGATGACGGTGATTCAGTCTGGTTTTATGACGGTGTTGAATCGAGAGCTGGATGAATCATGCGTTGAACAATTTGCAGCAGTTCTCTTGACGGGATTGGCTTGGCCAACAGTGTGGCTGAGTGATGATTTAGGAAAAGGTTATCGACAACTCGATCCCCATGTCCCGAAAGCATGATGACAGGTGTTTCCGGCCACTTTTTGCGAAAGGCTTCGCAAACATCTTTTCCGCTGTATCCCGGCATGACAGCATCTGTCAGGAGTAGGTTAAACTCTGTCTTATTTTCATGAACCAGCTGAAGGGCTTCGGCTCCATCGGACGCTTCAAAGACGGTGTACCCAGCGTTTCTAAGAGAACGGCTGATCACTTGTCTGATCGCCAATTCATCTTCTGCAAGGAGTATGGTTCCAGAATGATGTGTTGTGATATTGACAATCGGTGGTTCGGGGGTGTGAGTGGTTTCAATTGGTTTCGTTTGAGTGGGTAGCAAAATGCGAAAGGACGCTCCGTTGCCTTGAGTTGACAGACTTTCAATTGCACCGTGATGTTGTCGAGTGATTCCGTAAACAATGGAAAGTCCCAGTCCAGTTCCCGCTCCGACATCTTTCGTGGTGAAGAATGGTTCAAACACTTTTTCTAGAACATCTTCTGACATTCCTATCCCATCATCTGAGACGCTTAAAGCCGCATAGGAACCGGGTGGGAGAGTGACGCCGGTATAGACAACAGGGGCATCAAGGGTTAATTCTTCCAGTATGATTTCAATATGGCCTCCTTGAGGCATTGCGTCTCGCGCGTTGATACATAAATTCAGAATGGCTTGTTCAATCAGGTTGCGGTCAACACAAACCGTCACACTTTCGATTGGAAGCTTTGCTCGAACAGAAATTAATTCTCCCAAAGTTCGGCGAACCACTTCGGCAGCGTTGGTTGCAATTTCTCCAAGGTCAGCGATTTCAGCTTGCAAGGAAGACTTACGACTAAAGGCGAGAAGTCTTCGAGTCAGATCGGCACCTCGTTCAGCACCGGCCAGCATGGCTGAAATTGAATCAGTGTTTGCTCCGATTTCATTGAGATCTTCTAAGACAAATTCTCCGTAAGTCATGATGACCTGAAGGATGTTGTTGAAGTCGTGAGCGATGCCAGCAGAAAGTTCATGGAGAACTTCCATCTTTTGTGTCTGTTGCAACTGCTGGGTCAGCTTTCGTCCATCCATTTCGGCTTGTTTTTGTTTGGAAATGTCAAACAAAGCGGTCCGGATTTCATTGTTAGATGTAGTGATCGATTCAAGTTGAAGCCAGCAGTTGGTTCTGCCTTTGAGCTGAACTTCAAGGTGGCAAGAAGCGTCGGATTCAACGACATGATTCAGGTGCTGTGAAAAATGCTGGAGCGATTGTGGGGCAAGGAAGTCCTGAAGTATGGCTCCGTTTTCGACACGTTCATGTGGCCGTAGCAACGATTCGGCTCGCTGGTTGGCGATGATGATTTGTCCCGTTTTTGTATGCAGGACATATCCAATCGCGGCATGATTCCATAGGTCTTGCAATCGCGTGGTCGTACGATTCAATTCTGCCTGAGTTTGCTTGAGCTGCTCAGCAAGAAATTGTTCATTTGTCAGATGATGTTTGTCATCTTGAAGGGGATGTTGTTCGTTGTCCGGCATGATATTTTGTGATGTCTTCCACGAAGCGATATTCAGCGACACGGATGGTGCAGTGTTTTCATGGCAAGTAGATTTGGTTTTGTGCTTCTGCCGTACCTTTGACCAGCTCATTTTTTAGATTCATGAAGCCACGTCCTTGGTTGCTGTCTGAATCGAACTGCTGTCTGAAATTAAGCCGATCAATCGGTTCGATGATTGTAGTGCTCTTGTGGTCGTTTGGCGATGCTTGGGACACCACCGACATTTGGCGACGACTTTATTAGAATTACTGGCAAACAGGCTTCTTTCACAGGATTATTCTGATGGGGTTTGCCCCCAGTTTCTGTGAAAAGTCGCTGCATGCCGCCATCACAATGAGAGGTGCGAAGGAGGGAGAAGGGAAACCGTCTTTGAAACCAGTTGAAGATACCTCATGGTGAGATCGTGCGATGCAGGTTTGTTGCTATGGCAAAAATCAGTATGAGCTTGTGATTGGTGGCGTAAATTATTAAGATTCATTAACTATTTGCCTGAGAGAAAATCATCTTTTCGTGTTTTAATGAATGGTTGGTGAGGCAGGACTCTTGCTGCGGATGTGATTATTGGACTTGTCCAATGTTCATTTTATTGTCAGCTGACTTTTCAATTCAGCTGGCAGGTTTCACGAAGAAGCGAACTTTCATGACTATCGCAACACAGGGAGTTTTTCAGCGTGATTCAAAAACGGACCCTCTAGACACTCCAATGAATTCCACGAAACCCGCTTCTCCTCCCATCTACATCGTGGATGACGATCATGATGTTTTAAAGATGATGCATCTTGTCTTGTCGAGGGCTGGATATGCGGCAACCTGTTTTAGTCACCCGGTCAGCTTCTTGAATTCTTTACCGGAATCACGTGCCGGCATCGTCATTACAGACCAAAATATGCCGGTGATTGATGGGCTTGAACTGCAGCGAGAATTGTTTCAGTACGATGAAACATTTCAACTGATCGTGATTTCTGGATATCCCAATACGTCAGTTGCTGTCGAAGCCATGCGAACAGGGGCGGTGACTGTATTGGACAAACCTTGCCCTCGAGAAATTTTACTGAAGGCAGTCGAAGACGCGCAAGACGAGTTCCGCAAGAAACAGTTAAGCAATGTGGGTTTGCCAAATCCACTGCCTCGTGGCCAGAGCTATCTGGATCGCTTAACTCCTCGCGAAAGCGAAGTTGTGGAACTGGTTTACCAAGGTTGCACAAACAAGGCGATCGGCATCCAGTTGGAAATCGCGATGAAGACGGTTGAAAAGCACCGTAAAAGTGTCATGGAAAAGCTGGAAGTTTCTAGTCTTGCCAGCTTGATTCGTTTGATCGAACGCGAAAACCGATAGGTAAGCTTGAGAGCAATTCAGCGGTAGCAGACCAGCCGATCGATAAGGCTCAAATGATCGACTCGCTTGGACTGATTCATTTGAGCCTTTTTGAATGGGGGCATGATTGGTTTAAGGAACCACGTGAACCATCATCAAGTCGTGGCCTTCACCCAACCATGTTGTATGTCCAACAACCACAATTTTGTGACCTGATTCAAGGACTCCATTTTCCATTCCCCATTGAACGACAAACTGCAGCAGTGCATCAGCAGATTGTCGAACAAGGGTACTCAGGATGGCAGTGACTCCCCAATAGAGGCACAACTTTCGTGCCGTTTCTTCTCGATGCGACACGGCGAGAATGGGCACATTTCCACGTTGTCGAGACAGTGCAAGGGCCGTTCTTCCGGTGTCTGTGGCGACGACAATCAGGTCGGCTTCCAAACTTTCGGCAACGATCGTGGCTCCTCGTGAAATCGCTTCGGTAATCGGGTTGGCTTGACGCAAAGGTTCAGACAGACAAGCTTCGCCTTCCGTGCTGGAGACATATGGGTCTGCTTCGAAAGAGATTTTTTGCATCATTTTGACGCAGCCAGCGGGGTTGGATCCGATTGCCGTTTCTCCGGATAGCATGACAGCATCGGTTCCATCGATCACGGCATTAGCAACATCGCTGACTTCGGCTCGGGTTGGCAGGTCGTTCGTGGTCATGCTGTCGAGCATTTGAGTCGCCGTGATGACAGGAACTCGAGCAATGTTGCATTGCCGGATGATTTGTTTTTGCAGCAGTGGAACTCGAGTAATTTCGGCTTCGACTCCGAGGTCGCCGCGAGCCACCATCACAGCATCTGTTGCGTGAAGGATGTTGTCTAAGTCTTCGATCGCTTCCGTCTTTTCAATTTTTGCGACAACGGTTGGCACCACACTGGGATTTGCGTCGGCGATCATTTGCTTAAGCTGCTTGATGTCATCGGCGCTGCGCACAAAGCTGAGTCCGATAAAGTCAAGTTCATTGGCCAATGCCCACTGTAAATCGGCTTCGTCTTTTTCAGTGATGCTGGGGGTGCTGAGAGCGACTCCTGGAAGATTGACTCCCTGTCGACTGCGAATTTTTCCTCCCTCAGTGATTGTGCAACTCACTGATTGGCCATCTTCAGATTTGCCCGCCACGCTGAGGGCAACTGTGCCATCAGCCAGAAGAATACGATCGCCGACGTTCACATCGTCGATCAGCTTGTTGTAGGTACATGTGAGTTCAGACGGCGAAGATGGTTGTTGGTCTTCACGAATGAAGGTCAGAGTTTCACCTTCAGTGCAGACCAGTTCTTTGACTTGAAGTTCACCCAAGCGAATTTTGGGGCCAGAAAGATCTCCGAGAACGCCAATGGGTGTTTTTAGATCTGCGCTGATGGTTCGAATTCTGCCCAAGATTCCTTCTAGCCATTCATGGCTACCATGAGCGAAGTTAAGACGAAACACATCGACTCCTGCTTCAATCAACTTTTGCAGCGTGGCGCTGTCTTCAGATGCGGGGCCAACGGTGGCGATGATTCTTGTTTTGGCCAAGGTGCGTGCTGATTGATTTGCAAGAGACGTCGACATGGATGTGATTTTCTAGCTGAAAGACTTTAAGTTCGTCGTTATGACTGACGCAGCGAAATGTGCGGAAGCAGGTTGAGGGATTGGACTACAGGTCACTTTAAGTTGGTTGTCATTTGTTATCGGTTTCACTGATTCGATTGGTGATTGGCTTTGGCTTCGAAGGAGTGAGTTGTGACAAAATGACCGACTGGTTCGTTCCGATCAATTTCAGGGCATGAATGTGCAAAAATGGGACCACTTTGTGATGTCGCTTAGCACTGGAACGTCAGTGGGTGGGTGAGCGTGTTTTTTGAGAGTGGATCAACGAAAGACGAATGTTGAAGCGTGAGACTTTTGCACGACGTCTGGGTTGTTCAGGCTTCGGTTTTACGAAACACGTTTCATTTGTTCAATTGCGAAAAGAGAAGGCAAGCGGTCATGACAGCCACGTTTCAGGTCGGTGTTTGCTACCGATATTTGCTTGAAACGGCAGAATGTTTGAGGCAGATGGAAACAGCCGATGAATCACAAATGAATGGGAAGAAATCTTTCTGATTCACCCGGATGAATTTTGGGGGTATCCAACAGGGGAATTTTTTGGTCTGCGGCATGGAGTTTTTGAACAGCATCTTTGAACTGTTTTGCCAAGGATCTCAAGATGTCTCGTTCGCTGGTACCAGTTGCTTCGATGCCTGCAAAGTTGGCAACTCTAGCTGTAATTTGCCCAGTGGTTGCATCTTTTCGCAAAGCGATATGGCAGTTAAAGACGGGAACTGGGCTGCAGTCGTTGATGGAAATCTGTGGCAGTGGTTGATTTTCGGGCATCGTAAGGGCCATTTTTCATCGGTGATGGAAAACACTTTCAGCGCTTTGAGTCCGTGTGCGGGCACTGATTTTTGTTAGAATTTCATAAAGAGAGCGTTCAGCACAAAGTGAATCACATTTTGCGACCCAGTGTTGACTGCCATCCTTTCTGCGTAGAATAGCAAAGCTGCGTCTGTTTCGTTGTCTCATCTAAAAAGTGAATTTCATGTCCTGCGTTATTCCGAGCTTTGTGGTTTTGGGTCTTGTCTTGAGCTCTTTTTCTGATGCTCATTTTGTCTCTGCTGCTCACGCTCAAGAAACGGTTGCCGAAGTGGATTTGGATGCCATGACAGCCAAGGCGATTCGTTTTCTTCGGGTAACGCAAAGCGATGATGGTTCTTGGACAAAGTCCGACATGCTGGGTGTGACGGCATTGGTCACAACCTCACTTTTGCGTTCGGGAGTCAGTGCGGATGATCCCATGGTGGCTGCGGCGTTGAAACATTTGTTGGCAAGTCAGCAACCCAGCGGTGGGTTTCATAGTAAAGAGAGCTTGCAGAAAAACTATTCAACTTGCATCACAATTTTTGCCTTGTCTGAAGCGAATCAAGATGGCAAGTATGATGCTGTGATTAAGAAGGCAGAAGGCTTTTTGCGCGAGTTGCAATGGGATGCAGGAGAAGGAATTGAATCGTCAGATCCAGCTTTTGGAGGCGGTGGTTACGGGAGTCATCAGCGGCCTGATCTGTCGAATACTCAGTATTTAATCGACGCACTTCGCAAGGCAGGCGTACAGGATGATGATCCAGCGATGGAAAAAATTCGCGTGTTTGTGTCTCGAACTCAGAATCTGGAGTCAGCTGCAAATCGCACCAAGTTTGCTGGTCGAATCAACGATGGAGGATTTTATTATACTCCAGCAGCTGGAGGAGATTCGAAAGCTGGCACAACCGAAAACGGTGGCTTGCGAAGCTATGGCAGCATGACCTATGCCGGTTTAAAGAGTCTGATTTACGCAGGCGTAAAAGAAGATGACGAACGAGTGGTCGCTGCGAAAGGTTGGTTGCAGAAGCACTATACTTTGAAGGAAAATCCAGGAGTGGGACAGCAGGGACTCTTCTACTATTACCATACGTTTGGCAAAACAATGTCTCTTGTTGCCGCGGATGGAAAGTTCGTCGATGCCGACGGAAAGTCACACAATTGGAAAGCAGAATTGGTGGCTCGACTGGCAGAATTGCAGCAGAGAAATGGAAGCTGGCAAAACCCGGCTGATCGTTGGTACGAAGGTGATCCCAACTTGGTAACAGCGTATAGTTTGCTGGGACTCAGTTACTGCAAGTAGCAGGCTGTCATGGTGAGCTTGATGTGCCCTGATGCAGTTGGACACATGGTTTGCGCTGGGCCATGGTTTGTAGGTGAACACTGGTTTGCAGGTGATTCAGCACGTGGCAACCGGTGCAACGGTCATCCGCTATTGCTGGCGTTTTCGTGCTCGTTGTCACAATGGAGCACGCTCCGGAGTCATTTTGCCCGCGGCCAACATGAAATCATCGGTTGATTGAGAACTTCGTTATCGCGCTGGTGAATTTAATCCAGTCTTGGTTTTTGGCGACCTTGTTTCTTTTGTGAGTTCTGTTTTTTGCCTTCGAGTCGCCGTTTTTGGGCTCCACGAGATGGTTTTGTGGGGCGGCGTTTGACGGGTGGAGCAGCGATATCCAGAATCATGTCTTTGATTCTGAGCTTGCAGTCTTCCATGTTTCGAGCTTGGTCTCGGTACTTTTGCCCATGAATCACGATACAGCCATCTTTTGCGAGTCGATTTTTGTATCGGGCGAGAAATCTTTGCCGCATGGGTTCCGGGAGGGAAAGAGTTTCAGTCACATTCCAGCGCATAACGGCCTTGGAACTCACTTTGTTCACGTTTTGTCCGCCGGGGCCGGAACTGCGAGCGAAGGTGAATTCAAATTCGTGGCTGGGGATTGAGATTCGTTCGTTGATGTACAGCATGGTTCAATTTTCGTCGGTTTTCCGGAAAATCGTCAGCTTGATCAATCCGGGTGATTCTGAATCAGTCCGTCAGATTCTGTCGGTGCTGTTCGTTATGCTTCGCTGCAAAAGACGGTCTTTTTGATTTTACGTTGCAATGAGATGGTTGTTCGAAGTGTTTTGGGGCCGGGCGGTTGGGAATTCCTATTGAGTGGCTGACAGTGAAAGCCAGCAACAGGTTCGTGAAAATTGTTTGTTCGGTCTGATTGAAGGAAGTAGGGTAGCAAATGCCAGTCGACAAATCAGGAAATCGTATTCGCCAGATGTTTGGTGAAATCGCCGGTAAGTACGATTTCATGAATCACTTTCTGTCGGGCGGTACAGATATTTATTGGCGATGGAAGACTGTTCGGTTGGCTCGCCCCAATCAAGATTCTGTGGAAGCCAGTCCCGCCTTAAACAAAACGACTCCCGTTTTGGATGTTTGTACGGGCACAGGTGACCTTGCTTTTTCATGGCGAAAGAAGACTTCGGAAGCCACTCCCGTTATGGCAACCGACTTCACGTTTGGGATGCTTGAACTGGCAAACCAAAAGAAGTCTGATCGTGATGTTGTCTTTATGGAAGCGGATACTCAGTACTTGCCTTTCCGTGACGACACTTTTCAATTGGTATCGGTGGCATTTGGTTTACGAAACGTATCCAGCACGATTGGTGGGTTAACAGAAATGACACGAGTGTGTGCTCCGGGTGGGCGAGTTGTGGTGTTGGAATTTTCGCTTCCAGACAACAAGCTTTTTAGTCGAGCGTACCAGTGGTATTTTCGTAACATACTCCCGAGACTTGGACAACTTCTTGTACGGAACCGGCAGGCAGCGTATGAGTATCTGCCTCAATCCGTTTCTGAATTTCCGTGCGGTGCAGAACTCACGGCAATTATGGAAGAAGCGGGGCTTGTGAAGACATCGTTCCATAAACTGACTGGTGGAATTGCGACGGTGTATATTGGCTACAAGCCAGAACAAACTGAACAAAAGCAGCAAGTTGAATGAACGGTTGGAAATACACCCATATTTCTTCATTCGAAAATTGACTCTGGGTCACACAGCCGTTCATTCTAGGAGGAAATCAGCCATCGGCGCGGTCGCCAAACAATCGGTTGGATTTCAAAGTGAGGAGTGTTCAGGTGTCGAAGCAATTTAAGATTTGTTTGTCTTTGTGGTTTGTCGTTTTAGCAATTTCGCTGTGCTGCGGACAAACGTTCGCTCAAGAATCAGTGGCGTTGCCTGCTGTAGCAGTTGATGCTGTACCAACTCAGACATCTTCTGTTCCCGAGACTCCGAGCAACATTGAAATGCTTGCTCCGCCAGCACCTCCCGTTCCTATGCAAGCAGAGGAAGACTGGGTGATTCAAATTACTCCTGCTTTGAAGCTGAAATCAGCAACAGCTGTTTCTGACGTTCCGGTAGGAGAACAAAAGTTCGATGTTCCTCGCGAAGAAGAGCCGAAACCGTCGATGTCCGCTGAACAGTTTGCTTTAGCCTATCAGGAAATCTACGATTCGATTCCTTTTGATCGAGCACAATACAATCGTAACCCGACGTATCGACACGATAGTGCGATGGAAATTTTGACTGGGAATGCTCGGCACCAGACAATCATCACAAACCAGCCTCGGCAAGCCGCGCGTCCCGTGTTTCAAAGTCGTCGTCGGACTCTGAACCCAGCTCAATTTGGTTACCTGCGACCCGCTTTGCGACTCAACTACTATCGCTACTTTCCGTCTCTGAATCCTTTCTTGAACGCCAATAATCTTTCTGGTGCGTTCTAAAGGAACTTTGTTTCTGGATGAGCCGACAGCCGAAGTCATTAGACTTCGGCTGTATTCGTTTGTAGGTGCGACTTTGAACAAATTTTGCCGCTTGGAGAGGCCGTTTTCTGGCATTGATGTGGCTATGACACAGTAGCTGTTCTGATCCGGTCTGAGTCTCTCATCACGACTGAAACGTTTCAGAACCAAACGTTCAGGTGACTTGAACAGATGATGGCTTTAAAACATCGGCGTGTTGTAGAACTGATGACTTAAGTGGCTAAGATTCCGGATCAGTTCACAGCAAATTTATGGGATAAAGAAACATGTCTGTTGGTCGGCGAGAAAAAATTCAAGCGATGTTGGATTCCAGTCCAGAAGATCAGACATTGCGATACATGCTCGCAATGGAATGTGATAAGGCGGAAGACCAGGAAGAAGCTTTGAGCTTATTTCGTCAGCTTATGAATGATACTCCGCCGTACGTTCCTGCCTTCTTGATGGCGGGGCAGTTGCTGGCAAGAATCGATCGAATTGCTGAAGCAAAAGCGACTTATGCGGTGGGTGTTGAAGAAGCCAACAAGCAAGGTAACGATCATGCGGCCGGTGAAATGGCCGCGTTTTCAGAGACTCTTCCAGATCTGGATTAACGCCAGAGGCTGGCTTTAGGATGGAGCGTTGGCAGATGACGTTTCATCAGTTGAAGGCAAAGATTCAGTGATTGTCTTGCCAAGAGTCATTTGAACTTGTTGTTCGACCATGGCTTTGTACTTTCCGCCACGATTCATCAGTTCATCGTGAGTTCCCGTTTGAGTCATTCGGCCGCCTTCGATCACACAAATCACATCCGCTGTGGCAATGGTGCTTAAACGGTGAGCGATCACAAAGCACGTTCGGCCGATCATGAGTTCGGAAAGCGAATCTTGAATCAGCCGCTCGCTGTCAGTGTCTAAGTTGCTGGTGGCTTCATCTAAAATCAGCAATCGGGGGTCTGCAAGAATGGCTCGAGCAATTGCGAGGCGTTGCCGTTGGCCTCCGCTTAGTCGAACGCCTCGTTCGCCAATGACTGTGTTGAGCCCATCTTCGAAGCGACTGATGAATTCCATGGCATTGGCTGCTTCAGCGGCAGCCACAATTTCTTCGGAGGTGGCTTCTCGTCGAGCATAAGCGATATTGGCTGCGATGGTTCCGTCAAACAGAAAGACGTCCTGTTCGACGACTCCTAGGAGATTGCGGAATGATTCCACATCGTATTCGCGTAGGTCTCGGCGATCCAACAGGACTCCACCCGACGTGACGTCATAGAATCTCGCCACCAAATTGCACAGCGTTGTCTTACCTGCCCCACTTGGTCCAACCAAGGCAACGGTTTGTCCCGGCTTGACATGGAGGTTAATTTCGGACAACGCGGCAGTTTCTGTTCCTGGGTAAATGAAGCCCACGTTTTGAAATTCGATTTCGCCCTGCACTTGCCCTGGTTGAACTCGGATGGATGTTTCCGTGGGTTGCATTTCCTGAGGTTCATCGAGTAAGTCGAGAACTCGATCCAGTCCGCTTAAGCTATTTTGAATCGATGTGGCGCTGTTGGCGAGAACGGCAAGAGGGCCTAAGAGCATCATCAGATAAACCAAGAACATCATCAGGTCGCCGATGGTCAGAGCATTTTCGAGGACTCGCCAACCACCATAAAACAATAACCCGGCACTGCAAATTGGGATCATGGCTTCCCAAATCAGTTCAACGGTTCTCATCCACCACCATGCATACAGTTCCTTTCGAGCCATCAAGTTGTTTTCAGTTTGAAAACGGATGGCTTCACGTTTTTGCCGGCTGAAGGCTCGAACAACTCGCATGCCTGCAAATGCTTCTGCGGCTCCCGCGTCGATTTGTTCTCGCTGTTTTCGAATGGCTCGAAATTGAGGTCGAATGCGACTGATCCAAGTGCGGTGGCTGAGAAAAACGAGTGGGAGCAAAATGACGGCTCCCACAAGCAGAGTCCAATCGACCCATGCCAGAATCAACAGGCTGCCGAGAAGCTGAATGACGGCTCGCCAAGGGTTATAGATAAGACCAAATACGAGGTCTCCGACGCTTCCACCGTCTTCTCTTAGAATCGAAGCAACACCGCCCGAGCGAATTTCTTGAACTCGAACCAAAGGTAATCGAACGGCATGTTCAAACACCTTTCGTCTGATTCCGAGTTGAATGTTCTTTGTGATTCGAGTGGCGTGCCAGCGGCTTCCTAGGTGAACGAGGATCTTGAGCAGTGAAATTCCCACCACCATCACAACGGTCGCGAACAGCAGTGTTCGCGGTGTATTGAACTGAGGGTATTGCGATGCCCATGGTTCCGGAAGTGGTTGGCCGGTTAAGACGTAGTCGACCAAAAACTTGGTGCCGACGGGAGGAATCAAGGCGAGGGTTGTGGCGACGGTGAGCGAGGCCAAAATCCAGAATAGCTGGTATCGATAAGGCCGCAGCAATTGGCGGAAACGTTTGAGAAGCTGTCTGGCAGACCGAATTCGATCTGCTTTTTTTCGTTCAGAACCCGAACCATGAATACTGCCCGACGGTAATTCTTGAGCTTTAACGGCGTTGCGATATTCATCGAATCGATGACGACTGCTGGAGGACGGCAATTTGCGCTGGGCCGATTTCTGTGCGGCGGCCTTATTGTTTTGGTCTTGGGAGAGACCGTGTTGATTCGTGTTTTGGTTGGGTGGGTTTGAGCTGATCATGGCCGATTGTAAGCCGAGATCGGATGCGGTCGAGCGTCAAAGGGCCAATTCCTTCGACTCGCAACAGGTCATCGATTGTTAGAAAGGGGCCAAAATGTTTTCGATCAGCCACGATTCGGAAGCCTAAAGTGGGACCAATTCCTTCTAGTTGGCTGAAGCTGGTCCAGTCAGCAGTATTGATATCGATGTTGCTGAAGCTTGGTTTTGTTGCCTGACTGGGTTTTGTTGCCTGAACAGTGGCTTGCTGATTCGACAGATAGAAGGTCGCAGTCATGCTGAGTAA
>CAYTUE010000035.1:24276-31505 GCA_964441085.1 uncultured Planctomycetaceae bacterium
CCTGAACAGTGGCTTGCTGATTCGACAGATAGAAGGTCGCAGTCATGCTGAGTAAGCCGATATAGAGGCACGTCACGACAAAATGACGAGCCACAGATTGGCTGCGGACAACCTGCTGGTCGGGTTGACCGTCGGTTGATGGTTCAGGGCTTTGTGACGATTGCTTGTGGAACGGCACTTTCATAATCAGAAAGTGTGCCTAATTTACGATCGTCTTACAATTCTCGGGACAGGCTACAGTTTTTTCGAATCGTCAGGTCGCCAGTAAATCTGCCGAGTCCCCATGAATTTTCTCGAACAGGCACAACAACTTCGACCACGACGGTATGGCCATTGTCATTGATGTTGATGTCCACGTTGTTGGTGGCACCAACTGCTGCAAGAATATTGCGTCCAATGGCTATGTCTTCGGCTTCGACAGATCCTGGTACGATCGCAGACCTTGCCACTTCATAGGCCGCATTGCCAGCTGACTGGCGAACGAGGTTCATTGATGTGAGTTCAAGGCTGCCAACGAAAATCAGGAAGATGATCGGCGCGACCAAAGAAAATTCAACTGTCAGAGCTGCCTTGCGGTCGGACTGACGTGTTTGTCTTCGAGTGATTGAATTCATGGGAGATTAATCCGTCAGGACGACAGGAAGGGTACGAGCCAATTCGAAGAAGGCAGCTGCCAGTTCGGTTTCGTCGTTTGTGTTGAAAAATCGGCCACCAGTGATTGCAGCAACTTGGGCAAGAGTGTTTTGATCGCTGCTAAGCATACTGATTGTGTGAACCGTAATGCCTTCGGCGGCGGCATCTTGTGCTGCATCCAAAGGATCTCGGCCTTGGTTCCATACTCCATCAGAAAGCAGAATGATAATCTTATTCGCCGAGCCAGAACTGGTGTTGCTTGTTAATTGATCCACTGCAAGATCCAGTCCAGCACTCATGTTCGTGCCACCTAACATTGGGTTCGAGCTAAGCACATTAATCGCACTTTCGATACCATTGGCATTCGATGCCCAATTACTCGTACCCGGAGGTGGCAATTGGACATTGACAGTTGCAGATTGAAACTGCGTGAAGGGTGAGATCGGCAATGAGGTATTTGCACTCCATGTGACCATCCCGGTGCGCGGTGGTGTTTCGTAGCGTCCTGCTTCGACCAGAAATAAGTCGATTGCATCAGAGAGAATGGCCCAGCGGCTTTCATCTGGATGAGGAGGTGAGAGATAGTTACGCCAGATATTGCCCCACGCCGTAAAACTCGAGAGATTTGGATTGTTGGGAGCATAACTCCAGTTAGCACCTGTGATGTCGAATAGCATAGAACCCGACCGGTCGAGGCAAAGACAAACTTCGACATCCTGCTGAGATGCTGTAGCACTGTGGCTGGTCGCAAAATCGTCATGCCCAAGTGCCGGAGCAAAGAACAGTGGAATCGGTTTGGTGCGAGCATCGATTGCCAATCGCCCCATCACATTGACTGCATTTTCTGGAGTTTCGCCTTCAGAAAAGACGTATTGGCCAGTTGATGTTCGATTGACTCGACCGAACCGGATGTCAGATTCATCGATTTCGAATGGCTGCCCGCCAATAGGATTATTGGCTGCGTAGGCCATGGCGGTTTCTTTTGCCAGCTGGGGGTCTTCTGTGGTGGCTAATCGTTCCGCGGCCGCCTTGGCAGCGGCATCAGTGGCAACTCGCAATTCGGTTCGAATGAGTTGCATGTAGGCGACATCAACTGTGAGTGCCGTGCATATCACAAATACAAACAGCATTGCTGCAATTAAAACTGCAGTTGCGCCATTGCGTCGATGAGTCTGAATGGGATTGAGAATACGCATCGTGGCGAACTCCTATTTACAGTCGTCGCATGACGACTGTTCTTTGTAAAGATTGACCTGCGAAGATCCATAAAGGGCCGAGTGCCGCCGCATCTGCATTGACAGTGACCGTGACTTCAACGTTTTGTCCTCGTGGTGTGTTTTCATCAAGATTCTGCGGAGAGAATGAAATTTGAAAACTATCCACATCTCGAACAGCAAGTACTTCGCCACATCGAGTTGTTGCTTCTGCTTGCGTACCTCGTGGAGCCGTCGCGATTTTCGCTGCTTCATAAGCAGCGATCGTTAAAGACTGCTTCAGGTAAATTCCGTTTGAAGATTCCACTGCACCGAAGACGAGGACAATCAGCAAAGGCAGGCAGACAGCCGCTTCGACCGTAGCCGCCCCTTTTCGTTCTGTCTTGTGTTTTCTGGTGGTGCGTGAGAACATCAGGAAATACCGGTTCTGGAGAACAATGATTTCGTTTTGTGTTAAGAGAGGAAGGTTGTAAGGCCTTCCGCCTAATAAGACCGTAAGTCGTGAAATTCGGCTCGTCCGGAAAACTTGGGTGAGATGCAGGTCTTGGTGTTCTCAGGTAAGCAAGTGTCTCTAGAATCCATACAAGCTGCATATTTGGAACGGGAAATCGTTCTTTGAGTCCCCTTTGGGGGCTTTTCGTGGTGTTTTCCCGAGGATTGTTTTTTTTCAGATGGAGTAAAAGCGGGTTTTGAAAATTGAAGAAACCCGTGTTTACTGGAGTGGTTTTGGTGGCTCCACCACCACTTTCCAATCTGTGCGATTGCGCAATCGTTTTTGAATGTCGCTTTCCACTGCGGCTGATAAACTGCCGCTTTTCATTGATTTGCCGAATTCATCGAGAGAACCCTACGGATGTCTGAAGACACCACTCAGTCTTTGCCAGTCGAACCAACTCACGCTCCTCAGGAATCATGCTCTCATGATTCTGCGACACCATCGTCTGTTGAGGTTGGCACTGGTAAAACGTTTGACTGGTCTGCCATGGCGGAACAGGTTTTAGCTGGAAATGCAATCAGTCGTTGCGACGCATTGGCGATTTTGTCTGCGCCTGAAGACCAAGTCTTGGCGATTTTGGATGCCGCGTTTCGTGTACGAAAAACTCATTTCGGCAAATCGGTTCAGTTGTACTATTTGAAGAACGCCAAAAGCGGCCTTTGCCCCGAAGATTGTAGCTACTGTTCTCAGGCGAAAGGGTCAGAAGCTGAAATCGAAAAGTACGTGATGCTGAACGAAGAAAAGCTGATGGCGGCAGCCAAGAATGCCTTCGACAGCAATGCACGAACGTATTGCATTGTGGCCAGCGGTCGAGGCCCAACGAATCGCGAAGTCGATCATGTCTGTAATGTCGTGAAGAAGGTGAAGCAGGAATATGGTCTTCATATTTGTGCTTGCCTTGGTCTGTTAAAGCCTGATCAAGCCGTTAAGCTGAAAGAAGCGGGCGTTGATCGAATTAACCATAATCTGAATACCAGCGAACGCTATCACGACGAAATCGTTTCGACTCACACATTTCAGGATCGTTTAAATACCCTGAATACTGCTCGAGACGTCGGGTTGGAACTTTGTGCGGGTATGATTGTGGGGATGGGCGAAAAAGATGATGACATTGTTGATGTGGCAATGAAGCTGTCTGAAATGAAGGTCGCTTCGATTCCGATCAACTTTCTGATTCCGATCGAAGGTGCTCAAATGGGGCGTCCAGTCGATTTGGATCCTCGGTACTGCCTGAAAGTGCTTGCCATGTTCCGGCTGACGAATCCGTCGACCGAACTGCGCATTGCGGGTGGGCGAGAAGTCAATCTTCGCAGCATGCAAGCGATGGGGCTTTACGCGGCAAATTCTATGTTTGTGAGTGACTATCTGACGACACCCGGCCAAGCGGCTCAAGCCGACTTTCAGATGATTAGTGACCTTGGGTTCGATATCACAGCGGGTGATTACGAATCGACGCAGTTGATCGAAAAGTTTAGAAACGGGATTGAGCCTGTCGTGTCAGGTCACTGTGATTCGTCAAAGCATTCTCCGGCTGAAGTGTCTGCCTGTGGCGGAACAGGGGCTTGCGGTGATGACTGTTCTTCTCCCCAATAATGTGTGCAGCTGTGTGTGTGCACCTGCAACTGTGTGTGTGCAGCTGTGCATGACACTGTGATTTTGGTTTTTTCCAGGATGGATTGGCAGAAGTCTGAGCTGTACTCGGATTTTTATTTTGTGGCGAATGCTTAATAATTCACGGCAAGTGTGAAAATCTACCCGTTATCAGGTGATTGGGCTGCAGATTTTTTCGAGATGTCAGCTGTTCTAAAACTTCCAACGATAAGCGATTTACTGGCGTAATAAGGTCAGAGGTCGCCATGATGTTAAAAATGATTGAACCGGACGCCGATTTTGGAGCTTCCGAAGGCATGGAATTTGATGATTCCACAATGTCTCAGGCAAGCGATGCGCGACTTGTTGAGCAAGTCAGAAAAGGCGATTCGGACGCTTTTGGGACTCTTGTTGCTCGATATGAGCGTCGGGTTTTGAAGGTTGTTCGGCGGTTTATCGCTGACGCGGATGGCGCTCAGGATTTGATTCAGGAAACTTTTCTGAAAGCTTTTGACCGATTAGATCAGTTTGACCCGTCTCGACGTTTTGGGCCATGGTTGTTTCGGATTGCAGTGAATGCGACCTACGACCATTTGCGGAAAATTAAGCGACGTGGCAAATGGGCGTTGTTTAGCGAAGCGGGGGAGGAGCGACTTCCAGACCCTCCGGCTCCGGATCCTCGCGGTGAACTTGATTTAAGCCACGAAGTCCGCACGGTGTTAGAAGGAATTCCTGAAACCTACCGAACGGTATTGGTGCTTCGAGATTTAGAAGGATTTAGTACTTCCGAAGTCGCAGCAGTGACTGAACGAAGTGAGGCGACCATTCGCTGGAGACTGGCGGAAGCCAGGCGCATGTTTAAAGAAGCATGGGCCAGGCGCGAACGCCAGATTGAAGAAGAGCAGATTACTTAATCTGGAATTTGATTTGTGCTTTGTCGGTGAGATGAAGCAAACTTCCAGAGACGTTTTGGCTGTCCTACTTAAGAAGGATTCGCCAGACAAGTTTTTCAATAGGAACAATTTGCGATGCAACAGGATCTTAAATGTGCTGATGCAAGGCATCTGATCCATCTGGCTGTCGGAGACGATTTGCTGGAAGCAGAAGATCAACAACTTGCCGAGCATTTACCCAAATGTAGTGCTTGTCGAACTTATCATTCCGAAATGGATGCAGCGAGCCATGTGCTGCAACAAGTACGTGATGATGTCCCCGACACAGTGCAACAGTCTGTCTGGCCAGAACTGTCACGACAATTGAAAAAGCAAGTTGCGCCACGAGTTCAAGTGTCCGAAGGTCGTCGATTTAATGTTGCAGTTGCGACACTTTGCGCGTGCTCGATTATTCTCGCATTCGTCACTGCTGTGCAGAATTTGCCTTCTGCCGATGAAGCTCAATATGTGTCAGCACCCATCAACCCGAGTACCAATGTTTCATTTGGTGCAAACCTGCCGACTCACGAAGTGAGCATGACGCCTCAGCTGGACACCGCTCGACTGGTTCCTGTTCGACAACCGAATGGACAGCTGATCTTGATTGATCCTTTAACGAATCAATCTTTTGTTCCGGCTAATGTGCCCATGGCACGTCAACAAGGTGCCTTCCAGTTCTAAGGGAATCCTTTCATTTTGAAGCAGAAGGGCTGTTTACGAACGGCCTGTCACTTGAAACGACCAAATACAACACAAAACAGGCTGAACGATCCCAATGATCGTTCAGCCTGTTTTTGTTTTAAGTGGTTGGTGATCACGGCGGGCAGTTCGTTTGCCCGACTCGCCTGTCGTTCCTCATCAGATGTTGTAGTACACAATGCCTGATCGATATCTGTGTGACGATATCTGTGTGACGATGTTGTGTTCGTTATCGCCCCGGAATTTTTGTCAACGTGGGTTTGACGTCCAGAACCCAAAACTTTTCCGGTTGAGAGCCTCTTGGCACGTATCGTGGAATGGCGATTGTTTGAGCAACAATGACGTCTCGACCTTCATGGACTTCGTTTTTTGAGCCGAATCGTTTGGCGAGTTCAACAAGTTTGGGGTCGTTGGGACTCTGAAACGACCCAACAGTCACATAGGACTTATTGCGGTCGTGAAAGACCCAAGAGTCGTAGTTCCGGTCATAGCCATAGCGAGTTGCTTGGCGAAGTGCGCGACAAAGTTCCCATGCTTTTTGCCCTGACTCATCTAATCCCGAACCGAGAGTTTTTTCAAATCCAGATCCGAAAGATCTTTCGAAGAAGGCATTTCCTTTTGTTTGTTCATGACTCGCCATTTGAATGAATGAGTTGCCTTCGAAGGTGGCGATTTTGAGTGAGTACTTTCCTTTGTTGTACAGCAGGGAAAATTCATCAGAGGAGTTATATTTCTTGAGCTTTGGATCCAATGTACGAGCTTTTACCGAATTCGCATCTGCTTTGGGGTTCACTGTCAGGAATGCGCCACTGAGTGGCTTGCGGCCCGCAAATAAAGCTCCATTGCGTTTGTCTGTCATAAACGCGGGGGCATAATCTTTGACAAAAGTAAGGACTCGCTTTGCCAATTCCTGCTTTGAACTTTGGAAGTTCCCTGCGAGTACGGCAGTCGAGTTGTTGATTCGCAACACGTACGACGGAATGCCCTTTTTCCTAAGCTCGTACACCAAAGTGTTTGCCGCTTCACTGCTGCTCATCCCATCCACTCGACGCGCTACAGGCACATCCTTTATCGCTGCCACCATGATCATCCATGGACCGTGCTGAGAGCTCAGATGATATGTCTTGCCTTTGACAGCTTCGACCTTGCCAAATGCAGGGACCGCAGTCAGTACGAAAAGCAGTGAAAACAGGATTGGTTTGTTTAAGCAGGAAAACATCTTTGTTCTTCCCTTGGCAGTTAAAGAAGCGATTCATTTGACGTCATGCATCGAATGTCGCCAGATTCTGTCAGGATCGGCACTTCGTTATCCAGATCAGACTTAAAGACAAGTTCAGAATTTTTTCCCATGCGGTGCTGTTTGACGTTGGTTTTGTGTCTCGACCGGATATTCAAAGCATGGAATGCCGGTTGCTATTGGCAGCGGCAGTTTTTGCCGGAAGACGCTGAGCTTGTGGTCACTACCCGAAGCGCGCGTTTTGAAGTTGCACGTTTTGGTAACCCGACACATGAGCGAGGAAAAAACGATGATAACTCGTCTCTCGCTGACGCTTCGGGTGACTCAAAACCAAAACCAAAACCAATGGCTGGCTCAAAAACGCAATCTCAAAAAGTGCACGCTGGGCTGAGAATCATGCTGGGCTGAGAATCACGGTGTGGTGAGAA
>CAYTUE010000035.1:31605-33938 GCA_964441085.1 uncultured Planctomycetaceae bacterium
TGCCCATTTCACATGTCGCCGCCTGAGATCACACAGCGAGCCGGAAGCTGCCATGTTGACGGCAAGTTTCCGAGATAGCAACTGTATGCTTCGTGGTCTGCTCGTTTCAAAGCTGAAGAATGAAATGTGTCTTTTGCACTGCCATTGGCAGCTCGATTGGGCATTTGCCGACCAACATTTGAAATCACCGCCAGCGCGAATTTATGGACTTTATCTTCTTTTTTCGCGGCCCGATTGCTAGGAACCACTTTGCTCGACACAGTATACGTAAAGTGAACCCCATTTTACTTTGATGAATCACTGGCCTCGGCATCGAAACGATACTCTTTGCTGTGCTTTTTACCCCCTCTCTCGAGACTGATGGAAGCCCGCCTCCTATGAAACGACTCACCTTTTTGCTCACCCTGTTACTGGCGACTCCTTGCTTTGCTGATGATTGGATTCCTCTGTTCGATGGGAAAACACTCGATGGTTGGGACGGTGATCCCACACTGTGGAGTGTTGAAGACGGAGTCATTACCGGTCGCACAACACCGGAAACAAAGCTGAAAGCCAACAGCTTTCTGACATACCAGCCAGAAGAATTTGACAATTTTGAACTGCAGCTCGAATACAAAATCGTCAATGGCAATTCGGGAATTCAATACCGCAGTTTCCAGCGAACCGATCGCAAGCAATGGGGCTTAGGTGGATATCAAGCCGATTTTGAAGCAGGTGATAAGTACTCTGGAATTTTATACGGCGAAGCCTTTCGCGGCATTCTTGCACTGCGAGGAGAATCTGTGGAATTGGTTGTCGGTGAAAACGGCAAGATGAAAAAGAAGGTGTCCGAAAAGATCGGTGACACCAACCAGATTCAAGCAAAGATTAAGAAGGAAGACTGGAACTCGTACAAGATTGTCGCCAATGGTTTTCGTTTTCAGCACTTCATTAACGACGTGCAGACGATTGAATGTGTTGATCACGATGTTGCCCGCCGGCGTGCCACGGGGTTACTCGGGCTGCAGATCCATGTGGGGCCTCCGATGACTGTGCAGTTTCGAAACATTCGAATTAAGAAATTGCCTGCTGCTAAGAAGGTCGCTTTGATTGCTGGAAAGGGAAGCCATGGATTTGGGGCTCACGAGCACAAAGCCGGGTGTCTGTTGTTGGCGGAAGCCTTAAATCAAAGCGGCCTGAATATTGAAGCATCTGTTTATACCAATGGTTGGCCCGAAGATGATTCTGTTTTGGATGATGTGGATTCCATCGTTGTCTACAGTGACGGGGGAAAGCGGCATCCTTTCAATAAACATCTTGACCGTTTAACCAAGTTGCAAAAACGAGGTGTCGGGATGGCTTGTATTCACTACGGTGTTGAAGTGCCGATTGGTCCATCGGGTGAAAAATTCAAAGAATGGACGGGCGGTTATTTTGAGTCCAATTGGTCTGTGAACCCTCACTGGACAGGAAACTTTGACAAGCTACCCAAGCATCCGATTACTTCTGGTGTGAGTCCATTTCAAGTGAATGATGAGTGGTACTATCACATGCGGTTTGTAGAAGAAATGCAGGGAGTCACGCCCATTTTGAGTGATCTTCCTCCAGCTTCAACGTTGAGACGAAAAGATGGAAGTCACAGTAACAATCAACATGTACGCGAAGCTGTTTTAGAGCGTAAAGAACCTCAGCACGTCGCGTGGGCTCGAGTTCGTCCGGATCGTGGTCGAGGATTCGGTTTCACAGGTGGCCACTACCATTGGAATTGGGCGAATCGAAACTTTCGCACGTTGGTGCTGAATGCCATTGCTTGGACTGCTCACGCACCCATTCCGGAAGGTGGAGTCACTTCAGACGATGTGAAGTTTGATGATCTGCTGAAAAACCAAGACTATCCAATGCCCGATAATTTCAATCAAGAGCGTTGGAAGAAGTACGTTGATGAGCATTCAGCAAACTAGATTCTGACGCTGATTCTTGCTGGGTTAGCGCACACCAGTCAGTTGCCGTACCTAGTCAGCGCCGTACTTGGTCAGCGCCAATGGCAATTCAAAAGGCCTGCGAATCAAACACTGTTACAACCGTGTTTCGTTCGCAGGCCTTTTGTTGTTTTCGTTGCTGAAGACTGTTTGGATAGAAATTCAGAGGACACTTGTAACGGGAAGCGATCTCGTGAGACGCCAAACCATTCGGTTTGATTTGACTGGTTGCGGCAAGCAGAAATCGAAACGAGCGCATCAATGTGTTGCGAAAAAATGATATGCTCAGCGGCTCACGATCACTCTTTTTTTTGGAACAACTGCAAAGAACGAACACAGAAATTGGAACAAGATCTTTGAATCAATTTCCACAGA
>CAYTUE010000036.1:0-9482 GCA_964441085.1 uncultured Planctomycetaceae bacterium
GAATGTGAAGAGCGTACTGCCATCCAAGCCCGAGAGCACACGGGCGCTCCCACTCTCGTCCCCGTTGTTGTCGTCATAGGGTGCCCCAACAATCAGATCGGGCGTTCCATCGCCGTTGACATCCCCCGCACCGCTCACGGAACAGCCCAAAAAATCGTTCGCACTGTCGCCTCTCACGGTGAAGAGTTCCCCGTGGGTGATCTGAGCTGATGTCGTGGCATCAAACCCACCAAAGAGGCTGATTGCCGTCATGAGTGCACGGCCTAAGTCTTTCGTTTTCAATGTGCTGTCCTCTCTGGTTCGAAAATTGTGCCGATGAACAAGAAACACATCGGAGGGGATCTGGCTCAGAAAAGCAACCGTGTTTGGCCAAAACGCCGCTCCCCGGCAGGCAATGGAAGCCTTCACCTTCCGGTGAATTGCCGACAACCCATAATAATCAAACCGACTGCTGCGCGCAGGGCAATCGCATGTCGAGGTGATGACTCACAGAACGATTTGAGTTCACGACCTGCAAATCCATTGGTCAATCGAAAATCTGACTCCATGGCGTATTCTGTCGCTTCAACGCAATGAACTTGGCCTCTGCTTTTCCGTCAAGCTTCTTGGCAACCCGTACTTTTTCTGCATTGAATCCTGCTTGAACTCAACCAGGAGTCTCAATCCGGATTGAGGCTCAATTTCAGCAATTCAGACCCCTGTTTCTCGAATTCCCGTTTCTCGAATTAACGATGCACGAGTCCGCTCCGGCTTAGCTCACTTAACTTCGCATCTCTGTTTGCGCTGGGAACTGGCGGCACTGGGAACTGGGAACTGGGAACTGGTTGCGCGGACTGATTGTTTAGATCATCTTTTCGAAGTGTTCTCGAATTTCTCGCAGCGTAGCTGGCTGAAACTTCGTTGCTCCAAACTTTGAACTACGGATTCTGCGATCGACATCGGCTTGTTCTTCAGCAGGAAACACAGCCAAGCAGGGCACTTTCTTGGAACGTCCGTAAGCCTGAAACTGCGAGAACATTTCCAAGGTATCTTGAGTGTTATTGTCGGCCAAAATTAATAGGCCGTCCGGCGGATCATCTCCCTTAAGCTGAGTTAAAGCAGCGATCGGATGAGCAGCAAATTTTGTTTTGAGGTTGTGCCGTCCGAAGTAGTCTTTCAACGCTTTAATGCGTTTTTGCAAGCAATCCACAATGAGCAACGTGCGATTTTGAATCACAGTGGGTGCTTCCGGATTGATGTTCAACTGGTCTGCGTTATCCCAGTCTCCCAGATCAATCAGCGCGGTCTGCAAGTCGACCATAGCTTCACCAGCAGACTGATGACGTTCGTGAGGGCTAACGTGCATCATCTTGCTAACAGCTGCCACAACACTATCGGGCAGGTCAGGGACTAAGTCACGAATTGGAGTGCATTGAGTGTACCGACTGATTTGTTTTCGTTCTTCTCGACTTTTGGTTCTTGGCCACGCTGGCTTGCCAGAAAGAAGCTCGTGAAGGATGGCACCTGCGAAGAACAGGTCGCTCCGAGGATCGTTGTTGCGAGCGTTCGTTCCTCTTTCTAAGGCGGCGTACTCAAGAGCTCGATGAACATCGTCGCTGGGCCCAGCCTGTTCATTGCTGTTGGCTCCAGCCAGCCCAAAGTCGACCAGCTTGGCCACTCCTTTGCTGCTCATCAAAACGTTGGTCAGCTTCAGGTCGCGGTGAGTGGCCCCCATCGAAAGCGCATACTGCAACCCAGCACAAATTTCGTACACACAGCGGCACGCTTCTGCAGGAGGCAACTTCTTTCTGATATTCATGAAGTCTCGAAGGTTACCCCCTTCGATAAATTCCATGGTGAAGTAGTGAAATTTGTCTTGGCTGCCAACATCGTAGATGGGCACGATGTTGGGGTGGTTGAATTTTTTGCAGATATGAGCTTCGCGATGAAACCCAGCGACAGCTTCACTATCAACCGCCCAGCGGTCACGCAGCAGCTTGAGCCCCACCATTCGGCCAGTTTGAAGATGAGCTGCTCGGTAAACTCGAGCAAAACTGCCGCTCGCGTTTCGATACAGCAGCTTATAATCACCGAGAATCAAGCCGTCGGTCGTGCCCTTCAGAATGCGACCTGTTTGCAGGTTTGAAAGAAGCTGTCGGCGTTCTAGAGTCGCCAGAACGTCGGGAACACTTGCGCGAGCATCGAGCGTTGCAACTGACTGTTGCCACTGATCAGGCTTAAGCAGCCGACTTGTGATCAAGTAGCGCTTCAAATCATCCTGTGACTTAAACTGCGGCATCTGGCGGGACATTTTTCCTAGGTGATATTCTGAACGATTCGAACTGGTTTCAACTGCCAAAACAATGTTGCCAGCAGTTAGAAACAGCGATTTGATGTTCACATCACCACGTAAAAAGGGCACATGAAACACGCCAGTCCGTTAGTCTAACGATTTCTAGTTACGATTTCCCTGCTCTGAAAGGATGGAATTCTTCAGAAAAAAGAACCAAACAAACCTGAAGAGCTGTTGTGTGGCTTTTACCGTTTGATGTGATCACCCTAACCGTGGGGGAAACCACTGTCTGCAAAAAAACGCCTTGATCTGCGTTTCGTGAAGTTCTTGACCGACGAGTTGAACGTTTCAGGTGACGAAAACTAGAGCGATTTTGATACGTTTTTTAGCCACCGATCACAGTCTTCCTGCGACTGCAAAGCCTGAAAGACATTGAGGTGATCCTGTGTCAGGAACTGTTGGTCTTTCATCTGCGACAGCAAAGTGAACAGGTCATCATACAGGCCAAGATGATTCAAAATGGCAATCGGTGAAGAATGAAATCCAAGCTGAGCCCAGCAAACCGTTTCAAACAATTCTTCGAGCGTGCCCAGCCCCCCTGGCAGCACCAAATAAGCGTCTGCAAGAGAGTGCATTTCTGCCTTTCGAACGTGCATATTGGCCACAACTCGCATATCGGCAACGCCTTGATGCATCAGCTCCGAGACTGCCAATGCTTCTGGAATCACGCCGATCACTTCTGCGTTGCCACCCAGCATCGTATCTGCCAGAAGTCCCATTTGCCCCGTGCTACCACCGCCGTAAACCAAGCTATGGCCGTGGGCCAACAACGACTGACCGACTTGTTTTGCGACATCCTCAAAGGAAGCATCTTTTCCCGTTTGTGAACCACAAAACACACAGATTCGAGCCATCAGATTCCTTCTCCTTCCAGTTGGTCAGACTGGCTTAACTGTGAATTCAAAGTGACCTTCATGAAAATAAGTGGAAGGCGTTCACGACTGATACCTATTTGCTGCCCGTTTCATCATAGCAGCCAGCGCAGATCCTTCACGTTGAGCCCACTGAATTGTAACCACTTAAAAACCACGCTTCCTTAGGATCGCTTAATTAGAAAAAGTCACCTCAGAATCCGCTTAGCCTTTCCAACCCCCAAAATCACACCCCACGGGGTAGGGAATGCCGCGTTCTGGCTTGATTCACGCCGCCGATGATCGCCACAGCGGCAGAATCTGCCGAAGTGGGTTTGCGTACAAGCGGACAGCTCGCTTTGTGCAGCCTGAAACAGACGACATTTCGGAGAAAGTTTACCATGGTGATGCAAGTTTTTCGTGGAGACGATGATCGCGATTCTCAGCCCACTTCCATCGGTCCCACGGATTCAACCAACCTAAAAACGGCTCAACGCCGCTGGTTCTTTGATGCGGGGCCAAGCCAAACATCTGATCGCAACCACAGTCAAGAGGCATCAATTCCGAGTCCTCACTTTTTAAAATTTGTGCAACGCAAACCATCCATTGATTTCAGTGAACCCAAACCTGCTTAAACCCACCAATGAGGCGTTTCGCCCGTTTTTAGCAGATCCAACCAGATGAAAACGCGGACGGCTGTTGTTCCACAGTATCGCAACATGCCGTCCTTGTGATTCTGACCGAAGAAATCGAAGTGACGTGTGCCTTTGAATGGGCCTATTTGCTTGCCGCTCGCGGTGTAGCCCATTTGTCTATCGATTTCAGGAGAGTTCCATCAATCGGTGCAACGATTGTTGGCGAATGCTAAGATGCACGTTTCGTTGACAGGGACTTCACCTGTTCTCTTTTTCGTGTTGTGGTGTGTTTCAATCAGTCGCCGATTACGGCGAGCTGACGTAGAAAGCGTCCGTATGCTCGGGCTCAACTTCATGTCGTTGTGGCGTCCATTGGCTGTTTTTCTGTTTGCTTTGTTGCCAGCGATTGCTGTTGGGCACCCGGGGCACGGATCTTCCAATGATCCCGAAAGTATCTTGCATTATTTGACGTCAGCAATTCACGTGATTCCTGTCGCCAGCATGCTGTTTGCAGGTCTAACGGTTCTTCGTTGGGTTCTGAAATCCAAATCAAATTGCAACGAATCATGAACAGTGCTCAGTTGATGGTTCCGGTGTCGAAACCCGTTTCAGGATCGATCCGCCCCCCCGGTTCAAAAAGCATTACCAACCGAGCTCTCATTTTGTCGGCTTTGGCGAACGGTACGTCTGTTCTTTCAGGCGTGTTAGAGAGCGTTGACACAGCCGTGATGCTGGACAGCTTAAAACGTCTCGGCATTTCCGTGAGTCACGACCCTGCCACGCAAACGTGTCGGATTACTGGTTGTGGTGGACGACTGGCCGTCGACAAGGCCGATCTTTGGCTGGAAAATAGTGGGACCAGTATTCGCTTCTTAACGTCGGTCTGTTGTCTTGGCAATGGGCGTTACCGTTTGGACGGAAGCGACCGCATGAGGCAGCGTCCGATTGTCGATCTTGTGGATGCATTGCAGGCTCTGGGGGCATCAGCCGAATGTGAAAACTCATCGACAGGTTGCCCTCCTGTCACAGTCGGTGGTCAGCCCTTTGCCGGTGGAACGGCAGCTGTCAATGGAAACATCAGTAGCCAATTCTTAAGTAGCCTGTTAATGGTTGCGCCATGTGCTCAGACCCCCGTCGAACTCTCTGTCACAGGAGAACTGGTTTCAAAACCGTACGTGACAATGACGTTGGAAATGATGAAATCATTCGGAGTGTCTGCCACGTATCCGGATGATCTGTCTGGTTTCCATATTCCGTCAACAGCCTATCAGGCCATTGATTACGACATCGAACCTGATGCGTCCGCTGCAAGCTATTTCTTCGCGGCGGCGGCGATTACAGAAGGCAAGGTGACCGTAAAGGGTTTGAATCGAAATGCGTTGCAAGGTGACGTGTTGTTTGCGTCTGCGTTGGAGCAAATGGGGTGTGATGTCACGTGGGAAAGTTCTTCAGTGACTGTTACAGGGCGTCCGCTTCGTGGCATCGACATCGACATGAATGCCATTAGCGATACGGCTCAAACACTTGCTGTCGTCGCGGCGTTCGCGTCGAGCCCCACGACGATTCGCAGTGTGGGGCACATGAGGCACAAAGAAACAGACCGCATTACTGCAGTTGTCACAGAATTAAACCGAGCTGGTATTCAGGCAGACGAATTCGAAGACGGCCTGACGATCACTCCGGGACCTGCAAAACCAGCAGCCATTCATACGTACGATGACCATCGGATGGCAATGAGCTTTGCGTTGCTGGGCCTAAAACACGAAGGCATCGAAATTTTGGATCCTGGGTGCACCAGCAAAACGTATCCGCAGTTCTTTCAAGACCTACAGACATTGTGTGATTCGTAGCTAAACAGCACAAAACCGGGTAACAACATCCGCTTTCCAGATGGCTTGATGAAAACTTCGTCTGGTCTAACCTAACATCTGCGTGCTGCGATACGTTTAACGGCCTTTTCTAAGATGACTGCACAATGAAGTATCTTCTGACTTTCACGTCTACAGTTTTACTTTTAATGGGGGGTGGTCCTTTTACTAGCGTGCTTGCCAGCAACAAATCGCAGCTTCAGGCCAGTGAAAACGCGTCCTCCAGCGCCGACCAGCACAGTCCTGCTCCGCCCAACATCGTGATGATTATCAGCGATGATCAACGTTGGACGGACTACAGCTTTATGGGGCACGAAGCCATTCAGACTCCTGCCTTAGACCAGTTAGCAGCGCGGAGTGCTACGTTTCGACGAGGCTACGTGCCAGTGGCCCTTTGTCGACCTTCTTTGGCCACCATGATCACGGGGTTGTATCCATTTCAACACAAGATCACGGGCAACGATCCAGCTCGCACGAAGGACATGTCGAACGCTCAGTACAACCAGCTGAGGTCACAGCTGATTGCGAACATCGACGCAGTTCCCACACTGCCCAAACTTCTCGCAAAAAAAGGGTATGTGAGCTTTCAGTCTGGCAAGTGGTGGGAAGGCAGTTTTTCTCGAGGTGGTTTTACTCAGGGAATGTCTCGAGGCTTCCCAGAACAGGGTGGGCGACACGGTGATGATGGTCTAAAAATTGGCCGAAACGGCATGCAGCCAGTTCTTGAATTCATTGATTCTGCGACAGAAAGCCAAAAACCTTTCTTCCTTTGGTACGCTCCATTTTTGCCACACACACCACACAACCCACCAGATCGCTTACTAAAAAAATACTCGAAACCCGGCAGACCTGTGCAGCTTGCCAAATACTATGCAATGTGCCAATGGTTCGACGAAACCTGTGGTACGCTCATTGATCATCTGGACAAAACGGGTTTGGCAGAAAACACGCTCATCGTGTACGTCACAGACAATGGTTGGATTCAACGAACCAGTCAATCCCGTGTTCCTGATGGCTGGAAATCAGTGTTTGCTCCTCGATCGAAACAGTCACCCTACGACGGCGGAACTCGAACGCCCATTCTGATCAGTTGGCCCAAGAAAATGAAAGCTCAAGAATACCCTGACCTTGTCAGTAGTATTGATTTGATTCCCACCATGTTGCAGGCAGCAGGTGCTGAAGTTCCCGTCAATCTGCCAGGCGTAAGCCTTCTACCACTTACTGTGGATGGAACTGCTTTGCAGCGAGACACGATTTTCGGCGAAAGCTACGCTCATGATGTCGCCGACCTTGATGACGTCGAAGCAAGCCTGTTGTACCGCTGGGTGATTTCAGGACACTGGAAATTGCTACTGGCGTACGACGGGAAAACAACTCGATACGGCAGTGTTCACGACCGCACCAATTTTGTTCCTGCTTTATACAACCTGCAGGATGATCCCTTTGAAAAAGAGAATGTAGCCAAGCAGCAGCCTGCTGTGGTAGAAGCCCTGAAGCAGAAACTAGACAACTGGTATCGAGTGAAAAGTCGACAGGTGATTGGCCAAAGCTCTGAATAGCCTGCCGACCACACACTGAAATGATCCTGTTCCTTCAACCGCTGCTTTTTGGCTTACTTCAAATCGCAGTTTCTTATTAAGCAACATTGAACTTAAGCAACGTTAAACTTAAGCAACATTGAACTGTTTCTATGGAAATTTTGCTCGCTATTGAATCATCCTGCGACGAAACGTCAGTGGCGGTGGTCGACAAAGATCGTCGAGTTCTCTCCAACGTTGTGGCGTCTCAATTCGAGTTACACGAATCGTTTGGTGGAGTCGTCCCGGAAATTGCTTCACGGGCTCACGTTCGTAATATCATTCCGGTGCTGGAAGCCGCTTTGGCAAAAGCCGACAAGCAGCTAAAAGACATCGACGCTGTTGCCGTGACGTCTGAACCGGGCTTGGTTGGTTCGCTGTTGGTGGGAATGACGGCTGCGAAAAGCTTGGCCTTAACCTTAGACATTCCATTCGTCACGGTGAATCATCTTGATGCTCATATCTACGCCTGTGGAATGACGGCTAAAAAATCCGCGTTTCCTTGCGTGGGATTCGTCGTCAGCGGCGGTCATACCAACTTGTACAACTGTCAATCAGCAACCGACTTCAAAATGATTGCTGGTACCACAGATGATTCTGCAGGAGAAGCATTTGACAAGGTGGCTCGCATTTTGAATCTGTCGTACCCAGGTGGTCCATCGATTCAAAAGGCGGCTGAAACAGGCAATCCTAAAGCCTTCGACTTGCCTCGACCAATGATGAGATCAGACAAACCCAACTTCAGCTTTAGCGGGCTAAAAACTGCTGTGCTGTACGCAGCACGAGGCACTCCCGGACCTAACCAGCTCACGCAGACTCCACCAGAAATTGTTCCTGACCTTGCCGCATCATTCCAACAAGCGGTTGTGGATGTGCTGGTGTTTAAGTGCAAGGCGGCATTAAAAAAGTCACACCACAAACGGCTGTGTGTTGGCGGTGGAGTCGCCGCCAATCGCCTGCTGCGTGAACAGTTAACGGATATGTGCCAGCGACAGCATGTTGAATTGCTCATTGCCGCCCCCGACCTGTGCACAGACAACGCCGCTATGGCTGCCATCGCGTGGGAATATCTTGAACAAGGGGCAGTTAGTGAACTCGACGCAGACGTTCTGCCCGGACTGGTTCGAATTCGGTAGCGACGGGTCAACGTGATGTGGCAATGGGATGTGCCAACGCGACAGGGCAACGCGTCAATCAGATTTTGTAGCCACAGATTCTTGTCGACGTGCGACAGAAATTATTGATTGATTGATTCGTCTTGTTGAGCCGCAGAGTGTCTTGGTGCTGGTCGCCTTCCTTTTCCCATGCTATTGTGCCCAACAGACCATTCCAACAGTTGGTGACATCAAAGATCATCGCCACAACCACTGTCCATTATCGATTTCTAGACTGACTTCATGCCCGAAGGCCACACCATTCATCGCATTGCCAGCGACCACACTCAGAACTTAGTCGGGCAACAACTCACGATTGAATCTCCTCAAGGCCGTTTCGCTGATGGGGCCAAGCTGATTACTGGATGTGAACTGACATCGATCGATGCGTTTGGTAAGCACTTGCTGTATCGTTTTGGTGACCAAACATTGCATATCCACTTGGGGCTGTATGGGAAGTTTCGCAAGCACTCACTTCCCGTTCCGGAGCCCCGAGGCATGGTGCGGCTTCGCATGATTGGCGATCAATGTGCGTTCGATTTAAATGGCCCGACAGCTTGTGAACTGATGTCGGTAAGCCAAGTGCAAAAATTGGTGAATCGAATTGGCCCAGACCCTCTTCGCGCTGACTGCGATAAGACCATCGTATTCGCCAAAATTCAAAAAAGCGGGCGAGCCATCGGGAAGCTATTGATGGACCAAAGCGTGATTTCAGGAGTCGGCAATGTTTATCGAGCAGAAGTTTTGCATCTGTTGAACATTCACCCCGACACGCCCGGTCATTCATTTCAGACTGACCAACTAGATGAAATGTGGAAGTTGATTGTGCGACTGTTAAAGATCGGTAAGAAGTACAACCGCATTATCGTTGCCGACCCCCAAGATGTTGGCAAACCTCGCAGTCAAATGAACAACGACGAGCGGCTGTTGGTGTATAAAAAGTCTCACTGTGGGCAATGCGAAACGCCAATTGAGATCTGGAAGATGGACGGCAGAAAGGTTTACGCCTGTCCCGTGTGTCAACCCGCTGAATCCCACTGATCACAGAATCGTTTTCGTGACCGT
>CAYTUE010000036.1:9582-26505 GCA_964441085.1 uncultured Planctomycetaceae bacterium
CCCAAATTTGTAGCCTGCTGTTTGACTGACGCGCCTGTTTTTGCCCGTGGCGACTTTTCACGTGAACATCACTGGGTTTTGTGAGGAGTAAAAACAGACCGAACAAGTCAGTTTGCGGCAGAAGAAATTTCACTACACTTTGAACGGCATTCAAGCTGATCCTTGATAGTCACATCTCGACAGGATGTGTGCACGGAGGCTTGATCACCTGTATGACGGGCCGTCATTTTTTGGACAACCTCACTGAAGGAGGCACTACGATGGGTTACAAGATCAACGAAATCGAAGGAATTGGCGCAGTTTATAAAGGCAAGCTGGAAGAAGCGGGCATTACAACCACAGATCAGCTTTTGGAACAATGTGCCAGTGCCAAGGGCCGCAAAGACACGGCCGCAAAAACAGGGCTGACGACGTCTCAACTCTTAAAGTGGGCCGACATGGCAGATCTAATGAGACTCTCAGGGATTGGCCGTCAGTTTGGTGAACTGCTGAAAGCTGCTGGAGTTGACACAGTCAAGGAACTGCGAACTCGAGTTGCCGCAAATCTCGCAGCCAAGCTGAAAGAAGTGAACGAAGAAAAGAAATTGGCGAAAGCCATTCCCGGTGAATCCAAGGTTCAGGCATGGATCGACACGGCCAAAGAAACAGAACCCATGATCAGTCATTAGATTGTGATGACAGCAAAATTCTGGCACGCTGAATTGGAATGGTTCGACAGCGATTGGTCGAACCATTCCAATGACCTGATTTCCCAAGAAGCCAGCGCTCGGTTTCGGCAGACTCCCTTCTCCACTCATGCAACGAACGCCTGCCGTTGTGGCTGGCACCTTTTTGAAAACACGATTTCTGATGACTCGACACGACGGACGTTCGGCTGACCAACTTCGCCCGGTTTCTGTTCAGCTTGACTTTGTAAAAACGGCGACTGCAAGTGCTCTTGTTTCTGCTGGAAACACAATGGTGCTGTGTACCGCAAGTATCGACAACAAGGTGCCTAGCTTTCGAATGCCGAAAGAAGAAGGCCAGCTTCCCAAGGGATGGTTAACGGCAGAATACAACATGCTGCCTGGAAGCACGTTTCCGAGAAAGCAGCGCGACCGTCAAAAGGTGGATGGCCGCACCACGGAAATTCAAAGACTGATTGGCCGCAGTTTAAGAGCGGCAGTTGATTTCGACGCTTTGGGAGAACACACGATCACGATCGACTGCGATGTCCTGCAAGCCGATGGTGGAACTCGAACATTAAGCGTCACAGGCGGCTTTATCGCACTGTGTGCCGCAGTGGCAAAGCTAGAACTGAGTTCCCCCGTCATTAAGGACAGTGTTGCCGCGATTAGCGTGGGTGTGGTTCAGGGAGTTCCGGTGCTGGATCTTGATTACCCAGAAGACAGCACAGCAGATGTCGACATGAATGTCATTATGACAGGAGCTGGAAAGTTTATTGAAGTTCAGGGGACTGCGGAAGCTGAACCGTTTGACTTCGAGACACTGCAATGTCAGTTAAAGTTGGCTCAGGACGGAATTTGTGAGTTAACGCAGATTCAGAAAAAATCATTGGGTGCAGCGTGGCCTCTGTAGCGGTCGTCACAGTATCTTTCAGCCTGAAGTTCTCGTTTCATGATTTCGCAGCAGCATTTTTGATGTCTGCCTGCTTGTTTAATTAATTGACAGCGAAAGTGTTGCTAAATGGCTTCTTCGAAGTACGCATCGATCCCGGAAGAAACTTCCAAGTTGCCCGGCGGGATCAAATACATCATTGGCAATGAAGCCGCAGAGCGATACAGCTTTTACGGCATGAGAACCATCCTTGTGGTGTTCATGACGAAGTATCTGCACTTCATGGCGGCTGATGGACAAGTCGGAACCGCGATTAGTGATGCGGCGGCCAACGAGTATTACCATCAGTTTGTTGCAGCAACGTACTTATTTCCGGTGATGGGATCGTTTTTGTCTGACGTGCTGATCGGCAAATACAACACCATTCTTTGGCTATCGATTGTTTACTGTTTGGGCCATCTTGCCTTGGCATTTATGGGAGGAGCAGGCCTTGCCCCCGGAACTTGGATGTTCATCGGATTGTTCCTGATTGCATTCGGAAGTGGTGGAATTAAGCCCTGCGTGTCGGCTCACGTGGGAGATCAATTTGGAAAGAAAAACAGCCACTTGATGCCCAAGGTCTTTCAGTGGTTCTACTTTGCGATCAACTTCGGATCAACCGCGTCAACATGGATGATTCCCGTTCTGCTGAAGTGGTATGGGCCTCATGTGGCTTTCGGTGTTCCAGGGGTACTGATGGCGATTGCCACGTTTTTGTTTTGGCTGGGCCGCAACAAGTTCATTCATGTTCCGGCGGGCGGGATGACTTTCTTTAAAGAAACGTTTAGTCGCGAAGGGGTGACTGCCTTACTGAAACTTTCTGTGATCTACGCTTTTGTCGCCGTCTTTTGGGGACTGTTCGATCAAACGGGATCGTCTTGGGTGATTCAAGCGGAAAACATGGATCGAAATTTCCTTGGAATCGAATGGCTCCAGTCACAGATTCAAGTTTTGAATCCGATCCTCGTGATGCTGTTGATTCCCTTGTTTCAGTTTGTGATCTACCCGAATGTCAATAAGATTTTTCAGCTGACTCCGATCCGGAAGCTGTCGATTGGCTTCTTTTTTGCCGCAGCCAGCTTTGCCACGGTCGCTCAGGCTCAGGAACTCATTGACGCGGGCCAAACACCTTCAATCCAATGGCAACTGTGGGCCTATGTCCTGTTGACTGCGGGTGAAGTTATGATTTCAATCACGGGGCTCGAATTTTCGTATACTCAGGCCCCCAAAACCATGAAGTCGGTGATCATGGCCGTCTGGTTATTTTCTGTTTCTCTTGGAAACATCTTTACCAGTGTTGTCAATAACCAGATTCAGGTGCCGGGTGTGAACGAAGTGGCCAGTGTCGTTAAAACGGCGAAACAAGATACCGAAGATTCGGTCGGTACGTGGACCTACAAAACACAGTCGCTCACTTTGGAATCTGCCAGCGGCGATCAACCGAACGCCAAAACAGGCAAGAAGATGATCATCAGTGGAGTCGACGGACAGTTTGGAACAGACGATGATGTTGAGCTGTCATTCAACGAATACAACAAGCTGACGTCTGTTGATACTGCAGAAGGGGAAAACCTGAAGGCGGCTTCCAAGGTGATTGAAGAAGCGTTTTTTGCATCCAGTGAGGATGATCAAGCCAAAGCGTTGCCTCAAACAGAAGCAGGTCAAAAGTTAATTGCTTCTTTGAAAGACAGCTGGGGCAGCAGTTACACCTACAAACAACTTTCTCGCAACAAGTATCGGATTTCCTCTGCTGGAGCAGATAAAACCGCCGGTAGTCAGTGGGATGTTGTGCTGAAAGGTGATGTGAGTCGAGCGGCTAAAAAAGACGCCAACCCCAAGGATGTTCCTTACGACTGGCTAGAAAGCCGCCGAATCGAAATCGGTGGTGACGAAGCAAAGGCTCAAGTGGATAAAGAACGAGGGGCAACTTCCAAAACAGAAATCGGCACCGACATCACTGTGGGTGGACAGGACACCTTGGAAGGAGCCGCTTACTTCTGGTTTTGGACAAATACGATTTTAGTCACTGCCATTCTGTTTATTCCGGTTGGATACTTTTACAAAGAAAAGTCGTACATCCAGTCGGACGAAGGAGAAGTTGCCGAGGCAGCAACACCTTCTCAAGTAACAGACGACCCAACAGCCGAACTCAGCGACGGCTAGCAAAACGTGGTGGGCGTTGATTGAATTCAATCAATCGAATCCACTGCGTGTCGCATGCACTAACAGAATGAAAATGCTTTCCGGTGACCTGAAGTGTTTTCTACAAACCACAAACAGCCGACGCTGCGATTCGCAACGTCGGCTGTTGTTTTGTTGTCTCTCAAATTCTTGACACTGTGTACGACTACCGAAAGGCGTGTACGACTATCGAAAGGCGTGTGCACAGATCGAATGGGGGCCCCCTATCGAATGGGTGCTGGAGCCACTGAGAGAGGCGGGTCGATGAATCCGGGTGACAGAGGTGGAGCAACTTCAGAACCACTCGGCACGGTCACATACGCGACTCCGGCATCGTTCATCAGATGATGCAACGTGGCATCAATCATTTCGACTTGATACGCCAAGTCATACTCACTCACTTGACGACGCTGATGTCTTGACCAACCTTGAAGGTCGTGTTGAAGGTGATACAGCAACGCGTCCATTCCGGTGATTTGAGATTGAATCAAACGGCGATCCAAAACCGGGTCGGCATACTGGATTGATTTTGCAGCTTGAAGCAGTCGATACCCTTCGGCATAGGTCTTCGAAAATCCGACATTGTGAGGATAATTATAGTGCAGATCTAACAGCAGCTCATTGGTCTGTTCTCGCAAACGGCTTGCCAAGTCGTCGACATGAGCAAAACTTCCGTATTGCACAACGACCGGCTGACTGGCAACAGTGGTATGCAAGGCAGTTCGAGGGGTGTAGTAATACAAACCGTTGTGTCTGTGATAACTGTCTTGATGTGTTCCATGATGAGGCAAAATGAACGACGCACCAATGTGAATCACGTCATGAAAATAGCGTCCGAGAATGTTTCCACGCGAATTTTTCACAACGTAGACGTTCCGTCCGGTCTTGCGGTCGACCACGGGAACTCGTCGTGCTGGGGTGCGAACTGCCGGCGTGCGTCGTGCTGGAGTCCGTACTGCTGGAGTACGAACTGCTGGCGTGCGAGACGGTGGGCTCACTCTTCGACTGGGTTGCGTTCGACTGGGCTGCCGAGAACGTCTGTCACGAGAATCCTGCCGCTGGTCCTTCTGGATCTGATCCACAATGCGGCCAATCTGATTGGCACTTCTGCGAACCTGAGCAGTTGCTTGGGACCACGGCATCAAGGTCATCGCTACAATGGCGACCAAAGCAATTCGAAATGATTTCATATCTCACATCCTGTTTGATTCTGAAAATTTGAAGCCTGCATCTACGATTTGGCGTTTTCATCGCCTCATGATGCCGCCCTCGACGCAGTCACTCGATAGTGCGTCAACCGCGGAGATTATCAAGATCTCCTGAATCCACCAGATCAATTCCAGTTGCCCATGTCGGCGTCAAAGCTCAGAAACCGTGGATTCATTTCGTCCACCGCCTAAGAGATCTGGCAAGCTTTCAGCCAACGATTCAGGCTTAAAACAAGCGTCAGCCACTTTTTCAGCAGAGTGAATGCCTGTGTGCGACGAGCAATTCTCCTTTCCGAAAGCCTCAAATGTCGACAGCGATCTCAGAATTGGTGTTTTGCCAGCGATGACATGTCTTAACCGGTAAACCTGACGTATCTAAGCCGAGCCTGAACTTTTCACAGTCCGCGTGGGTCTCTACAATCCTCGCCCTGAAGTTCATTTCGAAGTCCTCAATCTGATCAGTGTTTCGCGCAAGGTATTGTGAGTATGAGTCGTTCCATGGAGAAAATTGTGGCGCTGTGTAAGCGTCGTGGCTTCATTTTTCAGAACTCCGAAATCTATGGCGGCCAAAACGGATTTTGGGATTACGGTCCCTTAGGCACCGAATTAAAACGAAACGTTCGAAACAGCTGGTATCACGACATGGTGCAGGCTCATAACGAACTTCTGAAACCCGCTGCTGCCCCCTCCACCTATCAAATGGTGGGAGTGGAAACATCGCTGATTATGCATCCTCAAGTCTGGAAGTGTTCCGGACATTACGACCTGTTCCACGACATGATGGTCGACTGCAAAGAATCCAAAAGCCGATTTCGGCTCGACCAAGTTCGCTGCCGCTGGGTGAGCTTTGAAGGGGAAACAGCCAAGCAAGATGGATCTGAAGATCGCTTAGCCAAAGTCATGGTGTGTTCGACAGCAGAAGACTTCCAAAGTGACATGGCGACTGAAGCTCTCCGAGTGTTTGGCAAGAAAAAGAAGTACGCCGACAAGCTGCAATGGGACGGCGACGCCACCACATTAGACACCATCCCATTTGCTGAATTCGGCCCTGTGGTTGCTCCCGGAGCGTCCATGGCGGGCACGTTTACAGAGCCTCGAGAATTTAATCTGATGATGAAGACCATCATCGGAGCACTGGGAACAGATGACGACGCCGCCTTTCTACGTCCCGAAACGGCTCAAGGAATCTTCGTCAACTTTAAAAACGTGGTCGATAGCAGTCGAGTGAAGCTGCCGTTCGGAATTTGCCAAGTTGGCAAAAGTTTTCGCAACGAAATTACTCCTCGAAACTTCACGTTTCGCTCTCGTGAATTCGAACAAATGGAAATCGAATTCTTCTGCCGTCCGGATGAATCCAGCGGTTGGTACACGTATTGGCGAGATCGTCGCTATCAATGGTATTTAGATTTAGGCGTCAGCCAAGAGCGATTGATTCTTCGAGATCATCATGCGGAAGAGCTGGCTCATTATTCCGTCGGAACAGCAGACATCGAGTACGCATTCCCGTTTCTTGATGAAGGCGAATACGGCGAACTCGAAGGAATTGCTCACCGAGGTGACTTTGATTTGCGTTCTCATCAAGAAGGCAAGTTAACGAAAAACACAGACGGTGAATTGGAAGTCGAATTAAACGAAGACGGCAAGCCGAAACATCGAGGAAGCGGAAAAGACCTAACGTACTTTGACGATCAAGCTCGAGAACGCTTTTTGCCTCATGTCATCGAACCATCAGCAGGTGCAGACCGAGCGACTTTAGCCTTCCTGTGCGAAGCATATCACGAAGACGAACAGCCCGACGAAAAGGGCAACATGCAGACTCGAGTCGTGATGAAGTTTCATCCTCGACTGGCTCCCGTTAAAGCGGCCGTCTTCCCTTTAATTAAGAAGGAAGGCATGCCCGAAAAGGCGGCTGAAGTATTTGGAGCACTGAAAGCAGCTGGCCTGAATTGCCAATACGATCAACAAGGGGCCATTGGCCGGCGATATCGTCGCCAAGACGAAATTGGAACGCCGTACTGTATTACCATCGATGGCGATACAGCTGTTGATGGCACAGTCACATTGCGTGATCGAGACACCTTGGAACAGGTGCGCGTTCCCGCAGATCAAATTGTGGAAGAAGTCACCAGCCGCTTAAATGCGGCTCCGTAGCCAGCATTGATTCAGCATACCGTCGCTTTCCAGTCAAACCTTATCCAGCGAGATCAGAACCAACGATGGCAACTGAAAACGATGGTGCAAAGATCTCTTTCGCATCAGCCATTGTTTGGTGCTGCTTGCTGCCCAATGCTGTGTTGCTGGTGCTGTCAGCAATCGTATGGAAGTTCAGACTTTTCGGAGACTGGGTGCCTGCTGGATTGAAACAGCTGACCGAAGCAGAAACTCTTCGACAGGTACGAAACGTCGTCGGTATCGGCGGCGCGTTCCTAACCTTAGTGCTGCTTTGTTTGATCTTAATCCCCAACCTTGTCATCACAACATTGGTGAGCGGACGGGGATTTCAAAGCAAGATGAACGCCTTTGGTCTCGGCTTCCTGATCAGTCTCATTCTGCCATGCATCACGATCATGATGCTGACGTTCCTTCAAGCAGGCTAAGCAGCAGCTGGAAGCAGCTCAACAGACAAAGATCGCACAACATTTTCCGTGATGGTTGAAATCTGATCGGCGTAGCCCACCAGCAAAGCCATATCACAAAGTCGATTGATTCGACGAGGGTTGCCTTCTGAAAGATCTGTGATGGCTGCGACTGCGTCTTCGGTGAAGATTTCTGGCTTGGCACCGGCAAGATGCAGGCGAGTGCTGATGTAATCCTTGACTTCATTTACGGTGAACTGGTCCATGGTAGCCGTCACGGCGACTCGTTCACGTAGCTGACCATTTCTTGCCACATGAGAAGCTAAAACTGGCTGGCCGCTAAGCACCACAGTCAGCTTGAGGTCGTGGTCGGTATCTGCCAAATTCAACAGCGGAAGCACGGCTTGGTTAAGATGGTCATTAGAAAGCAGGTGAGCTTCATCGAATGCGACGACGGCGTGGTACCCTTCTTCACTGGTTTCACGTAGGGTTTGATAAATTTCGCTGAGAAGTTGATCAGCCGAAACCGACTGCTGGACAGCCTTTGGCAGAATTTCAGCAGCCACCATTCTCATCAATTCCGTCGCAGACAGCGTTGGAAATGCCACATGAGCAAACGGCATCAATTGTTGATGATCATGCTTCAACTGCTGCAGCAGACTGCTTTTGCCGACTCCAGACGCCCCCAACAGTAAGGCGGCAGATGCATTGTTATCGAAACAATACTGCAGTCTTAAAGACGCACTTTGGATGGAACGACAGCGGTACAGGTCAGCTGTTTCTGTTCGGTAGCAAAACGGCTTTGCTGACATCTTCCAAAATGATTCGTACATCGTTATTTCTTCCGTGAAACCAATGCGATTGTCTGGGGCTAAAATTGCCTGGTGCTGAAAATTGTGTGGTGCTAAAATTTGAGCTATGGATGAGACGGCTTGGGAGCGGTCTGCGATGGAGCCGGAACAATCATTCCGGTAAAGCGAATCCTTTCGCTCGATATCACAGAATCTTGCTCGGTCGCCGAATCAAAATGAGTGACTCGGGAAGTGGTCACATCCGCTGGCAAAATTTGTACGGCAGGAATTTCCAAAGCCGAAGGAGGCATGTCCTTGTTCCATTCCGCATTCTGGTGCAACGTGCCTGTCTTATCATCAGCAAGTTGCATTGAGCCGGAATCGGCGAGCTGTTGGGATTCACTTTGGTGAACTCGATTCCCGTTCCCCAAAGCCATCGATTCTGGAATTTCAAGAACGTTGACTCGGTTCAAATCGTCAAAGGAATCTCGTTCAGGTGGCTTGCTTGTTAACGCACGCTCGTTTGCGACCAACCTTTGCGATCCCATTGCCTTATCAAAGGCGTCGAAGTCGAACGTCGGACGCTGAGCGGCGAACGAAATATCAGACGGAACTTCCACCGTGGGGCCACGACCTTCAATTCGTTGGTTATCAGTTTTCGCTAACAGAGCTTCAATCACGTCGAATTCATCCACAGTTGCTGCGTTTGAATTCACAGTGACTATGTTTGAAGCCACAGCAGAACTAGGGCTTGTCGCACTGTGTTCTTCTTCGAAGTAGTCGATCCCAAGCACCATCATCATCATCGCGATGACAGCAGCAATCAGCCTCCGCCGTCTTATGACGGGGAAGAAACGACGTCCTTCATCCTCTTGATGTTGTGATTCCATGAGTCGTGACCGTGGGCACTGCAAAATGAAAACTGTAGGTCTTCAACACGTAATGGGTGTGTGGCAATCTGTGAAACACATTTTCATGGCTCACGAAAACGTGCCTCCGTAGAGCTTCATCGGCGTCTGGTGAGAACAAACTTGACGGTTCTAGCAAATCGGCAGACTTGGCCGGTCGCAGTGGTCGGTCTGGGTAAGACAGCAAAACTTCAGGCATCATGCCAGTCGTGGTGGCCAAGGATCACATGCTGAAAATTACAACAGTGCTCGCCGATAAAGCGCGTATGCTTTCCCCAACACTTCAATTCCATGTCACTCCTCAACAACAACAATTGTTGCATGCCTACCATGCTCAAGCAGCATCGTTGAAGGTCACAGACCAAGAATTTAACGGCTGGTTAGAGCGCATCGACCAGTTGAACGGTGTCGAAGTTGATGAACTGACAACACTCCATGGCCAGTTGATTGCTTCTGGTTTGTTGAAGTTTGAAATTTCAGGTCGTAGCGTTGGGTTAAAATATCAACTCAGTCAACAGGGAAAGAAGGCGCTGGAAGTCAGCACCTCGACAGACGACGATCAGCATTCTGAAGCTCAGGATGCTGATTTTGTCGATGAAGATTCTGAAGTTGCTTTGGACGAATCGCTCGAAGATCCACAAGCAAATGACACTGAACCTGAAGTGGACAGCATTGCAGAGCAGCCACAAAACCACACCATCGAAACGGGTGTGAGTGTCGAAGCGGCAGCAGCAGTTGAGGTAAGCTCAATTGTTGCCACTGATGTAGAAGACGATCGTCCGATTGCCGATGCGGCGTAATCAATCGGTGCAGTGTGAGTGTTGAAGTCTGCGGAAACTGCCAAACACATCGCCTGCTACCAAATGTTCGCAGCTTGAACATCGCAGCTTGAACATCACAGCTTGAGCATCACAGTAGCGATCTGCGCCCGACTATTGTTCAGCAATGAGTGCGCCAGCCATCACCATGCAAGCGACAACAGCAACCAGCAAAGTCAGCACAGAAGGGCCGTTGGCGGTGGGAACTTCTTCAACCACGTCTCCCGCTTGCCCATGCAGACGAGACATCATCCACGCGGATGGCCCGCCAGCTAAGTGCTCTGAACGAGGTGCCGCCATGCGGTTGATTTGCCACTCAGCAAAAGGTGTGTCTTCCGTGATGTCAACCAGATAGACTTGTCCCGGAATTTCACCCCAGTCGTTGGCTGTATCACTCGTTGGGAATGAATTGGCCCCGACTCCGATTGCTTCTGGTGAAAACACGGCTTCATTGGGGTCATCCGTCGGGCTCTTCTTCTTGCGATCCTTTTTGGGGGCTCGCTTTTGAAACTCCATATTCCACAGATCAGTTTGGTAACTGTTTGCCGGACGATCTTGGCCAACAAATGTGGTCGACAAGCCATCCAGCAACGCAACGACAGTCCCGGCTTCCGCCGAAATCTGCGTGGAAACCGCGATCATCAGAGCCAGACAAAGCGTCTTCGCTGCATTAGCAAGTTGACAAGACATAGTTATTAAGGAATGTAGAAAAGTGCAGCGAGCAGCCTACCTGTACTTTATTTCACCAAAAACCAGCGGAGCGCACACATCCAGAATCACACACCTTCTTGTATGTTTCCAACGGATTCAAATCATCAAAATCCAGATAACCCGATGTGAGTGGCGCGCTTCTTATGCCAAACGCGATTCGCTTGGATTGAAAATCACTCATTGAAAAATGGCGAATACTGCAAAGCCTAGCTAGCAAATTCTGTTTATCAAGCACTGACTGGTTTCATGTTTTCAAACTAAACGTTTTGTGTCCTACGCCGAACCTGTAATCAACACTACGCCAGACGGTCAGTCGCCACATGATACTGTGGGTCTTCGGAAAGATTCACTTCAACCAGATCGCCGGCTTTGTCCAGCAACCGACGGCATTCTGGGCTAAGGTGGGTTAAATGCAGGCGTTTTCCAGCGGCTTGATATTTTTCCGCCAACCAGTTGATCGCTTCTAGGCCCGACTGATCGTAAACGCGACTGTAGTAGAAGTCGATGATCACTTCTTCGGGGTCGGCTGCCACTTCAAACATGTCTTTGAATGAAGACACGCTGGCGAAAAATAAAGGACCATGCAATTGGTAGCTTTTGCTGCCAGATTCATTGATCTTCACGTCAGCTCCAATATGAGTTGCATGTTGCCACGCAAACACCAACGCCGAAACGATCACTCCTAAAATCACGGCAGAAGCAAGGTCATGCATCAAGACCGTGTAGCCCGCAACCAAAATCATGACAAACACATCGCTGCTCGGCATGCGACGGAACATCTTTAAAGACGCCCATTCAAAGGTTCCAATCACCACCATAAACATCACGCCGACCAAAGCCGCCATGGGAATTTGTTCGATCAATGGAGCCAAAAATAAAACAAACAACAGTAAACAAACTGCCGCTGTGATTCCTGACAAACGACCTCGACCACCACTATTTACGTTGATCAATGATTGACCAATCATGGCACAGCCACCCATTCCTCCAAACAAACCACAAATCACATTGGCTGTTCCTTGTCCAATGCACTCTCGATTGCCCTTGCCTCGAGTTTCCGTAATTTCATCGATCAACGTCAAAGTCATTAAGCTTTCAATCAAGCCGACTCCACAAAGCACGATCGCAAACGGAAAGATAATGACCAAAGTGTCCCAGTTCCAAGGAACCCATGTGTAATCGTCGTTTAGGAAATACAGTTCAGGCAGGCCCCCTGAAATCCCTGTTTCATCTGCCCTCACTTTTGCATCAGCAATGATCTGAGGCATGTCTAAAGCAGCGGCAGCTGTACCGTCTGCAATTTCTTCAGGAGTGGCATTCGCCAGCTGAACGGCGACCGTGCCTTCCACTTCCTTTGCCACTGTTTTTTCATACAGCATGTCTTTCACAGTCAACATCACGTTGCCAGAATCGTCGACCGATTTCGACTGATTGATCCCGATCGAAGCTAATGTCACCAACACGATCGCAGCCAGAGAGGCCGGAATGGCTCGAGTCAACTTCGGAAGCAACCAAATAATGCCCATCGTCAGAGCAATCAGTGCCAGCATGTAACCTAGGCGAGCCCCCTGCAGGTAGTTCAATGTCGCATCTGCGCTCAACGTCTTAAAGCTACCCAGTTGAGCCATGCCAATCACAATCGCAAGCCCGTTGACAAAGCCCAGCATGACCGGGTGAGGCACCATGCGGATCAGCTTTCCCAGCCTTCCAATGCCAATGGCAATCTGCAGCAGCCCGCAAAGAATGACGGTGGGGAAAAGGTATTCAATTCCATGAATCTTAACCAAAGCAATGACCACAACTGCCATGGCTCCTGTCGCCCCAGAAATCATTCCAGGGCGGCCACCGACAATCGCACCAAGTAGGCCAATGAAAAATGCAGAATACAATCCAATGACCGGTTCAACTCCAGCGACAAACGCAAAAGCAATCGCTTCAGGCACAAGTGCCAAAGCAACCGTCAAACCGGAAAGAACATCACTGCGAACCGATTGAGAACGCTGGCGGAAGAAATCGAGCATCAGTAATTGGAAGACGACAAGCGTCTTATCGAGTGGGAGGGGGGAATGGGGGCTGCTGATCTTTATCCAGCAGCCATTCGGCAAAAACGATCACCGAACGATCTTCAACTTCAGAGGGACGACAACGAAAATTTGCAGCCACTTGGTCAAATCACCAAGCAAAACAAAGGCATCGTCCGCGCGGAACTATGCTTTCCCACAGCCAGAAGGTCAACAAAGCTTCGCAGATCCCGCTGGATTGCCCAATTCCGATAATCAAAACGCCCGGATTGCGCGGATCAGGAAGGGCGCCGCGCATATTTGCACAACTTCATCGCAATCGTGCGAGATTTTGGGCAAGGGCGGCGATTCATGAGGTAGCGCCCCGAGGGCACCTGATCGCAGGCATGTTCGTCGAAAACGTCAGATTTTCGCCATCTTCTGGCAGACGATTAGCCCGCGCAACCCGTTTTCTGTCCCAGAACCGCGAAACCTTGATGAACCGGGGGCATCAAGTCGTTGATTCCCACGCCAGACCAGATAAAATCGAAGTTGCGGCACAGTCGAGAATATCTACAGTTGCGAATGTCTTCTGTTGCTGACCCTTCATCCACATCCTGCCACACGTTCCAATTTCCACAGCCGCAGAGATTTCATTCGAAATCCCGCAGCGTGACCACGGATTTACCCTCGGAGTTTTTTGATGTTTAGTGGCTATGAGCTTGCGATCGTTGCTGTTGTCGTGGTTTTGCTGTTTGGAAGCCGGCTTCCTGGCGCTGCCAAGTCATTGGGCCAAAGCTTTGGCTCATTCAAAAAAGGGCTGAAGGAAGGATCGGAAGACGAAAAAAAAGACGACGATGCTCCAGGCAAAGTAGATGGTCCGACATTTTAGTTCCCTGCTCAGTAAAATCAGCTGTCTTTGAATTTGCCTGTTGTCAAAGGAACTTGCATTGTTTGGGTTAAGCATTGGTCCGCCAGAAATGATGATTGTTGGAATCATCGCTTTACTGCTGTTTGGCAAACGCCTGCCAGAAGTCGCCAAGAACGTCGGCAAAAGCTTCGCTGAGTTCAAAAAAAGCGTTTCGGGTTTTGAAACGGAAGTGCGCAGCACTGTTCAGGATGCTCAACAGCGCGTCACCTACAACGAAGATTCTGACGAAACGTCTCATCAGTCGGCCCAAACCGTGCCAGACGATGAAGACGACGACGATTTCGCAGCACCAAAATTCAAGGTGCAAGAATAGGCTTCACTGACTGAACCGTCACCCGAATGCTGACTGCCGCAAACCACAAGCATTGATCCGCAAATGATCGACCGCTTGTCAACAGTTGTCATTGACTCGTGAAAACGGAACTTTGCTTTCCCAGCTCGCTGCATCAGCTGTGATCCCTGATCCCTGACCCTAGTCTACGGATACAATTCTGCATTGCGAGCAGCATGGCATTCAAAGCTGCCCACTTCAAAACGTCGACACGCAGCAGGGCGATATTCGTAGTGTTGGCAGCGTCCCATGGTTTGATCAAACCAGACACACGGAAGCAGATCCAGTTCTTTCTGTTCCTGGATGCGCAACACAATGGGCTGCATCAGCTGCTCTGGAACAGATCGCTGAACTTCTTCGCCCGGTTCAAAAGGAGGCACGGGAGTCTGCCGGCAGCAAGCCCCACACCCATCGCAGTTTTCAATAATCGAAAGTCCGTCCACAAGAATACTCGCTGTGCTAATCCAGAATGCTGCCAGTCTACTTTCACATCAATGGATTCGCCATACCGCCAGATTGTGGGTCAAGTCACTGCGGGATCCACAGTGTCTCAGCATCAGCAATTCTTCTTTGGCAAACAGAATCGAACATTGCAGAATTGCTGACCACCGATCTTTCAGTACTGTTGTGTTGCCCGGGAGCAGCTTGTTCATACTGACCAACTCGTGAAAACTATGTCTCACCCCAAGATCTTGATTCAACTCGACACGGATTCGCAGGCCAGCGTCTTTGACGGCGTTGTTGCGGTGGATGCCGGAATTGACCATGTGTTTCGCCACGACACAGTCACACCAGACAATGTCGTTGATCTGATCTATGGAGCCATATTGACTCGATCTCCTACGGCCTTAAAGCACACGGCCATTTTTGTGGGCGGAAGCGATGTTTTGGCTGCGGAAGCAATCGCGGCAAAGATACAAGACACATTCTTTGGTCCCATTCGTGTTTCTGTCATGATGGATTCCAATGGTTGCAACACCACGGCTGCCGCTGCCGTGATTGCTGCTGGCAAACATCTGGAACTGACAGGTTGCAATGCCATCGTGCTGGGAAGCACAGGGCCGGTTGGTTTACGAGTCGCCGAACTGCTGGCGCTGGAAGGAACCAATGTCACCACCGTGTCTCGCAGCCAAACCAAAGCTCAAGCAGCATGCGATACGATCATCAACAAAACGAAATCAAATACCGTAACGGCGGCATCCGCTGATTCGGTCGACCAGTTGATGCAACAATGCATGAACGTCGATCTGATCATTTCAGCGGCGGCGGCTGGAACTTGCATGTTACCCAAAGGCAGCTTGTCTCAAATTGCTGGCCTGCGGATGGCAATCGATTTAAACGCGGTTCCTCCCGTCGGACTTGCCGACATCAAAGCAGATGCCAAAAGCGTTGTGCAAGATGGGATCACGTGCTACGGCTCCATCGGAATCGGAAACACCAAAATGAAAATCCATCAAGCGGCCCTTTCGAAATTGTTCGAATCCAATCAACAGGTGCTGGATACTCAGCAGATCTACGACTTAGCTTGTGCGATGTAAAATCATGAACACGTTTCATCAAATCACGTGACCATTGTGTTTGCCGAGTCCCTTTTTTTGTTTGCCGATTGCAATGACATCATCCTCATCTTTCTTGATTGCTCTCACAGCGGTTGCTCAGATGATCTTGATGGCGGTGACGTGGCCTCTTTGGTTTTCACAATCAGAATATCCGATGCTGGGCATCGTGCCTCTTGCCGACCAACTCCCTTTGTGGGGCCATCAACTTCTGTCGGCATTGCTCATGACAGCTTGTTTGGCAATTGCCGTGTTGCAATTACGAATAATCCAGCAGGACAAATCAAACGATGAGCCAACCGATGTTGCCCCACGAGCCGCTTTCATTTCAAGGTGGCTGGTTGGCTTGCTCTTGTTTTCAGCCGTATCGTTGGTGCTGCTTGATCAACATCGACTCCAACCTTGGCACTGGCTCACGTTTTTGATTTTGATTGAATGGACTTTGCTCAATCAATCCGACTTTCTAAAGACCGTTCGAATCACCTTGGCCACCGTTTACATTTTTGCATCCTTGAGTCGCTTTGGTCCCGATGTGGCTGCGGGGATGAGCGGTCAGGTTTTAAAGGTCATTCTGCAAACGATCGAGCTGGAATGGATTCGACCGGGCGATCAGCGATTCGAACAACTTGCCATCCTGATGAACTCTGCCGAACTTTTGATTGGCGTCACTCTGTTGTTTCACAGGATTCGTCGAGCAGCCGTTGTTGGAGCCGTATTGTTGCACCTGACGTTGCTGATTTGTTTGAGTCCGCTTGGGCTCAATCACCACGCAGGAGTACTCGTTTGGAATGCCTTCTTGATGATCATCGTGCCTGTGGCCTTTTGGCATAGAAACTCTTACACGTTTCAAACACCAGCGGCTGAGACATCCACTCGATTACCGTCGCAGCGTGTGTCACGAACAGCAAAGTTTCTCATTGCAGCTGTTCTCTTCATTCCGGCCAGTGCCCTGTTTGCTGTTGCTGATAACTGGCTGGGGTGGCAAGTGTATTCGCCTCGGCCCGAGATCCTGAAAGTGACCGTCGATGAACGGGCGATTCGCTTTTTGCCCGGATCATTGAAGCCATTCGTGCAACCGCCTCAACCGTTGCAGACGGACTGCGTCCTTCGTTTGGATCTTTGGTCACTGCACTGCAAGTCGGTGCCCGTGTATCCAGAGGATCGTTTGCAAATCGCGACGGCGAAATTTGTGGTGGCCTATGCTGTGACCCAAGGAGCATCCCCAACCGATTTCAAAGCCGAAATTCGCTCACCATCGAGGTTCTGCTGGTGGAAACGCAGTCATCAGAACGTGTCTCTGTAAACCGCAAACCAAG
>CAYTUE010000036.1:26605-27791 GCA_964441085.1 uncultured Planctomycetaceae bacterium
CACCAGCTGAACAGGGCAATTTTCTGTTTGCACAGCACGATTCATCGGTATCACTCTGCACGGGACGCATTGGGTGCATTCGAAAAACACCATTCGTTGCAAAAAGTAACACTTGAGCACTGTTGGTGGGCTAGTGTCACTCACAGAGGCGGTTTTGACATGCAACCGCCTGAAATTTGAACGTTTCGACGACTGAAATCATGCGTTCAATAACCGATTTCGCCACCAAGTGGATCATTCGTCCCCTCGAATTTTACAACCATCCGCCATGCAACATCGCAAAATCCGTCTTTCCAGTTCCGATCACGGGCAGCAGGCCGATTCCCTGTCGTTCTTTGCTGTCAAACTGATCTTAATTTTGACGGTTGGCGTGTATGCGCTGCAATTACTGACGTTGAAGCCCAACGACGATTCCCTCATTTTTGATTGGTTGGCTTTAGAACAGTCGCTCGTTTTTCAAGGCGGGCAGTGTTGGAGGCTGTTGACCTACGGATTTCTCCATAGCACCGAAAACATCATGCACATTGTGTGCAATCTGTTGGTGTTGTTCTTTCTCGGTCGCATTGTTTCTCAAAAGACTGGCCAAGGAGAATTTCTGGCGATCTATGCGGCGGCCGCCGTGTTGGCTGGAATCATGCAAACGTGTGCTCAGGCAATCACAGCTCCAAGCATCGAAGGTTGGACAATTGGTGCATCAGGTGCCGTCATGTGCATCTTTGTGATGTTCACGATGTGGTATCCCGAAGTTAAGCTTTACCTGTTTGGCGTCGTCGGAGTGAAAGCCAAGTGGCTGCTGTTTGGTGTCTTAGGGTACGACTTCTTGGGGCTGACCGGACTGACTTCATCGTTGTTCGCATCATCTGGTTCAAGCATTGGTCATGCGGCTCATCTTGGCGGAGCAGCATTTGGATTCCTTTACATCAAGTCAGAAATGAATCTGCTTGGTTGGTGGAATCAATTTGCTGGGCGTCAGCAGCTGAAAAAGGCGAATCGCCCGAACCTAAAAGTCTTTAGCCCGCCGTCTCAACCAGAAGTCGACATCGTAGGTCGCGTGGATGATATTCTGGCAAAAATCACCACTGATGGCGAAGCAAGTTTGACGGAACGAGAACGTCGAATTTTGAATCAAGCTAGCAATCATCTGGCGAGTTCAAGATAAACAAGATCGGCATCAGACATTGCTTAA
>CAYTUE010000036.1:27891-29725 GCA_964441085.1 uncultured Planctomycetaceae bacterium
GCATCAGACATTGCTTAAGAACCATTTCACTGTGTCGGTCATTCCAGCGACGAAGTCAGTGGATGGCTGATATCCAAGCTGAGATTTTGCTTTCGAAATATCGAAGTCTAAATTTCGCCCAAGGAATTTGATGCGCGCCGAATTCACCAGGGGAGCATTCTGGATGCGAAACAGCCGGTAGACGGTTTCGAGGTGCCACGCTAAAAACTTCGCCACGTGTAAAGGGACGACTTTGGTTGGTTTTTTCAAATCTGCGGCTTCGCACAGGGTTTCGATAAATACCTGTTTACTGACTGCCTGAGCGTCTCGAATATTAAAGGCTTCTCCCAAGGCGTCATCGTTTGCGACGGCGAGCCAGATTGCTTCGCACAGATTTCCGACGAACGTGTTGTTCATCAGCTTGTCTGTTTTTCCGAGGTAAGCGAAACGGCCTGATTGCAGGCGCTGCATCAATCGAGGCATCACGGTGCGGTCTCGAGGACCATAGATAAATCCAGGACGCAAAACGACAGCTGGCAATTGTTGATCTTTGATGGCAGCGAAAACAACTTTTTCGGATTCCACTTTGGTTAAGGTGTAACCGTCGATGCCTTTTGTGCTGACCGCCATCGTTTCGTCAGTACCGTAGTGATCTGTTCCGGGATAGACTCCCAAAGAACTTATCTGCACCCAACGCTTCAGCATTCCTGTCTCAGTGGCCGCTTGAATTAAAGCCTGTGTTCCGTCGACATTCACAGAGCGGTACTGCTCAGTCGCCCCCCAGTCGCCAACCATCGCCGCGCAATGGATCACAATGGTCACTCCCTGAACGGCACGCTGCAAGCTGTCAACATCTTCAAGTTCAGCGACAATCTTTTGAACGTTCCAATCGGAGAGATCATCGTTTTTGACATCCGTCCGGACCATCGCTCGAACGCGATACCCCGCCTGAGCAGCCTGCTGCACCACATGGCTGCCAACGAATCCGGTGGCTCCTGTGACAAGAATTAAGTCAGATTCTGATATGTTCATAAGGCCAGCATGCGGAGCAAGATTTTTGAAACAAAGGCACCTGCGCTGGATGTTAGAATCTGAAGTGGATTGCAGCGAGTCATTTTTGCGAGTGGGACAAGAACCTTTCGTTTTTTGCTTTTGTCAGCAGCACTCAAGTCGTCCGCGAGCCTGATTGTGATTCTGGAAACGTCAGATATTCCACGGGGACACAATCTGTGAGCCAGACTTTGTTGTCAGACAGATAAAAGGGCAATCCGTCTTGGTGCATTCGTTCCGCATCAACAATCAATAGCACGGGAATTCCTCGGCGACTGCCAACGGTTTCCGCAGTCGCTCGATCTGCCGACAAGTGAACGTGATTTCGATTTTGTTTGGACAAACCTGAATCACGGATCGACTTCAGAAATTTCTGCACCGTTCCGTGGTACAAAACGTGAGGCGGCGTGGTGGGCTTCATTCCCAGTTCAACATTCTTAACGGAATGTCCTTGGCTTGCTCGAATCTTCAGCCCGTCTTCGCTGATACAAAAGCGTTTCTTGTCGTTGGTTTCCACGATTTCAAGCAGAGTGTCTCGGTCAAATTTGCGGCCGATTCGCCCCGCATTTTCGATCAATTGCTCGATGTTCAGCCAGCCCTCTGGTTCCAATTGCAGGTGAACTTTTTCCGGCTGATGCCGCAGCACAAGACTCAAAAACTTGCTCAACTTAATCTGGTTTTGATTCATCTGGTTTTGACTCATAAAGCCAATCCGTGTTCATCTGTCCGTGCTGGTGATTGGCCAAAACAGATTGGCCAAAACAGATTGGCCAAAACAGATTGGCCAAAACAGATTGGCCAAAAC
>CAYTUE010000036.1:29825-33929 GCA_964441085.1 uncultured Planctomycetaceae bacterium
CCGCCTTTTGTTCCGCCCGTCCCACGGTAATGCGATTCATCACTTAACGAATTCGACATTGATCGTGCGACCATTTACTTCAGTCACTTCGCCGAAGTTGATTTCTTGGGAAAACGCTTTCACGTCTCCGACGGGTGACAGTTTGACAGTCATTTTGTCACCAAATGAGGATGACGTCATCACATGGCTTGATCCGTTAGCCATTTCTTTCAACGTCTCTTGTATTTCGTCGCGTTCATCCCCGTCATTGACTCCCGTAATCTCCACGGTCACCGTCTTAACGGGGTCATGTTCGAAGCCGAGATTACAGCCAGCAAGGATAAGTAGACCGGCAGCGAGCATCGGTGAGACGACACATCGAAGACACGTTGGGGACTGGGGGAACATAATTCAACTCCTCGATCGCATAACGTTTAGCGTAACTGGGCTGCGGCGAAAGATTGTCCACTCCAAACCCGCCGATTTCGCCGATCTGATTCACGGCATTGTTACCCCTTGAAATCAGGCAAGCCGCCAAGCCTACGGCGTACTTTCCATCAACTTTCTCGGGCGAAATGATACAGTGGTCCAATCATCGTGGCCTGTATTCTCGTCGCTCTCGACTTCCACAGCAACAAATGCGTCCAGCGCAGGTAGAAATTCGACATACTCAATACTTGGGTAAGCGTATCCAGCATTAACGCCCGACTTGCATTCTTGTTGCTGGATCAACTCGCCGTTTGTGAAATTCCAGAGCTTGATCCAGCCACCAGTGTTACTGAATAGAGTCGATTCATCAATGAAGGCGAGCCCTCGCCGCAGCGACAAGTGGAGCTTCCCGCGGGGAAGGCGAGACGGTTCCGAGATTCGATGCAAGACATTTCCCGACGTGGAATCACAAATCAGGATTTCCAAAGCCCGCGGTGAGTACAGTGCGAATTTGGAACCGTCAGCGGAAAACGTGATTGCGGGTCGATGTCCCTCTACCCAAATTTTTCTCCGGGTCTCGTCGAACTGGCGTATGACCTTATACTTATCAAGGTCCCACAATTGGATTCTGTCATCCTTCGCGGCTGCGAGTAGTCGGCTTCCGTCCGCGGAAAACGCGATCGAGAGCATTCGCGGAATGCCCGTGGCCAGTGTCTTAATTGGCTCTGCAGTTGTGGCGTCCCAGATGATGATTCTTCCATCCTCGCAACCTGTCGCGATTTTAGCATCCTCTGGACCGAAAACCGCACAAGTGAATCCGAAGCCAGCTTTGGGAACGATTCCTGTCGAAGCGAAGTTCCAGATGTCTGGATGTCGCCACAAATTCCATTCGTGGTCTTCTTTGGACACCTGCGACGTTTCGTCAACGCTCTCAGACAGACTTGGGAACTCTTTCAGCATTTTCCCCGTCTTGAGGTCCCAAAGTCGAACCGGAGTCGCCTTGCCTGTTGACACCGTCAGTAAGGCGTCATCCGTCGCGTTCAAAGCAACGGCGAGTACGACTTCTGAATGTTCGATCAAGCGGCTCCGCTTGCCGGTGGTCATATCCCACACGCCAACCCCGTGACGGTCACTGCAGACGATCGTTGCACCAGTATCAGATGATCGAAAGTCGAACGCATCCGTTTTCAGAATGAGTGGCCGGTGTGGATGCACGCCCTGTAGTTGATCCAATGAAACCGCAGGGCCTGCGGCTTCTACACGAGAGCCAGCGGAGCGTTCGCCGTGCAGGCGTCCCGCCTCGTTGGTTCGATCGGCGCAACCGAGAAGAAGAATTGGGAGTAGGGCAACTGTGAAGTGACGGATTCCGTTCATTCAGTGACGGTCACATTCTTTAGAGAGGAAGTGGGTAACGTCTGGGTTCACCGGGCACGACCGAAAAACGAACCACTTCATCCCCGCCCGCTTGAGTGCTTTGTGTGCAACCCTTTGTTATCCAGCCAGCTGACCGGACAACGCTTTCATTTCGTTTCGGTTGGTCTGCGTTTGCGCTTTATTAGTGTGCTTGCCACAGCAAGATTGTCGACTGTGAAACGATGTGATCAACTCAGTTGCTGGTAAAAGATTTCGGTTTCAGTCATTCTTCGAAATCTGGCAGCGAAATCCTAGCGATCGTCAGTCGTATTTGTTGACTTTGTGATCCTAAACCATGCGTCGCACAAACAAGTATAAAACAACGAAGCAAAGACAAGGATAACGGCGGTCGCGATAATTCGCCCGATGTTTCAGTCATTTACTGTGGGTTCCAAAGCAAATAGAGTCCGTAGATGACCACGAACAGCAGTGAGACGACGAAGACTGGGAAAACGATTCGGTACGATCCTCGAAGGAACGAATCAATCATCGGGATCAACCTTTCATGCTTCAGGCAGGATAACGTCAACGAGCACTAGCCCGCGGCTCCGTGTTGTTATCACGCGTTTCCGGGTGGATGTTGTATCTGGATGCTCGAATCACGATTTGGTGGTGTTACCAATTCTACAGTATGTCCATCGAGATCGCGAACAACAGCGCGTCTGCCCCATTGTGAATCTTTGGCGGTGGAAACGACATCGACATTCAGTTTCGCCAGTAGGTCGAGACAGTCGTCGACCGAGTCAACGTTGAATCCGATGCGAGTGTTCGTTGTGGTGTTTGAATCATCACGCTGTGGGTAGATTTCGAAAACGAAGCCGCACGTTTCAGACGCGTAATGTTTCGGTCCCTTGCCGTGTGCGTGTAGCTCGAACCGTATGCCAATCGCCTGATAGAACGTAACAGCACGTTCGATATCTGACGATCGAATGACGAGCAGGTTTGGAATTGGAGGAGTAGCGGACGCGGACCAGTTGATGTGATTTGAAAATTGCGGCACCGACCGCATTCCGGTGCATGCAATGGTTATGCGGCGATTATCCTGAGTGAGTCGTCGGATACAACTCACAAATCAATTACGCCAGTCGCATACAGGAAATCTAGAAATCTACCATGAGGATCTGGCCCGCAAAAGATCTCAATTGCTCTTGGAGCATCAGTGAATTTTAAATCATCTGATTCATAACGAGGATCGAACCATGGGATAAAGCCCAAAAGTTTTCTCTCAAGACGGGGCTCATAACAGATCCAACACGAATTCTTGGCTGGATCGGGGCAAAGATGAAGATCGTGTCCTTCGGGGTGGATTATGCCAAATCCCGGCGGTGCATATTCAACTTTCTTCTCCACTAACTCCCACTCGAATTCGATCATGGTCTCCCAGTTGCAGGTGTTGAAGAGAGCCAATGAATTTTCTAAGGATTGCTGATGGTGCTCTTTAATGGAGAAGTCAGCGGCTTGGGTCCAGCAGTCAAATTTCATTTTCGTTCCGCATAACGTCGAATATCATCGGGCGCGGCGATTGGCTTGCAAGCAGAAAAAGCCGCGCGGCCTGCGGCTTCGTGTGCATCGCATTGTTATCCGGCGTTTGTCGTTGAAGGTTTGCGTTTATTTTATGCGTTCCCTGTGTCTACTTTGTGTGCTCCCAGCTTGACGCATCACATTCAAAATTGCAATCGCTGGAAGTTAGCCATCCTTGCCCGCCCAAAGCATTGACAAATAAACTTGACATTTAAAATGTCTGGTATATCATACATTCCGTAATGATGGTTTCCCCGATTTCTTTCCGATTTCCACGAGGTTGTATGATGAACGCTGTTGAAAAGTCCGCTTGGACAGAACTTGTGGTGGTAGTGGTTGCCGTGGTGGCGACCGTGACAGCCCTCCCTTATCTCGGACATCTCGCGGCCGGCTGGTTTGCGTTGCTGGCTTTCTTGCCACTCGGGATGCTCTTCTTCCGAAAGCGTGGTGACCAGGTCATCGTCGATGAACGTGATCGCGAGATCCAACAGAAGGCCACCAGCATCGGAGTACAAGCCGCCTGGATGGGCACGTTCGTGGCGCTCATCGTGGTATCAATGGCGCATGGGTACGCCAAAGAGGCCGTTCCAACGCCGTATTTGAATTGGATCATCTGGTTGCAGTTCGCGGGGTGCTACGGAGCTAGGGCTCTCTTCACCATCTTCTCATACCGGGGGCAGCACAGTGCCGCGTAAATCGGAACCCTCACTCTCAAATTGTGTTCGAGAACTGCGGAAGCACAGTGAGTTAACTCAAGCCGAA
>CAYTUE010000037.1:0-2086 GCA_964441085.1 uncultured Planctomycetaceae bacterium
GTGATCCTGCAGCCCAAGAGGCGACTACTGAAGAAGGTCGTGCCGCTGAAGAAGGCAGTGCCGCTGAAGAAGGCAGTGCCGCTGAAAAAGAGGAGGGCGAGAAGGCAGCTGGCGACATGGATGCGGCAGCGGAAAGCTCTGAAGGCAACGCTAAAGACAAGGCTGAAGAAGCTGCGGGTACTGATGCCCCAACTTCCAAGCCTGCCGACAAAGAAGACGAAAGCAAAGATGAAAAAGTAGAAAAGAAAGACGAATCTTCTCCTGAAAAACGGGCAACTGACACTGACGCTGAAAAAGAGGCTCAAAAAGCCGCTAAGAAGGCGAAGCGAAAGGCCAAAAAGAAAGCTGCCGAAGAAGAGGCAACACAGCAGTCAGTAAAGAAACCTGTGTTTCCTCAAGAACAGGCCGATGCTGCTGCAGAAGCAACCGATAGCAAACCTGCGGATGAAGCAGTGAAGTCTGCTGCAACAACTCAGGATGACGCTGTTGCAAAGGATGACGCGGAAGCACAGGACAAAGCCGCCACACAAGATAAACCAGCAGCGACTGATGGTTTGGAAATTCCAGACATGTCGTCTCTGCCAGATGTGCCGTCAATGGACGAGAGTTCACTGCCTGAGCCAGAGTATGAATACCGTGAACTTGATGACGAACTGTCCGGTCAAATTCGTGAGCTGATTTTGGCGGATCGAGTCTCAAGTGAAATGGCTGCTCGGATGAAGACCGTGCAAGGCGAAATGGAACTGCTCGCACGCAAGTACAGTAGAAAACGCTTGGAGATGCTCGAAGCAGACCCGAAACGCTACAGTGCTCCGGGGAATGGTCCTGAAGAAGAAGAGAAAGCTCAGCAGGTTTTCAAGGAGCTGCGAGAAAGCATGCGAGACTTCTATGCAGAGCTAAATTCTGATCTGAAGAAGTTGGGCGAAAAACATGGCTTTGCCTTTGTTGAAACAGGCCTGATTGGCTTCCTCGATCTTCGAGATTCTGAAGACTTCACCATTGGTGCTGCCACAGAACCATCAGCCAACCCGATGTTGCAGTTTCAGGCGACTCCGATGGTGAATTCTGTGTATTCGGGTTTGTCTTCTGATGAGCAAAGCAATGCTGGGCTCATGTTTAAGACGGCTGTCGCTGTTCGACCAGGAAGCGCGGAGGATGAACCGGAAAGACGTTTTCTGTACTGGGTGTCGGACATTTCTCCACAGCATGCTCCTACTCTTGACGAAGCAGGCGTTCGCGAAGCTGTGGTCAAGGCGTGGAAGTCGCAGCAGGCTCGTGAGATTGTCGAAACTCGCGGTAAGAAACTGGTTCAGCAAGTTAAGGCGGGCTTGGCGAAAGAAGGCGACGAAAAACAAAACTTAGTGGAAGCTCTTGAAGGCGAAACCGTGACAGGCAAAGCGGATGGAGTTCCTTTGGCTCGCCGAGTTTCCATGTCGTTTTCTTGGATGCGAGTGACTCAGGCTCCTCAGATGAGCTTTCAGCAGCCGAGGCCTCAAGCGGAACAATCCTTCATCACTTTTGCGCAAGATGATGGGGCTCCGCTTGATCAAATTGGTCAGCAGTTTATGCAGACGATTTTTGAAGATATGAAAAATGGAGACGTGCAGGTTGTGCCGAACTTTGATTTTTCTGCTTACCACGTGGTTCACGTGACGGACCGTTTCCCAACGCCTGAGGTCGGAGAAGATGGTCTTCGAGACGACTTTGCTAAAGAGTCTGTGGAACCCAGTCTTCAATACCGTTCGGTTCTGAGTCAAATGTCGTCCGACCTGCACAGTCCACCCGCCAGAAAGTGGCAAGAATCGATCTGGAAGAAGTATCAGATCGATCTCAACGCGGGAGCTCAGTAGCAGCTTGGCTGGCGGTTTCACGCTCGTCGTTTGGCGCAACCGTCCCTGACGCAATTATTGCCTGACGCAACCGTCGCCTCGTGCAGGAGGGGGTTTTCAGGCTCTCAAAATTTGACTCCGGTGATTTTTATCACCGGAGTTTTTTTATGCGCGGGCAGTGAGCGATCATCGCAATATTGTGCCTGTCGTGTTGATGACACATGTCGTGTCAATGATACAAATTTCAAACGACCACT
>CAYTUE010000037.1:2186-17273 GCA_964441085.1 uncultured Planctomycetaceae bacterium
CCTGTCGTGTTGATGACACATGTCGTGTCAATGATACAAATTTCAAACGACCACTTGGCAATTTGGGCAGCAAAAAGTTCTCCTATTCTTCCTGTCTTAACTGAAGGGGGCGGTATTGATCGTCTTTTGTGAATTGCCCAACAGCAGCTGAAGTTTGGCATGGTCTTCGCATACGCAGGTGACATCACAAGCAAAGCATCGTGGTGCATTTCACTGCGGTTTCATGTCCATATGAAAGTTAGGCCCATGTTGAATGTCGCTGTCCACATTAGTCGAGTCGCCGTTGTTGTTATTCTTGCTGTGCAAGTCGAGTCCACATTGGGTCAACAGAGCCCAGATGCATCTTGTTGCATGCAGCCTTATCAAACCTTAGCCCCGCTGGCTGTGGCAACACCTCGGAGGGTTCCGGGGTGGGAGCCAGAGGCAGGTCAGCCATCTCGTCAGCCATTTGAGCAACGGCTTGATCCGCAGGGCAACATTGCAGCTTCTCGTCAGGTTGGACACCGCGGTCAAATCGGGCATGCAGATCGACGGGAACGGGATGGAGCACCAAGCGGCAACTTGGTGCCACGGAATCGTGATCGGGGGCACCTGACATCAGTACCTGTCGGTGATTCGGTCGGTCGTGCGACGACATTGCAAGCTCCTGTTTGGCAGCAAGATCTTCTGAAAGGAGCCGCACTGGCTCGGCAGTCAGGGCGTCCTCTGCTGATTCAGGTGACTGCAAATTGGTGTGGGTATTGTCGAAAGATGAAGGCGGAAGTGTTCTCTCAGCCGGAGCTCCAGCGAAATCTGGTTCGAGGATTCGTCACAGTTGAGTTGGATGCAGATAAAAATCGTGACCTGATCAAACGCCTTGGTATCAGGTCTTTGCCAACAACAATCATTCTGGCGCCAGACATGCAAATCGTTGACCGCTTAGAAGGCTTTCAAAGTGCTCAGCAATTGCAGGTGAAGTTGAATCGCTTTTTGACGACTGCGAAATTCCAACAAGGCATCGAAATTGCCAGTCGGGAAGAGTGAACCGAGTGCCGACTTGGTCGAGCCAGAAGATATTAGATATTAGGTGCCTGTCGCAAAGCCGGTCGCGCTTCAGTTCAGGCGAACACCACGTGCCGAGTTGAACAGGTTCACGTCATTTGTTGTTTGTCTCCAGTGCGAGAGCAGTGAGGTCTTGCGGGGGCTGCAGTGTTTACGAGGGCCGCGGTGTTTGCTGAAGATTGGTCTTTGCCGAGACTGGATCTCAGTTTGCTGAACCCAGTTCGCGATTCGGTCGCTGGCCTTGTCGACAGGCTTTCGGATCGCAGAATCCTGTCTGCAAACAAATTTGTGTGTTCAGGGTCGATCGAGTCGCGTATTGAGGCGAAGCGAGATCTGAAATGGCACGGTTTTTTGCTGGTGCTGAGGGAGTTTTCACTCACTCCATTTGGTTCTGTGGTGGCAACTGAGCTTGAATTCTGCGTTTAGGCTGAGATTCATGATTGGCGTTTGTGGTTGTGGTTAAGTTTTGCCTAGCCTGATCCGATGCTGTGACTTTATCTGGCAACGATTGCCGTGTTCTGGACTGGGTTTCCGTCAAGAGTGCGACGATTTGACGCAGTGTTAAGCTGCACTTTTGCCTTATAGTGCGTGCCAATCGTCGTGGTGCTTTGGTGCCCGTCGCTTGGTCGTTCAGACTCTTCTGCTTCGTTCCTGATTAGCGTTCTCCGACACATCGGAGGGCAGAACTATGAGCTTTATCTTTCCAAACTGGACCAATCGGCTGCTTGCCGCCGCAGGTGCTGGAGCACTCATCGGTGCAGGTTATGTCGGGACGATCGTGTTTGCAGCGATGCATCCCACGACACATCATATTGGTTATCAGCCGACTCAGCCGGTTCCGTTCAGTCACAAACTGCACGCCGGGCAACTGAAACTCGACTGTCGTTATTGCCACAACACGGTGGACCGGGCTGCTCATGCGGCGATTCCACCAACGGCCACATGTAGCAACTGTCACTCCGGGAAAAACTCGAAAGGCGTGACACCTCACGTTGCCGTGCATTCTGAAAGCACGAATCTCGCAAAGATTCGTGAATCGGCTGCCACGGGCGATCCGGTGGAGTGGATCAAGGTTCACAACCTTCCCGACTATGTTTACTTCAATCATAGCGCTCACGTGACCAGCGGGGTAAGCTGTGTTTCTTGTCACGGTCGAGTTGACCGGATGGAAAAAGTGCAGCAGGTGCAGACTTTGTCGATGGCATTCTGTTTGGATTGCCATCGAAACCCTGAGCCTCATCTGAGACCTCCCGATAAGGTTACCGACTTGTCATGGGTTCCTGACGAAGCCCCTGAAGTTGTGGGTGCCAGAGTTCGCAAAGAGCTGAATTTGCATCCCAAGGTTAATTGTTCTACCTGTCATCGATAAGTAAGTCATGTCCAGTAAGAAATGGTATCGCAGTCTTTCTGAACTCGAAAATTCAGCTGAATTTGACGAGTTCCTGCATCGCGAGTTTCCTCAGGCGGCTGAAGAGTTTCCTGAAGGCGTGTCTCGTCGACGTTGGATGCAGTTAATGGGAGCTTCTTTGACTTTGGCTGGTGCTGCTGGCTGTTACAAAGAAGAAAAGTTGACTCCTCTTGCCGCTCGTCCGGTGAATCGCATCCCCGGTGAAAATCAGTACTTCAATACATCTGTTGAAGTGGCTGGTCAGCCGTATGCCTTGCGCGCCACCAGTAACGATGGCCGTCCCACAAAGCTGGATGGCAATGTGCTGCACCCATCATCGGGGAGTGGTGGAAGTAATTCCTACATTCAGGGCAATATCCTCGACCTGTACGATCCTGATCGGTTGCAGTCTGCTTTCCAGAAGGAAAAAGGTCAGTCGTTCCAGCGATCTTGGAGCGATGTCGATGACGCATTGTCTGCGTTGGTGAAGCGGTTTTCTGCCACCGACGGAGCTGGGCTTGGAATTCTGATTGAACCCACAACCAGTCCGACGGTTGCTCGGTTGAAAGCTCAGTTGCAGAAAAAGATGCCCAAACTGGGTTGGTTTGAATACAGCTCCACTGGAAATTCCAACCAGCTTGAAGGTGCTGTAAAGGCGTTTGGTCAGCCTGTTCGTCCACTGTATGACTTGACCAAAGCCAGCATTGTGGCCACCTTTGATTTGGATTTGCTAAGCAGCGGTTTGAATGCTCCGTGCTACGCAAAGACATTCGCAGATCGGCGAGATCCCAAGGGCGATATGAATCGTCTGTATTCTGTGGAAAGTGAATTCACGACCACGGGAACTGGTGCCGACCATCACTTGTCTTTGGCAAGTAGTAAAATTGGTGCTTTGCTGATGGATTTGGAAACTGCTCTTGATGCAGAGGTTTCCAAACCTGCAGACGATGCATCTCACGGCGAAAAATTCTTTGCCGCTCTTGCTGCCGACTTGAAGGCGCATGCGGGCGATTGTGTTGTTGCCGTGGGGCCAAGTCAGCCCGCTGATGTGCATGCGATTGGTTTTCGGATCAACCAGAAGCTGGGCAATATTGGAAAAACGATCACACTGGTTCGAGGCAACAAGCCTGCTGGCCAAGCGGATTCCTTGCAAGCATTTGCAGATCAGGCGAAGTCGGGCGAACTGAAAGCAGCCATCATTCTGGGTGGCAACCCCGTGTATGGTGCTCCTGCTGACATCGACGTGACATCGGCGATCAAGAGCTTGGAAGTGTCGGCTCACTTGGCGTTCTTGCCCAATGAAACCACATCGAAGTGTCAGTGGATGCTTCCCATGCGGCACATTTTAGAAGGCTGGTCAGACACGACCTTGGCCGACGGCAGTTACGGAGTCGGGCAGCCCTTAATTAACCCGCTTTTTGAAAGCCGAAGTGCGATCGAAATGTTGGCTCAGCTGGCTGGCGTTTTGGATGACTTAGAAACTTTGGTTCGCACAACAGCGAAGGGCGTTTCTGGTAAGCTGAAGACAGAATCTGCATGGCAGAAAGCCGTTCATGATGGTTTTGCCGAAGGTACGGCCGCTGCTGCCATCGAGCCCAAGCTCGCCGCGTTTCAGGTCGCTGCCGCTGGTGGTTGGAAGACTCCTGCTGAAGTCAGTAACGGCAAAATTGAAGTTCTCTTTACCGCCAGTTCAACAGTCTTTGATGGCCGTTTCGCTAACAACGGATGGCTTCAAGAAACGCCTCACCCGTTAACCAAGTTGACTTGGGGTAACGCGGCGGTAATGAGCCCCGCGACGGCCAAAGAATTGGGCCTTGTCGATCATCAGTTGGCCAAGATTGAAGTCAATGGTGGGCGAGCCGTGTTGCCGGTTTATATTCAACCGGGACAGGCCACAGGCACGATTGCTGTTGCCTTGGGCTATGGTCGCACTCAGTGTGGGCTGGTTGGCGGAGACGAAAAACAGGGTGTTGATCCGGTTGGTGTCGACATCAGTTCGTTGCGAACCTCAGCATCCATGTCGTATGCTCAAAATGCGACCGTGACTCCTTTGCAAAGCGAAGAAAAACTGGCTTCGACCCAAGATCACTTCGCGATCGACAAGACGGGCATGGAAGGGGTTCATGACCGCATTGGAGACTTGATCCGAGAAGGATCATTGGATGAATACAACAAGCATCCCGACTTTGCAGAACATCGTGTTCACCATCCGCCTTTGGAATCTTTGTGGACAGAAGTGTCTTACGAAGGCCACGCGTGGGGAATGGCAATCGATCTGAATAAGTGCATCGGTTGCAATGGCTGCGTCACAGCTTGTCAGGCCGAAAACAATGTTCCGATCGTGGGCAAAGATCAGGTTCAGAGAAATCGAGAAATGCACTGGTTGCGAGTCGACCGCTACTTTGGTGGCGACGACCCAGAACAGCCTGAAGTCTTCAGTCAGCCTGTGACGTGTATGCAGTGCGAAAATGCTCCTTGCGAGCAGGTTTGTCCGGTTGCGGCAACCGTGCACAGCGACGAAGGCCTGAACGATATGGTTTACAACCGCTGTATCGGAACTCGATACTGCGGTAATAACTGTCCCTACAAAGTGCGTCGATTTAATTTCTTGAATTACCGCAAGGACACGAATCAAGCCAGTCCTTTGCAGCAGTTGGTCTTGAATCCAGAGGTCACCGTCAGAACTCGCGGTGTGATGGAAAAATGTACCTACTGTGTCCAAAGAATTCAGAATACAAAAATCAAGGCGAAGACCGAACGTCGTCCTATCGGTGACAATGAAATTGTGACCGCTTGCCAAGAAGCCTGCTCATCGGATGCGATTGCATTTGGTGACTTGAACAATCCAAACAGTGACGTCGCGAAGGCTCATGCTGATCTGCGATCTTATGGCATGCTTTCAGAACTGAACATCAAGCCAAGAACTCGCTATCTGGCTCGCATTCGAAATACTCATCCTTGGCTGGCAAAAGCCGATCATGACCACGATCATGGGGATAGCCACGATGCCAAAGATGGTGATAAAGAACACGGTGGCGATCACGTGTCGACAGAAGTAAATGGTGCCTCAGCCGCATCTCACGACTCAACGAACTCTCAGGAGGCGTCCGTCTAATGGCCTCGGCATCAATTTCAGTAGATAATACGACCGTCGAAGATCCTGCTCAGCGTAACCCGTTGGTGATAGGCACGCACGACTACACGTCCGTAACGGATAAGGTCGTTGCCATCAGCGACCGTGAAGTTCCCTTTGCTTGGTACGTTGCCTTTGGTGCATCGGTGAGCATGACGGGCTTGCTGTTTGCCTTAATCGGCTACCTTGTTGTGACAGGGGTCGGTATCTGGGGGAACAACAGTCCTGTGTTTTGGGGCTGGCCGATTGTGAACTTTGTTTTCTGGGTGGGAATTGGCCACGCGGGAACTTTGATTAGTGCGATCCTGTTTCTGTTTCGCCAAGACTGGCGAACCAGTATTAACCGGTTTGCCGAAGCGATGACCATTTTTGCTGTGGCCTGTGCGGGGATTTTTCCCGGAGTCCATATTGGTCGAGTCTGGTTTGTGTACTTCTTGGCTCCTGTTCCTGTGCCTCGACTTGGCATGTGGCCTAACTTTCGCAGCCCTTTGCTGTGGGACGTTTTTGCGGTTTCCACCTATGCCACTGTATCGGCTCTGTTTTGGTACATGGGCATGGTTCCCGACTTGGCAACATTTCGAGACCGAGCCACCACCAAGACAAAGCAGTTTCTGTATGGAGTCGCTGCGTTGGGTTGGACGGGAAGTGCACGACACTGGCACCGGTACGAAAAGGCCTACATGCTGTTGGCAGCACTCGCCACGCCTTTGGTTCTTTCAGTCCATACGATCGTAAGTTTTGACTTTGCGGTTTCGATTGTTCCCGGATGGCATACCACAATTTTTCCACCGTACTTTGTTGCGGGAGCCGTCTTCAGCGGTTTTGCGATGGTCATCACTTTGATGGTGCCAGCTCGCAAGTGGTTTGGTTTAGGTGACTTTGTCACCGAACGCCACCTTGAAAACATCTGTAAGATTTTGCTGGCGACCGGTTCGATGGTGGGATTTGCCTATGCCATCGAATTTTACATCGCTTGGTATGGCGGCAATAAATACGAGGGCTTTGCGTTTATCAACCGAGCCACAGGACCATTTTGGTGGGCTTACTTCACCATGGTCACCTGTAATGTTGTGGCACCCCAGTTCTTCTGGATCAAGAAGGTGCGAACAACTCCTTGGATGATGTTCGTGATTTCCATCTTCGTCAACATCGGGATGTGGTTCGAACGATTCGTGATTACCGTGACATCATTAAGTCGCGATTTTCTACCATCGAGTTGGTCTTACTTCACTCCGACAATTATTGACGTGGCGATGTTTGCAGCCAGCTTTGGTTTGTTCTTTACCTTGTTCCTATTGTTCTGTCGGTTTTTACCCATCGTGGCGATTTCCGAAGTCAAAGGTGTGATGCCAAAACCAGCACCAGAAGCTGTTGCTGAAACAAAGGCTTAGGCTTTTGTGGGTTTCCTGTTTGTGTCGTGCAATCAGCACAACACAAGTAGGTCAGTGGTGAAGCAAGAACGTGTCGGTTAGGTCAGTAAAAAGAAGCAGTTGTTCAATCATTCAGTTTGAATGCTGGCAACTTTCAGTTGAAACTTTTGTCTGAAATAAGACAGGTGATATTGTGTCTGAAGCAGTAAACGAATCCTCAAGTCAGGAAGCAGAACAACCAGCCGCAACGAGTGGTTTGATTGCTCAGTTTGCTGGTCCGGACCAGTTGCTTGCCGCATCGAACAAAGTTCGCGAAGCAGGTTGCACCAACGCCGACGCTTACACGCCGTTTCCGATTCACGGAATTGATGAAGCGTTAGGAATCAAAAGAACCATTCTGCCATGGTTTGTGCTTTGCGCAGGCCTGTCGGGTGGTTTTGCTGCTGGAATGATGCAGTGGTGGATGAATGCCACAGACACCATTGAACTTCCACTGATTGGCCCAGGTTATTCTTTCCTAATCAGTGGTAAGCCTCAGTGGAGCCTACCGGCAAACATTCCTGTGATCTTTGAAGTGATCATTCTGTCGAGTGCGTTCGCCACATTGTTTGGCATGTTCGCATTAAATGGCCTTCCCAAGTTCTACAACCCTTTGATGAAGTTGGAACGATTTCGTCGAGTCACCGATGATGCGTTTTTCTTGCACGTCAAAGAAAATGATCCGGGATTCAATCAATCCCATTTGAAAACTTTGTTCGAAGAATCAGGAGCCGTCTGGGTTGACGGTGTGCCTGTCGAAGAAACGCCTGGTCCCATTCCGGGTTTTCTTAAACCCGTTGGAATGATCTTGGCTTGCTTGGCTTTGATTCCACCTTCGATCATTGCTTATGTAAGAAGCACGCCTTCCGAAGCGACTCGAGTCGATATTTGGACGGACATGGATTATTCGGAAGCGGCAAAGCCTCAAGAAGCAAGCAATTTATTTGCTGATGGACGTTCCAATCGATCTCAAATTCCCGGCACAATTGCGGTTGGTGATTTGGAAGATGATGATGCGTACTTCAAAGGCTACTTGCCTGATGCTGACGGCGAAGATGTGGCTGGTGCGGAATCCGTAGCACGACAGGTTCAACTGACATCTGTGGCCGTGCAAGAGGGAGCCGAACAGGCGGCTGCAGAAGACGGTGGAGCGAAGGCGAGTGACGCTGCTGGCACACAGCAAGCCATTCCTGCGAAACCTAAAGAACCCAATTACGTGAAAGAGTTCCCGAAACAAATTGATGTAACGGAAGCTTTCCTAAAACGCGGTCAGCTGCGATTTAACATTTACTGTGCCACCTGTCACGGACAGGCTGGTAAAGGGAATGGTCTTGTCAGCTTGCGAGCGTTGGAAATTCCGTCGTTAGACTGGCTTCCTCCGACGGACGTCACCAGTGTTCCCGTGGCCATTCAGCCGATTGGCAAGATTTTTGACACGATTTCCAATGGCCGCCGCAAGATGGCTGGATACAAGGCTCAAATTCCAGTGCGAGACCGCTGGGCCATCGCGGCTTATGTGCGAGCACTTCAAGAAAGCCAAAACGCATCCATTCAAGACGTTCCAGAAGACCAACGCGTGCTACTGGAAAGCCAAAAGTAAAACAAAGACATTTTGAAATTGGTTGACCACTGGTTTCAATCGAAGACAGATTCTGGCATCAGTGCCTGAATCTCTCGACAATTTAAAAGCTGTTCTCTACGTCGCAAACTGGCTGGCTGGTTTGCGGACCACACGATTTCCAAAGTTTAGCAGTTATCCATCACCATGGGACATCACGGCGAACCCACCTTTGATTCATCTGTCGATCGTCGACTGACGGCCACATCAGATCGACTTCAAAAACCGATCCTTATGGTGGCTGCGGTTTGCATCGGTTTGGCTGCGGCTTGCGCCTTTCTGTTTGCAGAAACCAAGGGCGACAAAAACTTCGACCCCATGCACGCTGACGTCGTGCTTTCGACGGCTGTTGCGGAACTGGCCGAAGTTGAAGGCAAAGACATCACGGAATACCGGAACATGCCTGTTCCCGAATTGGTCGAACTGATCAAGACGAAACTGAATAACACCAAAGTGCCGTGGGATGATTACCTTGGCAAAAGCTATGGATGGCAACGTCTCCAGGCCAGTTACTTAACTGCGTTTGTGTTTGTGCTGAGCATCATGCTGGGAGCCCTGTTCTTTGTCATCATTCAGCATTTGACTCGAGCTGGTTGGAGTGTTGTTGTTCGCCGAGTTGCCGAAGTGATGGCTGGGACCATCAAGCCTTTGGCGATTCTGTGCTTGCCACTCTTGTTGCCATTGATGTTTGGTGATCATTCTTTGTACGAATGGAATGATGCTGAAAAGCTGGACACGGCATCTGCGTCTTATGATGAACTGCTGGTTCATAAACGACCTGTTTTAAACCCAACGTTCTTTGTTCTTCGAGCCTTCATCTATCTGGGGGTTTGGATTTTGTTGGGTCGGTTTTATCTCAGTAAATCAATCGCACAGGATTCATCGGGAGATTCTAAGCTGACAATGGATCAGCAGTTCTGGGCTCCTGTTTCGATGTTCTTGTTTGCCTTTTCGGTCAACTTCTTCGCCTTCGATTTCATGATGTCGTTGGCTCCGCATTGGTTTAGTACCATCTACGGCATCTATTATTTTGCCGGTTGTGTGGTGAGTGGAATTGCCACCATGATCTTGGTGACGTCTTGGTTGCAAAAGCTGGGAGTCATCAAAGAAGAAGTGACAGTCGAACACTATCACGACCTTGCCAAGCTGCTGTTTGGGTTCACTTTCTTTTGGGGGTACATCGCCTTCAGTCAGTTCATCCTGATTTGGTATGCCAATATCCCAGAAGAAACCTTCTGGTATTTGAAACGCATGGAAAACGGTTGGCAGTGGGTGAGCTTAGTGTTGCTGTTTGGACATCTGTTGATTCCATTCTTGGGTTTGATGTCTCGGGCATCTCGCCGCACACACAAGATTTTAAAGTTCTGGGCTGTTTGGATGCTGACCATGCACGCTCTGGATGTTTACTGGAATATCGTTCCTCACTTTGTCACACGTCCCGGTTTTAATCCAACTGACGTGTTGATGATTGTGGGAGTGGGAGCAATTGGCCTAAGTCTGTTTTTGAAAACAGCAACGAAATTGAATGTCTCGATGGTTCCTGTTCGAGATCCTCGAATGCCCGAATCACTTGCCTTTCATCAGATTTGAGTTTGAAAATGAGCCACACAGAATCCACAAGTAAGGCCGCTGAATCAGTTGATCCGATGGATCAATTCGAACGGTACGACACAATTAATACGTCGGGCATCGTGTTGGTTGGCTTTATGTCCGCCATCGTGACGTTTGCCATTATCATTGGTGTGCAGGCGATGTATTACTCTGCATCGCAGGCTGAGCTTGTGAAAAAAGATGTCAACGTTGCGGATAAAATGGTTATTGAAACAGTCACTCGGCAACGTCAAAAGTTGACGGGTTATTCTTGGGCTGATGACAAAAAGCAAAAGGTCAGCATCCCCATTGAAAAAGCCATCGCCAAGGTGATTGAAAAAGAAGCGGCCCGCAAGACCCCCGAAGGTTCTGACGCCGAATGACGATTCGATCCCACTCACTTCCATTCTTCCTGATCTGCGTACTGATTTGCGTTAGCCGATCGACATTCGCGCAGGTCAACACACCTGTGAAGGAATTTGAAGGAGTCGGAGTCGAAGAACATTTGGACGCCTTTGTTCCGTTGTCTGCCGTCTATACCGATGACCTTGGTCGTCGCCTTAGACTTCAGGACTTCTTCAAAGAAGGGCGGCCCGTGATTCTCACGATGAACTATTCCAGTTGCCCCTTGCTATGCAGTCAGCAACTGAATGGTCTTGTTGATTGCTTAAAGAAAATCGACATGCTCTCTGGCACGGATTTTGAAGTCGTGTCGGTGAGTATCGATCCTTTGGAAACGACGTCTCGAGCCCGAGATACTCAGCAAAAATATACAGGTTTGTACGGTCGCCCCGGTGGTGGAAAAGGCTGGCATTTTCTGACTGGCGAACAGTCGGAAATTACTCGATTGGCTGAAAGCATCGGCTTCAAATACAGGTATGTTCCTCAGCAAAAAGAATATGCTCACACTGCTGTTTTCTTAATCTGTACTCCGGATGGGCGGATTTCCCGCTATCTTTACGGTGTCGCTTTTGATACTCAAACAGTGCGTTTATCAATGGTCGAAGCAGCAGAGGGAAAAATTGGAACGGCAATGGATCAGTTGCTACTGATGTGTTTTGCCTACAATCCAAACTCTGGTGCTTATTCGCCAACCGTGATTGGGCTGATGAAAGTTGCAGCAGCGGTTACAATTGGCGGTTTGTTGTTGTTCCTTGTTCCGGCTTGGTTGCGTCGTCGCCCTAAGAAAATCTCTCAAGATTCCGAATCGACTGCTTACACTGCGGTTTAGATCACATGATTTCAAACATATTTCAGCTCCCAACGTCTTCACTTCTTGCGGCTTCAGATGGCAGTATTGCCTTCCAACCGCAAGCTTCGGGCTTTGCGCCAGCAGTCGACTTCTTGTTCTACGCGATCACGGCCATCAGTGTCGTGTTCTTTGTGATCATTGTGGCCGTGATGGGTTACTTTGTGGTGAAGTATCGCCGGCGTCAGGGTGTCGATGTGATTCCCAGCCCTCACCACAACACGGCTTTGGAAGTCGCGTGGTCTGTGTTGCCAGCCGGGATTTTGGTTTACATCTTTGGAGCAGGTTTCCTCGGTTGGCTGGACATGAAGAGTGCTCCAGAAAACGCCTACGAAATTAACGTGGAAGCGAAGTCTTGGAGTTGGTCGTTTATGTATCCCAAGGCAGAAGGCCTTCAGATTGATTCATTGCACGTTCCGGTGAACAACCCCATTAAGTTGAATATGATTTCAACTGATGTGTTGCACAGCCTGTTTGTTCCCGCGTTTCGAGTCAAGCAGGACCTTGTTCCTGGACGTTACACGTCTCTTTGGTTCGAACCGACTCTCGTGGGGAAATACCGATTGTATTGTGCGGAATACTGTGGCCAAAAACACTCTTTGATGACTGCGGAGGTTGAAGTCCATGCACCTGGTGGATTTGACCGTTGGGCTCAGGAAGAAATCGATAAATTGAATGACCTCCCTCCGATTGAATTGGGAGAACTGATGTACAAGCGCCAAGGATGTATTCAGTGCCATTCGATTGATGGAACAACAGAAGGTAAGGCAGGACCTAGCTTTTACCAGTCATTTGGGACGGAACAGTCGCTGGCAGATGGTAGCAAGGTGAAAGTGGATGCCACATATATTCGCAAATCCATTTTAGAACCATTGGCACAGGTCAGGGCTGGTTACAATCCCGTGATGCCATCGTACAAAGGCAAGATGGATGAGCGGAAATTGACCGGGCTGATTGAATTCATCAAAAGCTTGAAGAAGAAATAGTTTGCCGCCTTGTCATGAAAACACTTCACGGCAGCAGTCAGTTAGAATCATTAAACATACTTTCACCAGTTGGATATTTTCAGCTGGTTGACATACCAGATAAGAAGAAACGGAAAGCGAAACACGCATGTCGATCGCAAATCCAGAAACAGCAACTCAAGTCGTCGGTCACGTGCATGGACATGCTGATGAAGACTACCTGAATTGTTCGTCAGGTTGGAAATCGTGGGCTTTCACGATTGACCATAAACGCATCGGAGTGATGTACCTTGCCGCCATTTGCACCGCTTTTTTGGCGGGTGGAATCATGGCCTTGGCGCTGCGTTTGGAACTTTGGACACCTGACAAGGCGTTCTTAAGTGAAGACGGCTACAACCATGCTTTTACTTTGCATGGTGCGATCATGACATTTTTGTTCTTGATCCCCAGTGTGCCTGCTGCACTTGGTAACTTCGTGCTGCCCGTGATGCTGGGAGTCAAAGATGTTGCCTTTCCCAAGATGAACTTGATGAGCTTATACCTGTGGATTGGTGGAGCCATCTTTTTCATGAGTGCCGTTTTAATGAGCGGATTGGATACCGGTTGGACGTTCTATACACCTTACAGCATCACCACTGGTTCCAGTGTGATCGCTGCTACCATGGGAGTCTTCGTGCTCGGGTTTAGTTCGATCTTCACGGGATTGAACTTTCTGGTCACGATTAACACCATGCGACCTGCTGGTATGACATGGTTTAAAATGCCACTGTTTTTGTGGTCGCTCTATGCCACATCAATCATTCAGATTTTGGCCACACCTGTTTTGGGCATCACAGGGTTACTGTTGATCGCAGAAAACACCCTGTCGATTGGAATCTTCGACCCCAAGCTTGGTGGCGACCCGGTTCTGTTCCAACACTTCTTCTGGTTCTATTCTCACCCTGCTGTGTACATCATGATCTTGCCTGCCATGGGTGTGATCAGCGAATTGATGTCTACCTTTAGCCGCAAGGCAATTTTTGGTTACACATTCATCGCTTATAGTTCAATCGCGATTGCTTTGTTGGGCTTCTTGGTTTGGGGCCACCATATGTTCGTCAGTGGACAGTCTCCGTTGGCCACTTTGGTCTTCAGTGCTCTCACCTTTAGCGTATCAATTCCGTCGGCCATCAAAGTCTTCAACTGGCTGGCCACGATGTACAAAGGGTCTGTCAGTCTTGAAACTCCCATGTGCTATGCCTTGGCCTTTATTTTCCTGTTTGGAATTGGTGGCTTAACGGGTTTGCACTTAGGAGCTTTGGCAACCGACGTTCATCTGCACGACACCTACTTTGTGGTGGCTCACTTTCACTATGTGATGATGGGAGGAACATTGATTGCGTTCCTTGGTGGGTTGCATTACTGGTGGCCGAAGATGTTCGGCAAGATGTACAACGAAAACTGGGCTCGAGTTGCCTGCTTAATGATTTTTGTGGGCTTCAACGCCACCTTCTTTCCGCAGTTCATTCTTGGGAGTCGAGGAATGCCTCGACGGTATGCTCGCTACGACGAAGAATTTCAGGCGTTCCATCAGTTCAGTACTGGAGGCGCATTGTTTTTAGGTAGCGGGCTTTTGTTGTGTGCCATCGTTTTGGTGTACTCACTGTTTAAAGGTCGAAAGGCTCCCGCAAATCCATGGGGAGCATCTACTTTGGAATGGAAGTGCAGTTCGCCTCCGCCTCACCACAATTTCGATTGGCCACCGGTTTGCGATGAGCCATACAAATACGACAACATAAAGTACGATCCGAAACATGGGGGCTATGTTGAACTGGAAGAAGTTGAAAGCGATTCTTCAAGTTCTCATACCTAGTTTGTTTCCTAGCAAGAGATTGACTGCCTGCATTTTCACAAGGAATCTGCAGACGTTACTCTGATTCTTCCTATCGATTTGATCGATCGCCCGGCTGATTTCGTCAGGTTTTTGGCATAGTCTTATGAGCGTAGTAACGAGCAACACAGATGCGGTTTCTGGTGCTGATCACCATGGTGATGGCGACCACGACCCGTTTTTAGCGCACCATTTTGGTTCACACCGACAGCAGTTTGATGCGGCCAAGTTTGGAATGTGGCTGTTTCTTGTCACTGAAATTTTATTCTTCAGTGGCCTGTTTTGTGCCTACGCGGTTTACCGACGTAGTCATCCGGAAGCATTTGCCAATGCAGACCAGTACTTGGACGTGACTCTGGGTGCCTTAAACACGGCTGTCTTGATTTTCAGCAGTATGACCATGGCTTGGGCTGTTCGAGCTTCTCAGCTTGGCCAAACGAAACTGCTGTGCCGCCTGCTGACAATTACAATCGCCTGTGCCAGTATTTTTCTTGGCGTAAAAGCCGTGGAATACAGCCACAAATGGGATCTTGGGATCCTTTGGGCGAATGCCTTTAATCCCGTTACTGAGTCTGCTCACAGCTATGCTTTGTTGGTGCTGAGTAGCCCGGCTGCCATTCTTTCGGTTGTCTTTGCAGGACTGTTTGGTTTTTCAAAGTCGAAGCAAGATGAAGTGTCTGCTGCATTTTGGGGAAGTCTTTTGATTTCAGCCGTGGCGTTCTTCTTGGGCGTTGGTCTGGGAATTGCCGCTCCTGCCGCAGTGGAATCGATTACGGGACAGGCTGCTCATGCAGAAGTTGGGGCAACTGATCACGCCGTTGCCGC
>CAYTUE010000037.1:17373-19376 GCA_964441085.1 uncultured Planctomycetaceae bacterium
TGCACCTGCGGCTCAGCAGCCAGCAACTGATGCGGCTCCTGAGTGATAGATGATTTGGTTGGCAGGTCCATCGAACGGAATCTGCCACATGATGTCTGAAACCACAAGCTCCATGAAGATTCATGCCAATCATTGGTATTTGAATTTTTGCTGGAGCTTTTTTCTTGGTAGCTCAGCAGCCAACAGGCCCCGTCACATCTACTTCTGATTTGCTGTGAAGGTTTCATTTCACGATGGGTGAACAGGGTGTCGGGCGAACTGCGGAGCCCATCCGCCCTGCTTATGCTGGTGTGGTCTGTATCTGGCTAGCAGTCTTGGCTCGGAAATTGTTGCACTGCCAGCTGGTAAATACAGTAGCTCGCAGCACACGGCGTTTGGCAAACGACATGCAGCCGCCCTGCGTTAGCTCATGAATGTTGGCTCCATCCACCATGAAGTCTTTGGGAAGGCCCCCCGTACTTTTACTTGTGTTCTTGGCCTCACTGTTCGGGCTGATTCTCTCACATGGTCAATTTATTAAATTTTGTTGTTTATTTCGAAACGTTTCGTGCAATAGGTCACAGATTTGACCACTATTCCCGCGCACTGATGTTCTTGAAATCTGACAAGCAAACCAGAACGGGGCAGTCAGTCTGAATCATCATGGTTCTTGTGAAGTGGTCAGTATGTTTGCGATTTCGAATCACAAAACAGCTCATTTCTTTCAGCTTCAAATGAACGTCGCAGACGTCATTGGGCAATTGGTGTTTGGAACAGGTGAACGTGGCCAAGGGATTGCCACATTGCGCATGACAGCGCTGGAGATGAATCAGGGTGATTTCAGATGTACCTTCTTTACATGCGTGCGTTCCGAGTCTTGGCCATTTTTTTGATCGTGGCTGGCCACACAGTGGACGCTTTTGAATGGTCGGATCAGGAAGGCATAGAAAGACTGCTTCGTATCTTCATTTCCAATGGCAGTTGTTTCTTTATTTTTATTGCCGGTTACCTGTTTCAGCATCTCTCGAATAAATACGACACAAGAAAATACTACAAGGCGAAGATCAGCCATGTTGTCGTACCGTATTTGTTGATGTCTATTCCCGCGATTTTTACGTTCACATTTGTGATGGAACGGGAATCCGTTTGGGCCGGATTTTATGACCAACCGGTCTGGATGCAGGTGGGTTGGTTCTACGCCACAGGGATTCACTTGGCACCACTTTGGTACGTGCCGATGATTTCAATCTTCTACGTCTTGGCTCCTGTGCTCATCCGTGAAGATCGAAGTCGCCGTCTGTATTATTTTCTGCCGGTGTCGATCGCTTTGTCTCTGCTAGTGGCTCGAGGTGGACCGTTCCAGAGTTTCGTTCATTTTTTCTCAGCCTATTTAATTGGAATGGCGTGCAGTCATTTTAAGGGCATGTTGCAACCAGTGTTTACCAAGCTTGCGTTCTTGTTGCCGATGCTGGCTCTCTCCATACTCGCTGGGCTGATTGAATACCAACTGGACGGTGGAACCATGACAGCATGGAACTATAGCCAAAAAGTTTTTGGGGCACTGTTTTTATTGGGGCTGCTAAGCCGTTTCAATGAGTGGTTGACGGCAGACTTTCTGAAAATACTTGCCGACACAAGCTTTGGAGTCTTCTTCTTGCACTCATATGTTCTCACAGCAATCAAGATGATTTATCTGCACGAATTTGGCTCGCTACCGAGCGGCAGTTTCGTAATTCATTTGCTGACTTCGTGTGCAGTGATGGGATTATGCGTGCTCATGGCTCAGGCTATCAGAAAGTTGATGGGACCACGCAGCAGACAGATTATCGGTTGCTAGTACTGACACAAAGGATCCGCTTGTGTTCAAACAGGTGCAGCTTTCGTTGCAGATGCAAACAGTAAAGTGAAACTCCAGTCATCATCCAAGTCACCACCCCAGTCAATTTCGTCTTCCATAAGAATACCCCCCCCCAACGCAATTTTTACTTGAAGTCGCGTTGTTATGGCGCGGGAATATCTTTTGA
>CAYTUE010000037.1:19476-25534 GCA_964441085.1 uncultured Planctomycetaceae bacterium
CCCAACGCAATTTTTACTTGAAGTCGCGTTGTTATGGCGCGGGAATATCTTTTGAAAAGAAGGCTGTGGGAAAAAAGAAGGCTGTGGGAAATCAGTTGCATGGCAGACGGTGTTACCGTTGGTTATTGTGGCCCATGTCAGCTAGAACGTGTGTTCGCTCAAGACACCTTTCTCATTTCGTCTTTGTTTTGAAGTGCAATTGATGCCAGCTCACGAGAAAATCAACTACGTTGAATTCGCAGCCATTGATTTAGAAGCCACCAAGAAATTCTTCGTGTCAGTGTTTGGATGGTCGTTTGTTGACTACGGGCCAGACTATACATCGTTTGCAGACGAGGGAATCGATGGAGGCTTCTTTCGGTCAGACCTGAAGTCCAGTCCGCAAACGGGCGGCGCGTTGATTGTGTTTTACAGCAGTGACTTAGAAAACACTCAGCAAAAAGTTGAAGCTGCGGGCGGCGTGATTGCTCAGCAAATCTTTTCGTTCCCTGGTGGAAGACGCTTTCACTTTATCGAACCATCTGGCAATGAATTTGGTGTGTGGTCGGATCCTGAACCGACCGCCCAAACGGATTGATGAATGGTTGTTGGTTTTGTTTTTTGCCAGACTGGTGGCTTGGTACACGGTGGCTTGGTGCACTGTGGCTTGGTGCACCGTGGTTTGATACACCATGAGGGTGTGTGAGCCATTCTGTTTGCAATCTTGGTCTCGGCTGTAGCCTCAACAGTGGCCTCGCTTTCGTCGGAACGGCGAGATCCCAAGATCTGATGGTTTGAACAATGGTCGCATCAAGTGCCGAGCCGTCGGTTCGGAGACCAAACATGAATTCATGCTCAAATCGTGGCACATTAGAACGAATTGCCGCTTAATAATTCTTGGCTTTCGATGCTAGGCGATATGGCTCGAGTACCTGCTGGAGTGATCAGCTGCGCATAGATTCGTAGATCAACATCTTCATTCAGGAAGCGAGTGGAACCGTCACACATTGCGACGTTGACTCCGCCCGGATGGTTTGAATTCGGAAAGGGACGTAAACCTTCTGGTCCGGATTTGGAACCGTTAATCACGGCAAATTGATAACGAGGGTCCAATGGAGCTTCTTGAAAATAATTGGCGGCCGTTAATCCGAGTGAAGCGGGATCCGGGTCGAGAGGATAAACAAAGGCACAAAAGCGAGGACTGGGGTCACCCCAGAACTGATTCGCTGCGGCATTGATATTTTCGCTCACCATTAAAGTGTTGGTGGTTCCGTCATAGATTTCGTTGATCCGCAGGCTCTGGTTCCTCACGGGCGAAGGTGCTCCATCTCCATCGCGATCTAAGCGTGAATACCAGAAGACTCCTGAGCGTCGAAACATGAGTTGGTCTTGTTCGTCATTCACGGTGCCATTGACGTTGAGGTCGAGATCGGGATCATCGGCTCGATGAACGTTGGTGCTGAATGTCCAACCGCTGGTAGGTTGCAGTCCAGACGTGTCGATATGAGCATAGCCAGCATTCACCACATAGCTCAGGGCTCCGGCTTGGTCTCCTGATTGATCATCGGGACACACAAGAATGTTCATTTGGTATTCGCTGATCAAGTCTGCGTTCGAAAGCCCGGTAACTCCTGCTGTGGATGAATCGTGATCTCGATTAAAATCCCATCGGTCAAACAGATCTTGGCGATCAAGTTCTGGGAGAATGTCGACCACCCAATTTCTTAGCTTTCGGCCGTTGCTGGAATTTAGCCAAGCTCCTGATGCGTCTTGAGCATCTCCCCATACTCCATACGGCGTAAACTGACCGTCTGTTCGTTTCGTGGCGTTGGCGTGCAAGGCCAAGCCAATTTGGCGAACTCGATTGAGGCATTGAGTTCTGCGAGCTGCTGATCGAGCATTCTGAACCGCAGGCAAGATTAATGACATTAAAACTGCAATGATCGAAATCACGACCAGCAATTCAATCAGTGTAAAACCGTTTCTAGGATGTGGCTGGCTAGAACTGGAACCAGACGGTAAAGAGAAACGCCCTTGCGGCATAGAAAACGCATGAGATTGTGATCGTTGCATGAGGACTCTCGTGAAGAGGGATGACGACCCGTTTGATTACTTATTTATATCATCCAAATCACAGTCATTGCGCCTAGGGTTTTATCTGCTTCTTCATCAATTGTTCAAAAAGTCAAAATGGGGTGGCAAACGTTAACGATCGATTCGTCTGATTCTGTGGCAATCCACATCCTAGTGGGCGCCAAAGTCACTGATAGGAGGGCCGACTGACAGTTTGAACGTTTCCATTACGGTTTTAACCGTTTTAACCCAGCCTGTTGTCGACCAGCATTTAATGCGGCAAATGCTTCGGGAGCTTTGGCGATAAAACGAACCAACTGAGACGTAGAACAGCCGAGCGCCGCGGCTGCCAAACGTACGTCAAAAGATTTCGCATCGACTGCATTCATTGCTTCGGCGATTAAACAGGGAAAGACTGGGTGAGCATCATTGCACGAAATTTTTCCTTTGGGACACCGTGATTCCCACAACGTGCTGGGATGAACGACCTGAGACTTCACGGTGCGATGCAAAGATGCCAGAGTCAACCGCATACGAAACACGGCGATCTTTCGATTGTCTTCTTGGCTACGTCGTTCGTAGGCCAGTGCCGTTAAGCCGGTGGGACGGTGAGTCATTTGAATGGCTGTTTCTGTCTTGTTCCGATGTTGCCCTCCCGGCCCAGATGCTCGCGTGCGCTGCACGTGGCAATCTTCCAAAAGTTTCTCTTCTGAAGCACAGGCGGGATGATCACAGGTTGATGGTGAAGCAGATGAATCAGGTGGCATGATGAAACAACCGTTTCGGCAAGTATGGAAGAAACTTAATCAACAGATGTCATGGTAGAAGGATTGACTGGTTTGCTCAAACGGGCACTGTTTGCGTTTTGGTGCTGTCATTGCATCACAGCGGCATGACGAATGAAGTTGTGTTTCATTATCTCGAAACAGACTGGGCGCGGCCAGAGTTTATTCAGCGCAAGAAAAAACCTGTCGACAGAAAATCTGTCGACAGGTGGAACGTTCTCTCATTCTTGCGTGATGGATCTACCGAGAAAATGGGTTGATCTTTGATAGCAAGGATTGCTTTTGAGCGGGCACGGCCTGTTGTACATTCACGTTGTTTGACACAGGTCGAATGCTACGGCTGTATGATACTCCAGTGACTGACGGCTGGCGGCCTGGAGCAACTTGGATGGCTGTCGGTTGATATTGTTGCTGATACGCCCCTTGGTTGGGAACTTGATACTGATTGCCTTGCTGAGACAAACCGGGAACCATCATTTGCTGCTGCCCCATCGGCTGAACAAAAGTTTGTTGAGGCTGACCGTACTGAGGATACTGCGGTTGGCCGAATTGTGGTTGACCGTATTGGGGCTGAGTCACAATTTCGTTTCGAGGATAAACCGAAATGGCCTTGTCCGCAGGGTACAGCGAGAGTGGTTCGTTGCTGCCAACCACATTGGACTGAGCCACCGTCTGAAATTGGTTTTGGTAGCTTTGGTTTATGTATCCCTGATTCAGATAGGGAGTTGCCCGAGAGACATCTGGAATGGGGGGCAGTTTGACGTCTTCGCCCAAGCCGGGTAACTGCAACTGGTCGCTGCCTTGCTCATTTCCACCACCACTTGGCATCTCTTCTGTCATGGGGTTTTGACCACCATGATCGGCTGGGGCGAACGATCGAGTTCCATCGGGCTGCTGGTTGACTTGGCCTGCTGGCGGAATCGGAGAAGGATTCACGTTATACGAATTGTAGTTGCTTTGGGGGGCTCCCAGCACGACGCCACCGTCTTGGATGGGAAAGCTTTGCCCGTTCAATGGCTGCTGAAATCCCGGTACCAAAGGAACACCAGTGTAAGGCACGCCGGCAGGCACTGTGCTGCCGTACTGCACTGAGTCAGCGGCACAGTGTGCGCCCCAGTCGGTGCATGGTTCAGTGGCAGGAAATCGTCTCCAGCATGTATCGTGATAACCCCAGCCCTGCTCACAAGCTGGGCTGCAATAGGGACGGTCATGTTCCGTGTGCCAGTCACAGAATAGCCCTGCTTGGCTGGTTGCTGTCAAGACTCCGAAGGCCGCTGTGGCGGCCAGTTTTTTGAGCAAACGATTGTACAATGTTGTTGTTGCCATGATTGCCATTCCTTGCGGCTGAAGGCTCTGTAAGAATTATCTGAAACAAATTAAGTTCTGAAAGGACGGTGGTGTTAGAAGCCTGAAGTCAGTCCACTGAGGCCGCTGCTAAAGGCACCACCACCGCCGAAGCTACTGTTGCTGAAGCTACTGCCAATTCCACCGCCGCCGATTTGGCCGCCGCCTCCAAAGCCGCCGCCGCTGAATCCACCACCGCCACCACCACCAAAGTTGCCGCCGCCGAATCCGCCGCCATTTGCTGATGAGTCACCGCCAAAGCCAGGTGAAAACCCAGTGGTTCCGCCACCACCAGCGTTGCCAAATCCGCTGAGCATAAGATTTTGTCCAAGCCCTTGATTTGACTGTCCGCCTCGACCAACAACTCCACCACCAATTGTCAAAAAGCTAACCGCATGCCCTGTTGACCCAACTCGGACTTGCTGCACCAGTGGGCCTTGAGTTCGGCTTCGGAAACGTTGAGATTGAGTTCTTCGATTGACCGTTTGCAGTTGTTGATTCAGTTGCTGGCTTTGGTCAACAAATTGTTGTTGAGGTCGTACCACGCCGAAGTAATTTAGCCCGACGTTCCCGCCTCCTCGAAGCAGATTGACATAAGGGCTGACTGTGGGGCGATCAAAACCTCGATCAAATCGAGACAGCCCCGATTGAGCATTGGCTGTTGAACTCATGACCGAACCGGAAATGAGGCATAACAAGCACAGGCTACGAATCATTGTGAGCCTTGTCATAGTAGTTTCTCCTGACGAATAGAAGCACGCGATTTTTCGAAGCCCGCAAATCGAAATGGACCAATCTTTTGTTGCTGCCCATTGATCATCTTTCGGACGATTATAGAAAGCAGTAGTCGCCCTGCGAAAGTGCAGGGCGACTTCCTTCATCACCTAGAAGCCAGAACCACCTTGGCCACCATTTTCGATGCTGTTAACAGCACCAGAACCAAGAATAGCAATGCCCAATATTCGTTCGATTGGAGCAGTGAATTTCGACAGGTTTGTATCGAAGGTGATAAACGGATCGGCTTTCACGTAGAGTCGGTCACCTGGGAAGATCTGATAGTTCGTACTGGTTTGAGCTCCCTGAGCAATTCCATCCCAGTCGACCTGCAGAATTTTATCAGGACCACAGGATTCTGGTGAAGGACGAGCAATCCAAATTCTGCCTTTGTTGGCGACAGCAGGCAATCCGTTGACTCGAGCAATCGCATCCAGAACGGTTTCGTTTCCTGTTGATGGCAGCCGGAAAACGCTTTCACCAGCTCCAGCTCCGTCTGCAATCACATAGTACACTTTGCTGTTGTATCCCAACACGTCGATTGTGACTTCAGGAGCTTGAATAAAGCTGGACAGGTGCAGTTCAATGGCCGCCTTTGCTTCTCGACGAGTTTTTCCTGCAATGAATACGTCGCCGTAGATTCCAAGTCCGACTGTGCCGTCTGGTCGAACTAAGTGAGGACCAGCGATGACTTGCTTGGTTGATGGATCTGGTAATGTCACCAATACCAAAGGCTTGGTCAAAATCCGCTTCAAGTGGTCTTCCACTCGTTGCTGAATCGTGTTCACTGTTTGTCCAGCACACAACACTTTGCCGTACTCAGGGCCAAGGTTAACGTATCCATCATTTCCGATCACGTAGATGCCGTTGATGGTCTTGAATTCACGGACCACGTTGGAGTCTGTTTTTTCCGTCGGCAAAGTTCTCGCACATTGAATCAATAGTGCTTCACCCACACCGACTCCAGACGATGATGTCCGCAAGTGATTCGTGGATTCAATCAGGATGACATCTGGCGGTTCGATGCGATATTCAGGCATCGCCGTTTTGCGAAGTTCATGAGGAACTTCACATTGATAGGGGCCACAGCCGCCAGCACCACA
>CAYTUE010000037.1:25634-27837 GCA_964441085.1 uncultured Planctomycetaceae bacterium
GCACCACAGCTGCCGTCTGTGCAGCCTTGGCCGAAGTTGCCCGCACCGCAGGAGCCATTCGCACAGGCGATAGGAGCATTGCAGCTGGCTTCGGTGTACTGGGCTTGGCCGCAACCTCCTGGGCCACAAGTGGTGACAGGAGTTGACCGCACGGAATGGCAACCTGTGATCGCCAGCATGCCCATTGCTGTGAATAGGGTGGCGAAAGAATTTCGGGTAACGTTTTTTAGTAACAACAGCTGCATGATCCCCTCCTTGGGAGCATCTTCATTGTCCTGATTCCCAAACGAATACGTTGACACGGTCGTGGAAGAATCAAATTGTGTTTGTTGCAATCTTCAGATTGCACCGCAAAGTTGGCTCTGAATAATTAACTGTGATCATGGCCCAAATCAGACAGACGGAGTTTCGCGTTATAATGGTGGAATCCGTGTAGTCATCACAGGTATCGTCTCCTACAGCCGCGTCCGCCGGTTCGTTTGAATGTTCCGACCGTAACAATCCAAAGGCTGTCCGGTTGTGATGATTATTATGGTTGGGAGTCTGCAAAAATGCCCAAAAACATTCATGGTCTGTGAAAATCGCCCTGCTATGCCACACGTCAGGATGGCGACATTTCCGTTCTCACTCGCCCTGAAACCACCGCACAGCGGTTCAAACTGAATTTGTTTGGTACTCCAGAATGGTTCTTCCCACTGCAAATTGACATCAGTAATTTCTCTGGTTTTTTAGTCATATTCGGTCATGTTCAGGCGTATTCAGTCGGTTCCCCCCCCCTGCCATCGTCACTGCAAGCAGCAGGCTTGGTCACCACTTTTTTGACCGCAACGTGAAATCAAATCGAAAAGCTGAACTCCAAAATTATGAATTTCACCTTGGCTGGGTGGTGAGATCGAGAATTGGACACAATCGCTGTTTCACCGAGTGCTAATTTGATGCGCAGTGGTCTATTGTTCCTGTCGCTCTGTAAATCGGTTCATTCGACTGTCTCTCCAGAAACAAACAACATGTCGTCCCCTGCTGGCAACAAGATCGATAAGCGGAATGCGAACGACGAAGACAGAGTGCAAGCTTGCAATATGCCAGAATCACCTGTGCCCCCGCAAAATCCGCGAGACAAAAAGTTGGGAATGCTACTGGGGCTGACGTCTGCTGTTGCCTATTCCGCGACAAACTTGGCTTTACGTCAACTCTCAGATTCGTCCGCAGATCTCGGTTGGGACATCTGGGTTTCCGCAATGAAGGCGGTGCCCACGTTGGTTGTTTCCATCGTGCTGGTGCTGCTGCGACAAGGACCAGGCAAAGGTTCGCTGTATCCTTCTTACAAGGTCGTCATGGTTCTGCTGGTGGCTGCTTTGATAATGCAGTTCGGTGGCAATCTGTGTTTTCAGATTGCGTTAGGAAACATCGGCTTGGCGATTTCGGTTCCATTCGTCTTTGCACTGATCATCTTTTCAGGGGCATTCTTTGGAAAGATCTTTGTGGGAGACACTGTGTCAACCAAGACCATGATTTCCATCGTCATCATGGCAGCATCTGTTGTGCTGCTGTCTTATGCGGCATCGCAGCAGCAAGAGACCGCTTCTGTGACCGCTCGCCACACTGCCGCACAAATCCACACAGACACTGCTTCTAACACAGATACTGCCCCCAGCACAGACCCAGTTCGTACAGACATCAATCAAAATCAACAATCAGGCTCAACAAGTTCCGCACAGCAATTGGCTTCATCGACGGAAGCAAAACCATTGCGGTACGTTTCATTCGGTATCTTTATGGCAATCATTTCTGGCTTGTCTTACGGAATCAATGGGATCGTGATTCGTAGCTTGGGGCAAAAAAAACTGACCGTTCAATCCATGACTCTGGTGTACAGTTCAGTCGGGTTTGTTTGTCTGAGTAGCTTGGGATTCAGTCAACTGGGTTTCGAAAGAATTCGACTGATTTCTCTTGCTGATTGGTCAGTCATGTTGGTTGCCGGATCGCTGAACGCCATTGCTTTTTTTGCCCTCACAAATGCTTTGAAACGACTTGACATTAGTCGAGTGAACGTGATCAATGCTTCACAGAACGCCATGTGTGCTTTGGGAGCTTTTCTGGTTTTTGCTGAACCCATGTCGGCACTCACCGTGACGGGGATCTTGTTGTCTATTATCGGGCTTGTTGTTCTGGATCGAAAATAGTCACTGCAAGAAATCAAAAA
>CAYTUE010000037.1:27937-31224 GCA_964441085.1 uncultured Planctomycetaceae bacterium
GTCGCCGATCACCACATTTGAAAGCTAGCTTTTCCGTTTTTCCTTTCATCATGACGGACTTTGATTTACAGAATGAGCGACCCAGAAAAAAATCAGATTCAAGACATCTCACGGCTGCAGCGTCGAGTGCTCGGTGCTCTTATGGAAAAGGGTTTTACCACTCCAGAACAGTATCCGCTGACCTTGAAAGCAACCACGTCTGCTTGCAATCAGAAAAGCAATCGAGACCCCACCGTGAGCTACTCTGAAGATCAGGTCATGGAAGGCTTAGATCGTCTCAGAGAAAACGGACTTGTGGCAGAAGTGTTTCCCGGTGGAGGCCGAACGGCTCGCTACCGTCATTACATGAGACACTGTTTTGATTTTTCAGAAGCTCAGTTTGCCATCATCGCCGAATTGCTGCTGCGAGGTTGTCAGCAGTTAGGCGAACTTCGCACTCGTGCCAGTCGTATGGTTCGCATTGAAAGCATGGAACAACTTCGACAACAGCTGATTGATCTGCAACAAAAGGGATACCTGCAAGCGAATGGCCCCTTGGATCGGCGAGGCATCGAAGTCGACCATTCGTTCTATCTTGACAAAGAAAACATGACAATCGGCGGCAGTTCATCTGCCGTTGATTCACCTTCCCCGGATTCCAGCTCTGGTGATTCGCCCCCCCATTACAATCAAGAATCCAGTTGTTCAGTTGAACCGTCTGCGACAGCATCAGACGTCAATCACCAGCTTGCCGGTCAGCTAGAACGCTTTGAACAGATCATTCAACAGCTTCGTAGTACTGTTCAAGAACAGGCCAGCCTGATTCACGAATTAGAACATTCGCAAACTGGTCTACAAGATCGTCTTGATAAATTGGAGCGTGATCTTGGCGGCTGATTCTGCAACACCTGTCGAAACATCTCAAGCAACCCATTCACCGACTGCAGATGGTTCTTGCAGCGATGTGGAATCGAACCTGCTTGAAGTGTTAAAACAATACTGGGGCTACAGTTCGTTTCGTCCTTTGCAAAAGGAAGCGATGCTGTCTGTGATGCAGCGTCGAGACTCCTTAACTGTGTTGCCAACCGGCGGCGGAAAATCTCTGTGCTACCAAGCTCCTGCCATGTGCCACGACGGTATGGCGGTTGTTGTGAGCCCTCTGATTGCACTCATGAAAGACCAGGTTGATGCATTAACGGCGAATGGAATTTCTGCCGCATGCGTCAATAGCAGCCTCTCGGTGGAAGAACGAAATGCGGTGGCCGCAAAAGTTCGCAAGGGGACTTTAAAACTCCTTTTTGTGGCCCCAGAACGATTGGTCCAGCCCCGAACATTAGATTTCCTCGCCAAAGAAAAGGTCAGTTTCTTCGCGATTGACGAAGCTCACTGTATCAGCAACTGGGGGCACGATTTTCGTCCCGAGTATCGCCAGCTGTCCTGTCTGCGCAAAACCTTTCCCAATGCGTCCGTTCATGCATTCACGGCGACTGCCACAGAACAAGTTCGGAGCGACATTTTAAAACAGTTAGGTCTGCAAAAGGCTGAAGTCTTGGTCGGAAATTTCGACCGCCCGAACCTGATGTATCGAGTCGAACGGAGGTACGATGGGCTGGGCCAGATGAGAGACGTTATTGATCGGCACCCCAAAGAATCGGGCATCATCTACTGCATCAGTCGCAAGAAGTGTGAAGAAACGGCGGCTGCCTTAAAAGCACTTGGCTACAACGCACTGGCATATCATGCGGGCTTCGAATCCGATCAACGGCGACGTCATCAAGAAATGTTCATCGATGAAAAAGTAGACATTATTGTCGCCACCGTTGCCTTTGGAATGGGGATCGACAAAAGCAATGTGCGCTATGTGATTCACGCAGAAATGCCTTCCAGTATCGAAGCCTATCAGCAGGAAAGCGGCCGAGCGGGTCGAGACGGCTTGGAAGCAGAATGTTATTTGATGTACACCGGTCGAGATGTCGGGACGTGGGAATTTCTGATTAATCAATCCGAAAACGAAGACAACCGACAAGCATCTCTGAAACAGCTGATGAAGATGGAGGCCTACTGTTCCAGCGCCATCTGTCGGCATCGCATGCTGGTGAAACACTTTGGACAAGACTTCGAACCCCAAAATTGTTCCGCCTGCGATGTGTGCCTTAAAGAAGTGGAGCCCATCAAAAACGCTCTGGTAACGGCTCAGAAAGTCATTAGTGGAGTTTACCGGCAAGAACAACGCTTCGGAGCAGAATATACGACCTTGGTGCTGCGAGGTTCCCGCAGTAAAAAAGTGCTGAACAATGGTCATGATCAACTGAGCACCTACGGTCTGCTGAAAGATGAACCAGACAACGTCGTCCGAAACTGGATCGATCAACTGGTGGCCCAAGACTTTTTAGAACGAGTCGGCGAACATTCCGTTTTACAAATTACGGGTCTGGGATCTGCTTGCTTAAAAGGCGAAAAGACACCCACGTTGTCTCGCCCCAAAAATAAGCAGCACACAGTTGCCGCGTTGGATAAATGGGAGGGTGTTGATCGAGGATTGTTTGAAGCATTGCGGTCGATGCGAATGGATATCGCCACAGAACGCAACGTGCCACCGTATGTGATTTTAGGCGACGTTTCACTTCGTGAACTGGCAAAGTTTCGACCAACGTCAGCAGCCAACCTGCTGAAAATTTATGGAATTGGCCAAGCCAAGAACAAGGAATTCGGCAGTCAAATTCTGCAGCAAATCCAAACCTACTGCCAGAAAAACGACTTGGAATCCAATCTGCAAATTACGGTGGCAGCTCGGAGCAGCACATCGTCGACGACTCGAAAACCAACGCCTAAAAAAGTGACCGCTTCGGTAGCCACAGCATTCGAATTGTTCGAACAAAAAGTATCTCTGGCTGATGCGACAGAACAATTGGGACGCGCTTTCGGAACGGTTGCCGGTTATCTGGTTCAGTATATTCAGTCGAAAAAGATGACCGACGTCACCGATTGGATTCCTAAAGACATCGTTCAGAAAGTGGAAGTCGCCGCAGATGAAGTTGGCGATGAACGGTTAAAGCCCATTTTCGATCACCTGAAAAGCGGCATCAGTTATAGCGAAATTCGAGTTGTCTTGGCGGGGCGAGCAGAACGCGACTAAAACACGGCGTGACCAAAACACTGTACGACGAAAACACAGCGCGACGAAGCAGTTGCCAATCGCTTTCATGGGTGTGGAACGGTAACAAGTTTCACGGTGTTCCCTTTTGCTGTTGGATGGAATCAGTCGTGGCGGATGCACTCTCTTGGCTGATTTCGCCAACATCTGCAAG
>CAYTUE010000037.1:31324-32622 GCA_964441085.1 uncultured Planctomycetaceae bacterium
TGTGTTTGATTTTATTTTCTGTAGCCGTGCTGTGAAAAAGAAAATTGTTCCAGTGAAGAGCGCGATTCCCAACGTCTTTCAAAAAGATACGAATGCAGCCAGCGATGGACAGTCTGCTGTCACAATTGAACGCCCCCAATTTTCGGGCCCCGTTCACTATGGATCGTTACCGCTGCCGACTCGCTATCTGCTGTCTCCATTGGCCGGATTTACGACTCTGCCGTTTCGCCGCATTGTGAGAACGATTGGTGGAGTGGGTTTGGCAACAACAGACTTAGTGAATTGTCGAGCTTTGTTGTCTCAAAACGAACGCACCATGCAAATGATTGAAACTCATCCTGAGGATCAGCCATTCGCCGTGCAGATTTTTGGGAGCGATCCAGACCACATGGTTCAAGCGGCTCAGTTTTTAGAAGGTCGTGATGTGGCGACAATCGACATCAACATGGGGTGCCCTGTGAATCGAGTTGCCGGAGCAGGTTCTGGAGCAGGCATGATGTGCAGCACCGACAGCACGATTGAACTGGTTCGTCGAGTTGTCGAAAGTGTGAAGATTCCGGTGAGTGTTAAAATGAGACTGGGGTGGGACGACGAGAGCCTGACCGCTCCGTTTTTCGCTCGTGAGTTCGAAAAAGTGGGAGTCTGCGCGATTGCGATTCATGGACGCACGCGAGCTCAAGGCTTTAGTGGAACCGTGTCCTTGCCCGGAATTCGTCAGGTGGTCGAGGCCGTCGAGTCGATCCCCGTGGTTGGTAATGGCGATGTTCGCAACGTGGCTGATGCGGCCAAGATGATTCATGAAACCGGGTGTCAGGCAGTTAGTATTGGTCGAGCGGCCTTGGCCAATCCGTGGATCTTCCGTCAACTGGACGAATGGGAGCGCACGGGTAGTTACCGTCCCGCTGGAAGTTTCGAAGACCGGTTGCAGTTGATGTTGAAGCAGTATGGATACTTGGAAGAACGTTTTTCTGCAGATCGGGCCATCATCATTTTTCGCAAGATGGCTCACTGGTACTTGAAGGGCATGAAGGTGCGTAAGAAGCTTCGGGGTGACTTTCAGTTTGTGGCGAACAAGCAGGAATTCGTTGATGCCATTCAACAGATTAGCGATGAAGGGCCGGTAGACGGCAATCGCACGGGAGTCCTTCAGGACTGTCAAATCCCAGTGCCCAAAGGCCCCGTGGAAAAGTGGTAGTCAGATGGAGGCACCAGCAACGCTTGGCTGACCACGTGCGCAGCATTCCATTTCGAAGCGTCAATCCCTTGGGCGTATTTCAGCACCAGAGAATTTTGGATTT
>CAYTUE010000038.1:0-10409 GCA_964441085.1 uncultured Planctomycetaceae bacterium
CCATCTGACCTTTCAAAATTCTTACCGCACACTAGGCTTTCTCGACGTTCAGACGAAGCGTCGTCGGATGTAAGTCCTTCTCGTCGGTCTGTACAACCGTTCTTTGCCTGCCCCCATCACCCTACGATTGCATCGTTCCTTCCACATCGATATCACCAGACAGGCCGATCGCAGGCAGCACCAGTAATTGGCTCAAATTTTGATGCAACCGTTCCGGGTTCACCTTCCCTTGAAGAGCGAAACCTTGATCGACAGGATCAATCGCCAAGTCACCAAAATCACCGGTCAGTCGAGCCTTCCGAAGCGAAACAGAATCCATCGCCAACGGCCCCATCGCATCAATCCTCAATGGAGCCTTTAACTGCAAGCGCTGTCCTGCTTTACGAGCCAAAAGTTCAGAAGACTTCGCCGCAATCTGCCACTGAAAACCGGGTCGAGCTGGCCCAGAGAGCTGACGCGACAGCATCTCATTGGCCTGCTGACGCACGCGACAAGAAAAATCAATTTCGGCTTGATCAACCTGTAAATCATCGACCAACTGAATGGTCTTGGGCAGCATCCGACACAGTTCAGCTAAGTCCAGCTTTCCGTTCACTGTGACTTCGCCAGCAGCCAAAGCATCTGATTCGACAAGCAAGGCATTGTCCGTGTCTGGCGAACGCTCAGCCACTCGTCGAATGGCCTTCATTGGGTCAACAGGAGCAACTTTGACTTGGCCTTCCCCTGATAAATTAAGCAAAGCGGAACGGACTTTGAGGTCCTTGACCATCACTCCATCTTCTGCCATCCCGACCACTCCACCGGCTATCACTTCGCGCAGCCGAACAGCTTCGGTTTCATGCCAGCCGTGGTGTCGGGCAAAAATTTCTGATCCCGACATCTGGAACCGCCCGGCGAAACCAGAATCATTTTTGTTCTGCAACACGTGAGCCTGAATCAAACACGACACTTGGCCTTCAATGGTCATATCAGGAACGAACCGAGACATCACAGGCTTTAAGTCTGCCAATTGCAAACTGCTAAGCTGCACTGTCAGATGATGCACTCCTGTTCGCTGTTCGTCTTGGACGAATTCAATTTGAACGGATTGCTGACCTTCAGCTTGTTCCATCCGCTGAAGCTGATCTGGTTCAAAGGGAATCAACGGAAAGTCGGCATTCAGTTGGTCCAAATTCGCGGCGATTCGAGGGTTCACAGATTTCGATTGACGACTGGCTAACTGTGATGCAGATGATGACCCGAATCCCGCAGGAATGATGTTTGCCGTTAAACGAACTTCTGGGAGCAACCCCGAGGCATCTAAAGAAGAATATGTTCCGTTGATGTCTGACACCGTAACGAAATCCGCAGGCTGTTGTTGGCTTGTTGGTTTGAACAACCGAACGGTTCCGTTATGAATTGTAAGGGCCACTGGAAACGGTTCAGATGTTGTTTGGGCTGACGACGATGTTCCCAGCATTTCGGTTAATGTTGCTTCAACATTCGTGGTCTGCCCAACCGTGCGAACATTGATCACGGGATCCTGTACCACGAAAGACGAATTGCGTCCCATGGTGAACAGCAACTTCCAAAGCGGCTGATCGGAAGACACAGACTTCGCCGTCAACAAGTCGCCACTCGCAGCAGTAACGGTCGCAGCAGTGCCAAACGAATCGCTGCCAACCACGGATTCCTCAGCAGAAGCCCCCGAATCACTCGGCAACACTTCTCGCACGCTTAAGTTGGTGAACCGCACGTCAGACCACCAGTGAGTCGTCATGTGGTCGTATTTAATGGCTGCTGCCAATTCAGGAGCCACCATTCCCAAAACAGCCCCATGCCACTGCGTGACAGTGAAGAACGACGGAAGCAAGGCAACCACGGCAAGCAAAATCACCAAGGGGCGAAAACGCCGCAGAAGTGATTTTCGAGGGGAATCTTGAGAAGAATCTTCAGATTCCAACGGCAGTTCATTTTCAGCCATGGTTCAATCCCTGAACGTTTTTCCATCCAAAAGCTGTGTCTTGACAGGTTGCTCACCGTGCTAGCGGGCTGTTCAAAAAGGGAACCCGACACGTCAGCGAGGGATTTGCAGCCAGCTAACTGTTGGTTATCGGAACAAGCAGCTCACACCTAAAATCGACAACAGTCAGGCCGCAACATCGCACCACAGCCTCCCTTACAGCCCCTACCATCGAAAAAGTCGGGCCAAGTCGGGCCAAGGCGGGCCGAGACGGGCCGAGACGGGCAACCGCACTTCGTGGAGCCTGACTTTTGGCTGTTTAAGCGAACTCTCCAAGCCCAAACAATCCCCAAAGCTGCACATCAACCATAGCCAGACCATTCACGCCGCAAAGCACTGATCTGGATGTTTCTTTCGTGAGACATTCAGAACTTCCCGAAATGAGCATCAAAAATTGAATGAATTTGGGAGCAATTCCAATAAAATCAGCCATTCGACGAACCTATCTGGGGACACTGCGGGTTAGTTGTTTGACATCCACAACTTCTGTGTTTGGATTGAAAAACAGAAGTCCAACCTGATTTCCCAAGACAGTTCTTCGGAAATCCCGCACTCATCAACCCCACTGTTAAATTCACATTGAAACTCGATCGATAAATTCGATCGTCCCTCCAAGCTCACAAAACACGGCTCACCCAGCCGTCAGCTCACCCAAAGGAAAAAACGCTGACCATGAAGATTCTTCGCACACGCAAAAAACGTCTTCCTCGTTCTGGATTCACATTGCTGGAACTCTTGATTGTTCTGGCAATTATCGTGTCACTTGCCGCCATGGTTGCCCCCAACCTAATTGGCAGCCAACAAGATGCCAAAATCGACAAGACCAGCGCCGACATTCGAAATATCGAAACCGCAGTCAAGGTAAAATCCATCAAAAAAGGTGGCACCTACGACGCGGGTGGATCTGAAGTGATCGACATGCTCAGCGAATCGTACGAACATAACGGTAAACAGCAAAAACCCGTGATGGAAGACTTCAGAAACCAAGACGAATGGGGGAACCCGTTCCAATATTCATTCGATTCTGGTTCAGATACGAAGCCCAGAATTTGGTCGTTCGGTCCGAATGGACAAGATGACAACGGTGAAGGCGACGACATCAGCAACATCCTGAACAAAGACAACTAGGACCAGCCTCGTTATGTGAACGACGATTCGATGATTCTGCCGATTGACATCGAACCGTCTGTGTCACTGTGCTTTCTTTGATGCCGCGATGAACTCTAATTCCTTGGAGTCCATGGCGGCATTTTCGTACTTAAAGCAAACAAACAACAAATCAAATGCAGACACGTGCCTTCAAATCACATCAACGTACCCAACAACCATCCGGCTTCACTTTGCTGGAACTGATGATTGTGGCTGCCGTCATGGTATTGCTGGTTTCCATTGCGACTCCATCCATTATGTCGATGCGTCGAGAAGCATGGTTGGCAGAACAAACAGACAGCGTGCGTGAATTGATGGCTCAAGCAAGACAGTTCGCGGTCGACGAAGGGATCGAGTACACGTTCCATTACGAAATCGGTGGAAACCACGCCCTTGTGCTGCCAGCCGAAAACGAAGAAGACAGCAGCGAAGCCACCAGCGAATCTGGCCAAACCGCCACGATTCAAGAATACGATCGTGTCCTGTTGGAACTACCTGAAGAACTCAAAATCCGAGCCCCCGAAGGGTACGAAGACGTCAGCGAAAACATCGACCAACAACGCTTTGGTTCACTGGTTGGAAGTCAATTAGAAAGCAAACAGTGGTCTCAAGGCATTCGATTTCGATTCGATGGAACCACAGATGACTTCGAACTTCGCATCCACGACGAAGACGATCTCAGTTGCAATGTGACTTTACGAGGTCTCACAGGAAGCGTGCGTACGACTCAAGTTTACACGGAGTCCAATTGATGCATCGTCGTTCATTCGCATCTCGACCAATTCGCCTGCCATCTCGCGTTCATCGGTTTAACAAACCGTGTGGGGCCGCCCACCCACGATCTGGAATCAGTCTGCTAGAAGTTGTCATTTCCGTGACCATTTTCTTAGCAGCTCTGACTGCCATTCTTTCGCTGCTGGACTTGGGCAACCAATCACGTCTCAGCGTGAGCTTAGACGCCAAAGCAGCCATCTTGTGCGAAAGCGCGATGTCAGAATATCTCAGCGGATACCGCGACCTTGTTTCGACCACCGACGAAGCGCTGGACACAGGCGACCCAGACGACGTTTGGCTACTGACCACCACCATCGAACCTGCTGACGGCGAAAGCTTGCTGAAAGTCACCGTTCTGGTCACTCACACAGTCAACGACAACCAAGTCAATTCTTCGTTCCTTTTATCTCGACTTGTTCGAGATCCCCAGCTGTTCATTGACGCTGCAAGTTCATCAACAGGAGACGACGCCTGATGATGAACTTGACAAACTCTCAACCAAAGCAAAAAACAAGACATCCATTCCGATCAGGTTTCACACTCATCGAAATGATGGTCGTGGTCGCCATCATTGCCATGTTGATGCTCGCAATGTCTTCTGCCACCAATATCTACCTACAAACAGCGACCGACAGCTTTGAAGAAATCGAACGCAGCCAGATTGCTCGCGCTCTGCTTCGCGATCTTTCTCGAGACATCCGGTCGGCGACATTTGTTGTCAAAGAAATCACTGACGACACCGACAGCGATGAAGACAGCTTAGACACCGAAGAGATCGATCCCGACACCGCCGCGGCGTCATACACCGATGGCCTGTTTGGTACCGAAAAAGATTTGGTGCTGTACATCAGCCGTCCGGATACCAATTCAACCTACGTGAACGCTCAAGAACTGCAAAGTGGCACAGATCGCAGCGGCGACGCCATGATCATTCGCTATCTGCTTGCTGAAACCAGTGGTGCAGGATTGGCTGGAATGCTGGCCGCCGAAGCCGGCGACACAGCAAACACATCCGACAATGTTGCCGGACTAGGTGTCATGACGGGCGACTTGATTGGCCTATCCAACGCGATTCGCTTGGACGATTTCGATACACAACTGGAAGCGTCAAGATTACTGGCTCCAGAAGTTGTCGATCTTCGCTTCTCCTACTTCAACGGCTTTGAAGAACTGCCCGAATGGGACAGCAATGTCGAAAATGCAATGCCCGCCGCAGTCATCGTCGAACTCACACTCAGAACCATTCGACCAGAATGGGACGAACGCACTCCGGAAGACACTCCCGGTCTGCTTGGCAACACAGTCCACCGACTCGTGATCTCCATTCCCGTATCAGATCCCTTCGTTCAGGAAACAGCAATCTAATGAAGCGGATGTTATCACAGGTTCATCAACCAGCAGCTCCCAAACGCTCCGCTTTTATTCTTGGAGTCGTGCTGATTACCGTCGTGCTGTTGTCTCTATCGGTCTACAACTACACCGACACGATGCTGGTTGAACAACAAGCCACATTGATGGGGGGGCGAGACCTGATTGCTCGAACAGCCGCCGAATCCGCCATCGAACTGGCGGCAACTCGCATCATGGAACACGACACAGACGCTGAAATCAATCTGTTTAACGACCCCGAAAGTTTTCGAGGATATCTGATTTCAGATTCAGAAAACGAACGCACCAAAGTTTACTGTTCGCTGATCGCGTTCGACGAAGCCAACAGCATTTCAGGAGGCATTCGTTTTGGTCTCTCCAACCAAAACGCCAAATTCAATATCAACACACTGTTAGATTTGGAACAACTTGATGACGGCGTAGAGGAAGAAGAAAAGCAACAACTGGCATACGTTGCCATGTCCTATCTTCCCAACATGAACGATGACATCGTGGACGCCATTTTAGACTGGCTCGACAGCGATGAAGAACGCCGTCCCGGTGGAGCAGAATCGAACGAATATGAAAGCCTAGCGATTCCTTACGAATGCAAAAATGGCCCCATGGATTCCATTGAAGAACTGCTCAAAGTGCAAGGCGTAACTCCAGAATTTTTCTATGGTGAAGATCGAAATCACAATGGAATCATGGACGTAGGCGAAGACACAAACGGCGATGGATTCTTTGATCCCGGCTGGCAAGGATACCTAACCGCCACCAGTCGAGAACGCAACACGACTCCAGATGGCGACGACAAGATCAACTTAAACATGGGTCAAATGACAGACCTGTTTGACGCGGTGGAAGAACAATTCGGAGTCGACGCTGCCAAATTTGTCGTCGGAGTACGCATTGCGGGCACCGAATTTCTGGAATCTGCTGGCGGCTTAGATGCGGCCACTTTGCAACCCGACATCGATGGAGACATCACCCGAGAAGGAATTGACCTGACCATTCCACCGCTTTTCCAAATTAATTCGATCTACGACCTGATCGGTGTCGACACAAACCCGGTGTCGCTATTTGATAGCGGAACCGCAGTTTACAGTAGTCCATGGGCTGAAGATGCCAATTCGCTGCTGTCCCAACTCCCAGAACTGGAACAGTATTTTACGACCACCGATGATTCGTTTCTGGAAGGGCGAGTCAACATTAACCAAGCTCGGCGAGAGGTGCTTTTAGCGGGACTGGCGATTGCCGAAATTCCAGAAAACGTCGCAGACGCCATCATTGCTGCTCGGCCAGCCATCGAACTCGAAAGCTTGTCGTCCGATATTCTGGCTCAACGAAACACGGCAGCATGGATTCTTGCCGAAGGAATTGTCGACCTTCAGCAATTGCGAGACGCCGGACCATATATCACCGTGGGAGGCGACGCTTATTCATTTCAAGCAGTGGGCTACTTTGGAGATGGCGGACCAACAACTCGTTTGGAAGCCATGATCGATGCCACCGTCTTCCCACCCAAAGTCATACAGATTCGAGATCTCACCGACCTTGGTCGAGGCTACTCACCCTCACTGCTGAAACCTATCCCGGTCCAATAGTGCGGCCGCACCTTCATTCCCAAAAGCAACTAAATGCCGGGTTGCATGACCGTGTTAATCGCAATCCCTTGGCCATGTTGAACGGCCGCTTGCTGGTATAACCGCATTGCCTCAGGCAGTTTTTCTCGTAAAGCAGTAGAACGTCTCGCATCGCTGGGGTGAGTCGACAGGAATTCAACAGGAGTCGCAGAGCTTTCCTTGGCCGCTGAAAATCGCTCCCAAAACTCAGGAGCTTCGCTGGGGTCATAGCCTGCTTGAGCCATCAACAGAATGCCAATTTCATCTGCTTCGAGTTCGTGCTTGCGACTGTATGGCAGAATGGCTCCGTACTGTGCACCAGCACCATAGGCTGTCAGCACGATGTTCTTCGTTGTGTCCTGAGTGTCCTTCACAAGCAATTCCACGCCCTTCTTCACGGTGTTTTGAACTGTTTGATGAGACATCCGTTCACCGCCATGGCGAGCAATCGCATGGCCAATTTCATGAGACATCACCACAGCAAGACCTGCTTCGGTTTGGCACACGGGAAGGATGCCCGTGTATACGGCAACCTTTCCTCCGGGAAGACAAAATGCATTTTGTGTGCTGGATTCAATGACGTTGAAATCCCATTCAAAATCTGGACGGTCAGCCACTGCAGCAATTCGATTTCCAACTTGGCGAACCAATTCGGAAACCTTCAACTGCTTCGTCACGGGTTCTTCTTCCAGCACCTGCTGATAAGCAGTTAACCCAAGCTGATTTTCTTCTGCTTCAGAAATCACCAGCAATTGTCGGCGACCTGTCACTGGGACGCTTGTGCATCCAGAAACCAGCATGATTCCACCCAACGTGGTCGCCAAAGCAACCAGTAACAAAGACACGTCATGGGGGAGATATTTTCTGTTCATTTCAACGTCCATGTTGAAGTTCTTCTCACAGTCAACCGTTCACTAAGAAAACAAGCTGACAAGCAGAACAAAGCCTTGATCACAGCAGGGTAGCGAAGTGTCGTACAAAACAGCAACTGCGGTTACGAAACCGCACAGCGACCGTCATGGCCCTCAGCCTCAAATGACTTTCGAAATCACGACCACTGACCGATCAACAAACATCAACCAGCCAATTCTGCCGCTCAGAAAAAGATTTCCCCTGCGATTTGTGCCCAGCTTTTCAACGTAGCTCCCCACTGGTGGCAACCGGTATTGAATCCACCGCCCGTAAAATTTCACTGTTTTCAAGCGATAAACCCCCTAAAATTAACCAACAGGACTTTAGCGGTCAGGTAGAACAAACACCGTGAGATGCGGAAGGCAAAGGGAATTTGTCGAAGCACGCAGTTCTAAATTGACCCTAGGAACGCCGTTTTTTACACTCAGAATCAACCGAACACCAAATCAAACGGCTTGGTAACGTTTGCAGGTGGGTGGACTTCAAAGATTGACGATTGGAATTTCGAATGAACAGAATCAGCACCCCAAAAGCACTCTTGGTTCTCACTTTATTCGGGGCACTCAGTTCGACGGTCAGTGCACAGCAGGCGAGCGATGATGGAGAAGAACGCACTTTAACCACCGCCGATGGCTGGGCTATTCCCATTAACTACTACGAATCCTCGGCTGGAAAAGATTCACCTGTCGTCATTATGTTTCCTGGAGTGGAAGGCAAAGCAGACAGCCGCACGCGAAAAACATGGACAGCTGCTGCAAAAGCTCTTAATAGCAAGGGCTTCGCTGTGGTCACGGCTGATCTGCGAAAGCACGGAGACTCCGTTCACGTATCTGGCAATCCAGCCGCATCAGCGAATCTCCTGCCCGCTGACTACACCCTCATGGCGACTCAAGACCTCAACACCATTAAAAACTTCTTGGTCACGGAGCATGAGAAGGAAAAATTGAATATTCGAAAACTGGGCATTGCCACCGTCGGATCAGGAGCGCTCGTATCCGCTGGCTTCGCTGCCATCGACTGGGCACAGAAGCCTTGGCCAGATGCTGCCGTTTACTCTCTGAGAACCCCCAAAGGGCAAGATGTGCGAGCACTGTTTTGGATTAGCCCAGCATCGACTGTGCGTGGCATTAAGACCCCGACCATCATGAAAACCGTCGCAGATCGTCAAAAAGGAATCGCTGCTCAGATCTGGTATAACCCACAGGAAAAGAAAGAGAAAAGTTCGGCAGAAAAATTATGGAAATATCTGGACCTCAAGGATGAGCAATACGAAAGTGTACGAAGTTTAAAAACTGGCCCTGAAGGTCCGGCATCACAATTCAGCAAAGAAGCTTTGCTGGAAGGTCGAGCCGGAAAGGTGATGGAAGGCCATCTTGTGGAATTCTTCGAAGATAACCTGAAGCCGCTCGAATTCCCTTGGAAGACTCGCAAAAGCCGACTGTAAAGACCATCATTGTCATCTCGGCGGCAGTCAGCACAGATTGTCACCCCAAAATGCCCCCATCCGAACTACGTGAACTGTGTCAAAGCCTCATTCCAATTCTACTCATTCCACTGCTTAAATTTGGTCAAGCGGGACACAAACGTTCCGACACCTAGACATTGACGTTATGGCACGAATAACACTGTCTATCCTAGAAGGGTTGGAACGAGGGCAGGTCTATGAAGACCTAGAGACCCCAATCAATATTGGACGAGAAGAAGACAATCCGATCCAACTGAACGATGAACGTGTCAGTCGGGTTCACGCAAAGCTACAAGAAGATCATGGAGACATTATTCTCACTGATCTGAACAGTACGAATGGAAGCCGAGTCAACGGGCATCCCGTGCAGCTCAGAGTTCTCCAGCCTGGCGATCATCTGCAAATTGGTCGCTGCACACTGCTGTTTGGAAGCGACGCACAGATTGCAGAATATGCAGGACAGCTGGGAGTCGAAGTGGCATCACTGCTGCCCTCCAGCCAAGTCATCGAAGAAAAAAGCAAAGTTCGAGCTGACAGAGACTCCGACGCGGATTTTCATCTGGCTGAAGACTTCAGCATCGAACACATGCAGATCCCCCTGTTTCCTGGTGGTGCCCCAATGCTGCCTCAGAACTTAAGCCCAACAGACCGGGCTCGAGTCAGCGACATCTTGGCCTACATTCATGAAAAGCTTCGAGATGTTTCATTTGACGGGCAGCAAGAACAAGATGGCGAAAATGTGGTCGTACCGTGGAATCGCTGGCAAAACATGCTGCAGCTTCATCGAGATCTTGCAACGTACCTGAAGAAGATTTCAAACCCACATCAAGATTAAAGCGTTTCGCCAAATCGAGCAGACTGTCTGGATACGCAAAAATCAACCAGACTGAGGTCGCCGGGCAGGGTTATTAGATTGTAATCACCGCTGTGAAAAACGTGACGGCGAAGCAGACGCACACATTCCGCAGCCCCAGTCCGCAGCTCATCTCGCAACTCCCGCTGCGAATCATCACCACTGGCCCAGTTCAATTGGCACAGTTCAATTGGCTCAGTTCAATCACGTCACTTCACACGACGCTTTTGTGATGCAATACGACAATTGCCCTTTCAATGT
>CAYTUE010000038.1:10509-17011 GCA_964441085.1 uncultured Planctomycetaceae bacterium
ACGTCACTTCACACGACGCTTTTGTGATGCAATACGACAATTGCCCTTTCAATGTGATCAAGCTGCGTTTTACTTGGCTTGATGTCGCGACGCTTGGGGAACTTCTGTTGAGTTTGTTCGGAAATTCAACAAACACCATCAGTGTCTACTCAGAATCAAAGATGTTCGGCTGTGATTGGTGGGAAGGGTTTGCTTGGATTGTTATCGTTGGCACCACGTCTATTCCTTCCGTTTCGTCTGTCTCTGTGCTGAATTCTGTTCGATGTCTGAATTGTGCGTTCAATTGAATCGTCTGTCACTTGCCAACCCTGTCTTGGTCGCCTCCGGCACGTTCGGCTATGCGAAAGAAATGGCGTCGTTCGTCGACTTCAAAAAACTGGGAGGCATCATTCCCAAAACAGTCACCCCGTCTCCTCGCAAAGGCAATCCGGCTCCCAGAACTGTCGAAACATCCAGCGGAATGCTCAATTCCATTGGCCTCGACAATGATGGCTTCGACCAATTTTTGAAAGAAAAATTACCGTACCTTGCTAGCCTAGGAACATCAGTGATTGTCAACATCGCCGCTCGTTCCACTGACGAATTCGCAGTCATGGCAGAACGCTTAAATACTGCCGATGGAATCGCTGCCGTCGAACTCAATATCTCGTGCCCCAATGTTTCGGGAGGAGTCGACTTTGCGACAGACCCAGAACTTGCCGCATCGGTCGTGAAAACAGTTTGTGGGGCTGGAAACCTTCCTGTCATTGCAAAGCTGACTCCCAATGTCACCAGCGTGATCCCCATTGCTCAAGCCGTCGCCGAAGCCGGTGCTGACGCAGTTTCACTCGTCAACACGTTTCAGGGAATGGCGATCGACTGGAAGACTCGCACGCCCGTGCTCGGAAATGTTTTGGGAGGGTTAAGCGGTCCCGCAATCAAGCCTCTCGCACTCAGAATCGTCTGGCAGGTTGCTCAAGCAGTTGATGTGCCGATTATTGGAGTCGGCGGAATTCAGTGCTTTGATGATGTGATGGAATTTTTGGTCGCAGGTGCCACTGCTGTGCAAATTGGGACAGCAAACTTTTACAACCCTGGTCTGTCTGCTCAACTTGTGAACGACTTAACAAATATCGTCCAAGAACAGGGCCTAAGCAGCATCACAGAACTGGTAGGAACGTTAACAATCCCCCAACGATGATCGCTTCATTGGTCAATCGTATCAGCTGCTTTGCCGTGATCACTCTCGGCAACACACTGTTTTCTTGACCAGTGCCCTCATGGCTGCGATGATTCATTGTGACGGGCGTGCGAAATTTCAGAACCAACGCCAAGACATTGTGATTAGGAAATCATGGCGATGAAAAATTCAAGCTTACATTGCCTACAAAAAGCAATCATCAGCGTATGTGTCGTGGGGTTTGCCATCACGACCAATATGCCCATCGCACATCCACAAAATGGTACAGAATCCCATCGCCGCCTAGAACTGCCTCGCAACAGCCCCACTCAGCCTCAAGCGCAACTGGCTCGATTACTTCAGTACATTCAAAGCCTGAAAGGCCAAGAGTCTAGCTCACAAGATCCAACGGCCCAAAATGCTCCCACTCTGTCTCAGCTGAAGCAGACAATGGGGCCCGAACTCAAAAGCATCTTCGACCGACTACCTCCGAACATGGTCAACGACGCCATGCAGGATCCCGCAACTCGAAGTCAGGTGAAAGACATCCTCCAGCAGTTTTCCAAAGACGGCAGGCTGCCGGACTTTGTGAATCAGCCATCACAGAACCAAGCTCAATCGGGCTCGCAGATCCGCCAGCCCAAGCAGCAATCAAACTCTGACAATCTCCCTTCAAGGTCGGCGAACCAGAATACTCAAGAAGTGAAACCAGCGGAAACAAACCCACGCCATCCCAACCTGCCAAGCAACTCATCACGAAATGCCCAACAGCGATTGGCAGATCTGCTGAAAAAACTTCGCCAAAAACAATCAGATTCACAACTCGGTGGAAGCTCACCAAATCAACAGTCACAAAATCGCAACACTCAGGTTGCCCCTGCCAACGACCAATTCACTCCCCAACCTGCAAATCAAACGAGCGATCGTCAGCCGAAAAATCCAACTTCCACAGCCCCTTTAACGGACTCACAATTAACGGACTCACAATGGGAGCAACGACTCCAAGAACTCATACAGAAACAACGAAACTCGGTCGGCCAACAAATTGAAAAAAACAACCCAAGCAACACCCAATGGGACGGTGCACAAACTTTTCCAAACGGACGTTTCAGCACTCCACGTGATTCTCAAAATTCGACTTCACCAAACGGCCGCCCAACGATTGCAGACATCAATGCAGCCGCCCATCGTGATGCAATCAATTCTTTAGATCCGAAAACGGCTGAAAACAATCGCCGATCTCCAGCATCAAATGGTCCACCCAAACGTTTAGACGAGACCTCAGCAGCTGGTTCTGCAGTTCCCTCCATGAGTGAGTTCTTGGAACAGATGAGAGACGCGCCCACTCCGAACTTGAGTGACTTAGGTGTCAACCTCCCTCCTGCAGCAAAGAAACCTAAAAGCCTCTTAAGCGAGGCAATACAGCAAATGGATTCCAAGGAGCTCAGAGAACAAGCGAAAAGGGCAATTCAAGACAAAGGTCTGCGAAAGACTCTCAAGGAGATCTTAAGAAACGCGAAGCAGTCCGCAAAACAGAATGCAAAATCAGACGGTGGACTGGGTGGCGTGATCGCAGATGCAGCTGCTGCAACTGGCATGGAAGACACAGTCTGGAAGACTCTGAGCGGCATGGGAGACGGGCTCATCGAAATCGCCAAAAACACAAAGCTAAAAGGTGGAGCAGCCAACGGTTCCTCTGACACAGGTTCTCCCAATGCCAATCAACAGTCGAAGTCATCCAAAGAAAAATCGACGTTGATTCAGCTCGCAAAATCAGCTTCAACTGCCATGAAAGACTTCTCCAAATCGTCTGAAATCCCCTCACAAGATTCAGCAACTCACTCCGTTCTTCCCAGCTTAAAAAACGCCAGCACATGGGGACTTGGGTTCCTTTTGTTGATCGCCGCTGTGCTAGTCGGCCGTTTGTTTGCCAGAACACGTGTGACCTCAACGACAGAAACACAGACTTCAGAACAGGTTCTGTCGACACTGTTGAAACAGGGCATCCATTCCAAAAAAGACGTGATCCAAGCGTTTCATCAATTCGCGTTGAAGCCAACTCATCAAGCTCAACACTGGTGGACTCATTCACGAGTCGTCGACAATGTCATTCAACAGTATCCGCAGCATTCTACTCGCATCCAAATTCTTGCTGCTTTGTACGAACAGGCTCGCTACTTTCCGGATGAAACAGTATTCACAGATGCTCAAATTCAGCAAGCAGCAGATGCCGTCAGAACAGTGAGTGTGGCGTGAATCGATTTTTACGTTTTGTCTTATCGGGCATGTTTCTTGTCTGCGTGCTGCCCATGTCGATGACAGCAGGGTTCGCATACCAAGCTCCTTCTGGCGATGCCCAAGACACGACCGACGACGACTGGCTGTTCCGGTTCGAACTCTTTCAAGGACTGCTTGAACAAAGTGGCCTGACCCCTGTTTCATCCATCGATCGCATCTTCGCAAACCCAAAACAGTCTGTGGTGATATTAACGGGGCAAATTTCCAGTTCGTTTCCCCCTCGACAAATGGAAGCATTCTGTGCTCAAGGCGGTCATCTGTTGATCGCCTGTGACACAGGTTTTTCTGCAGGACGCATCGCAGAATTTCAACGAGGCCCAGTGATTGTTCGAAGCAATCAAAATCGATATCAAGGCTACGAAGACTGCATCGTTGTTTCGGACTTTCCCACAGAACACCCAATCACAAGCGGGATCCAGCAGTTGGTGTTGAACCGCACAGGCTGGTTGGAAAAACCCAAATGGTATTTGCCAGAATGGCGGCAACTTGCAAACCTTCCTGCAAACGTCAGCCCGCACAGCAGCCAATCACAACCTGTGATCTTGCAAGTTGAAACAACCAAGCAAATGCAAGGCCGCCTGTTGGTTGCCGCAGACCACAGCGTGTTTACCAATGGAATGCTGTGGCATGGAGACAATGCACTCTTTGCGATCCAAGTGGCCGAATGGTTGGCCGAAGGCAAACGAGATCAACTGTTGTTTATTTCAGACGGCCAAGCACTTGCTGGATTCCTAGACAGCCCTGCGTTTCAATCTGTGGAACCAGAAATCACACCGCCAGTGAACCTTGCCACATGGTTAAATTCCATGATGGGGGCTCCCAATGAATCCATCCATGCCATTCAACAAGCCAATTTAATCAATCAAGTTTTGGCCCAACAGCCTCGAGGAATGAAACCCAATATCTATCGACGCTGGCTGCTGTTTGCATTCGCAACGGCAGTAGTCATCTTTACCGTCTGGAGATTCACGTCGACAAACTACAACTATTTCAAAGCAATGCCAGACCGAACCATGAAGTCTGCATTGGAACTCGATCATGCCGAATTAAGCAAACAAGAAGGACTGTCTCGAGCAGCAAGCATGTTGGCCCGAAATCTCTGTCGAGAACTCACAGGGTCCACAGATAGTCGAGTCTGGGTGCAACAGCTTTCGAAGCAGTCTCTTAACAAGCGTATCACGTCTCTTGATCAAAACGAAAGAAAGCGGTTGAGCACCATCGTTGATCTGGCAACAAACAACCGCACGGTGCCCGTTTCAAAAAAGAAGCTGGAAGAACTTGGAAAGCTGATTCAAGACTTTCGGCGGCGACATCAAGACTTACCAGCACTCAGTACCGAATCTGTGTCGTGAACATCTTCAGTTCAGATCAATGAAAGCCACCCTTGGCATTCGCATCAAAGATGCCCAGCAACTCAAAATTGCTGTAGAAATCCGGTCGCACAGCACACTCGTCTTCAGACACTCACTTAGTTGTTCTTGTAAAGCGAATGGCATTCTTGACAGTTGGTTGAAATTCGAGACAACGCCAAATCGTATGCCGAAAAAGTTCCAGTATCGGCCGAATCACGAATGGTATCGCACGCTTCGATAACCTTTTGAGCATACCCAACGAACTCAGGATCATCTCCGTAACCGTATTCTTCCTTCGCGATAACTTTCGTTAAGGAGGCCATGATCATGGCTTCATGACGAACCATTTCCTTCTTGCTCGCAAACCCAGATTCATTGCCAGCCTCATTCTTCATCCGACGTTCCGCATCAGCCATTCTGGCCATCAAGAATCCCATTTCAGCAACATCTGAAAAAGAATCATCAGGGCTTGGTTCTTCCAACCCAGCAGGCCGAGACCGATTCAGGATGTCAGCGATGTTTTCGAACAACAACAGCAAACGCCCCTGATCTTTCTTTCCTCGCTGCAAAGTCGTCTCGGTCATCTTCTTAGCTAGGTTACGGATGTAAACGGCATCTTCTTTCCATGAAATCTGTTCGGGATGTTCAGAAGCAATGTGAGCCAAAGCCGCCAATGCCGCAGCTTTGCCCGGAATACTCAACATCGAATTGTTATATGTCCCAACTGACTGCAATGAAGAATTCATGAAGTTACGAATCTGATTTACTTCGTCTAACAAATTCTTTGCTGGCAAAAGCGCGGCCCAATCGTCTGCTTTCGACATACCAGCCACGTTAGCAGGCTTTGAACTTTCAGTGTCCATTCCAGCTTTCGATCCAGTCCCCATACTCGCATCCGACTGACTCACTCCAAGCGGATCTGCAACAGGCGAACCGACAACCGCCCCCGTCTTCAAAGGTGTTCCATTTGATGCAACTTCAAGAGGCTGATCAAAGAACACATCCAAAGGCACATTGCCGAGATATTCCACACCATCTGCGTCTGTCCAACGTTCGTTAGGACGCCGAGTACTAGCACGCTGGCCTGTTGGATGATCAGCATCGCTTGTTTTTGTATCCGGTACAGTTGGCTGAGAACCCGACTTCTCGCTTGGATCGGTCGCAGTTGACTGATCTTCCGAATTCACAGCAGGATCCGATGAACCGCAACCGACGACCTCAACGAGCGCAAAACACACGACAATCAAGAGAGCCGATCTTTTCATGGTGGTTCTAAAACAAAGAGAGATCATGGACGAACAACTCCACCGGACGGGGAACTAGAAACATCATCAGATTTTAAAGTGAGTCTTTCGAAGGAATGAAGTGGCCCTTAAAAAAGTCCACACACCAACAGACTCGCTTCGGTCACGATATGACAAAACCAGCCTTTCATGATAACAAAGCTGCAATCAACAGGCCAGAAGCGTTCAAACGGCCTGACCGACTTTAACAATTGCCACCCAGTTCTTCACAAAAGACATGGTCGGAAACCCTGTTATCAGAAGTCGTTCATCGATACGATCTGCGTGCTGCCGAAGGAAATTTGGTTTAGCAGCAACTCACTCCCCTGAGTACAATCGATCAAACTGAAACAAGCTCAGCCTTTTTCGGGGCAGTTCCGTTTCATTTTCGACACAAAACCGACACAAAA
>CAYTUE010000038.1:17111-18607 GCA_964441085.1 uncultured Planctomycetaceae bacterium
CGACACAAAACCGACACAAAATCGAAATCAACAGCAAAGACAACAGACAATGGCGGCAAGTGACCCTTTAGAAAAAGCAGCTCAGGATTGGTTCAAGAAAGGGGCCGATGCGATGGGCCGTCAAAACTGGGACTTTGCAGTGGAATGCTACACCAACTCAGTCAAGATGAAGCCCGACAACCTGCTGTACCGGCAAACCAAGCATGGTTGTTGTCGCAAGCTGCACAATGACAACGGCAGCGGTGCTCGAATGGCCAGCATGAAACTGATGGGGCTGCGAGGAAAGATCAAGAAGGCTCGCTCAAAGAAGGACTGGACGTTACTCGATCAACTGGCCGAAGAAGGGATCGTCGTTAACCCTTGGGATGCTCAGCTTCATGCTGACATTGGTGAAGCATGTGGTCATCTGGATTTCGAAACAGTGGCCTGTTATGCATGGGAACAGGCATGCAAAAATGACCAAGAAAACATCCCCTTTTTACGATCCTTCGGAGAAGCCCTTGCTGAAAGCAACCAATACGACAAGGCTCGAACCTGTTTCGAAAAGATCTACAAACTCGACCCAGCTGACGGCGAAGCCCGTTCCCGGATGTCTCAGCTTGACGCCGAAAAAACGATGAATCGAGGCTACGATAATTCCTCTTCAACTCGAGACGTTAAGATCGAACAACCAGAAGAAGCAACCAACGCTTACGAAGCAGACCGTCAAGCTCGGCGAGGTCAAGCTCAAGCAACGGTTGCCCCAGGCGAATCAGAAGAAGCGGATCTCAAGAATGCCATTCGGAAGGACCCAGAAAACCTTTCCTTGTATCAAAAATTGATCGATCACTACCGAGATCAAAATCAGTTCGCCAACGCTTTGCAAGCCATCGAAAAAGCGATTGAACTCGCCCCTTCCAACGAAGACTTCAAACTCGCCAAAGATGAAATTGAACTGGATGGACTTCGCGAACGACTTTCAGAAGCAAACGAACGATCTCGAAAACATCCCGAGCGAGAAAACCTGAAAACAAAGGTTGCAAAACTTTCCGTCGAAGTGCACAAAAAAGAAGTCGAGGTTCTCACCAAGCAGGTTGAACATCATCCCAATGACATGAAACAAAAGTTCGATCTTGCTCAACTTCATCGCAAGTCGAAAAAGTTTGCACTCGCCATTCCCTTATTTCAGCAAACCGTTGCCGATTCACGTCACAAAGAAGTGGCATTAGTTGCCTTGGGAGAATGCTTTATTCGCTCAGGCAAAGCAGATCTCGGACGACGTCAGTTAATTAAAGCGTTGGAAACGTTGAACGCCAAAGACGACCCAGATCCATTCAAGACGGCTCACTACTTTCTCGGACGAATCTACGAAAAAGCGGGGAAGAACGAGGAAGCGGAAAATCACTACAACGATATCCTGATGGTGGACTACGAATATCGTGACGTGCTAAAACGCTTGGAACAGCTTCAAGGCGGTGTCGACGAATTCGACGATGTTGATGTCAGCGACTAAACAG
>CAYTUE010000038.1:18707-29952 GCA_964441085.1 uncultured Planctomycetaceae bacterium
TCAAACACACGATTGACTTATAGCATTCGTCAATCGTGTGTGAAGATGAAGCAATGATCCAGTTTCCATTGCAAATCACTTCCCCACAACTTTGTCATATCAAACCGCTCAGCCAACAAAGCAAACACGATTGTCTTTCTTTACTGACCGGTTTCCCTGTGAACAGTTATGTCGACACCTGAAATCCAAAGCTACTCCGAAGCACTGAAATGGATTTCGGACCGGATCGACTACGAAAAAATTCGCCCGCGCAAGTCGTCTCGACACTTTCGCTTGGAACGAATGACAACCTTGCTGCGAATGATTGGTTCACCACACGAACGGATTCCAGTTGTTCACATTGCTGGCACCAAGGGAAAGGGAACCACGGCAGCCATTCTGCATTCCATCTTGGTGTCTTCAAAGATTAAAACAGGGTTATTCACCAGCCCTCATCTGCAGAAGTTTGAAGAACGAATGCGAGTTGACCATGACTTGCCTTCCCAAGATCAGCTCACTGAACTTGTGCAAAGACTGATTCATGCTCTCGATCGCCACCCAGCCCCGAAGTTGGAAGACGGGCCAACCTACTTTGAAATCGCCACACTCTTGGCATGGATGCTGTTTGATCAAGAAAATGTTGAGCTAGCGGTTTTAGAAACCGGCCTCGGAGGCCGGTTAGACTGCACAAATACGTGTTGTCCCATCCTGACGGTCATCACATCCATTGGGCTCGACCATACAGAAATTCTTGGGCACACGATCACTGAAATTGCATCGGAAAAAGCAGGCATTATTAAGCCGAACATTCCAATCATCACAGCCGCTCACCAGCCAGAGGTCCTAGATGTCATCCAGAAAATGGCAGCAAAGCAGGGCAGTCAGTTCATTAAATTGCAGGAAGCTTGCACATCACACATTGATCAGCCCAGAAACGGAAAGAACCAGATCTTTTCCGTCCAGACTCCGAAATCCGAATTCACGGCTGTCCGTCTGCCTCTTTTAGGAGCTCACCAAGTCACCAACGCAGGGCTCGCAATCCTAGCCTGCGATCTTTTAGCAGAACGTTTTGCTCAGATAACACCTGCAACCATTCGGCAAGGAATCGAATCTGTATCGTGGCCAATCCGATTCGAAGTTTTTGAGTCAACCCCCACGATGATTCTTGATGCGGCTCATAATCCAGATTCAGTAGAAGCTTTTGTTGCCACCTACAAATCTTGTTTTGCAAATCAGGGTTCCATCATCCTGTTTGGAGGAAGCCAAGATAAAGATGTTCATCAGATGCTGAGTCATCTGGTGAAAGAAATGCCCACAAGATTGATCATTCTGTCTCAGTATTCAAACAGCCAGCGAGCCTACGCCCCAGCAGAACTTTTCAAGCTGATTCAACCGATGCTGCGTTCAAACCAGCAGGCCGCCGTCGCGACAACGGCTCAGGCTGCGTTAGACACGGCGATACAAGCCGTCCACCCAGGGGAAACGCTCTCGATCCTCGGGTCAGTTTTCTTCTCAGCCGAAATCCGTGAACTGATATCGCGCTAATTCATTCAATTGATGCCAAAGCGATGACTCATTCAAAGCCACCCTTCGGCAATCCACAGGGCAACAAAAACCAGTAAAAATACGGTCTTTGGCCGATTCTCCTTCTGTGTCCCCAAGCAGCTTCAGGTGTGTATCGGAAGCCTTCAACCGTTGCATACCGCAAAACTGGCATCTCTATCGTGACCCTTTTCTACTGGGTGGACTGCGTGTCCTTTTTTCTCAACACACCCCGTTTTGCCAAGCTAGATTCACTCACAGACACATTAGGCAGCCACTGAGTAGTTGCCTTATCGGAAAACCAGACCTTTCCGCTAATACGAGAACAACTGATTCGCATGGTAGATTCAACTGACATCCTAGCCGCGCCAGCAATGCTTCGTAGCACAGCAACGCGCTCTATTGATGCCCCGGCGATTGTTCATCGGGACACGCTGCTTTCGCAACTGCCTTCAATAGATGGTCATCAGTACGTCTTGATTTGCGATGACAATCACCAGATTCTAGGAATCGCTTCAACTCGTGAAATCAACCGGCGACTAAAATCGGCAAATCGATTCGAACGCTCACGATGGGAGGCAATGCCAATTGGGGCCATGCTCACAATATCGATTCCTGAATGTCAAGAACAGGATCAACAGACGGCTGAATGGCTGAATGAAGAAATCCACTATTCAGCCATTCGGGAAAACGGAAAACTGTTTGGACTGTCTGTCGACGGCGATCTTTTCCTGAGTTGGAAACGCTTAGAAACACTCTTTACTGATGCCCTTTCTGATCCACTCACCGGCTTAATGAATCGTTTGGCCTACGAACGACGGCTTCGAGAAGAATGGAATCGGTCACAACGGACAGCGAATTCCATTGGAATTGTGGTCGTCGACTTAGACAACTTTAAATTTATTAATGATACATATGGGCACGTTGTCGGTGACAACGTCCTATCCCATGTCGGACGCCAACTGGAACTCAGTATGCGTTCCTACGACGTGGTTGCAAGATTCGGCGGAGATGAATTTGTCGCGTTGTGCTTGGGCTGCTCAGCGGGAGAAATTGAAATTCCGATTCGCCGTTTACTGGATAGTCTCACGGAAATTGCTCTACCAGTTGGTAGCGAAACCGTCCGAGTAACCGCCAGTGTAGGAGCCGCTGTTAGGCATCATGACTTTGACGGAAATTTACCAGAAGATCTCTTTGTGGCGGCAGACCAATGCCTTTACGAATCAAAGCGTTCGTCAGCAAATTCATGGTTGACTGAATTCGCCGAGGGACAATCTTCTGCCCCCCGTCCTGTCATGCAGAGACAAGATGATGACCCCAAATGGTCAAAATCAGCGACCAATACTCCGACCGACTCCCATACAGCATAAGGCTGTATTTTCGCACGTTTTGCGAACAGAACATCAACTATGACGATCACCACTCCAAAACAACAATCTGTGAATGCCATGCAACAGCATCATGATTCCATCGAGCAATCGGCAGCCCCTGAAACCATGAGTTGGATCCTTTACGGACACCTTCATGAAAACAGTCAAGCGATTAAGATGAAGATCGAAAGTCAGCCATTCCGAATCGGGCGACACCAAGATAATTCTGCGTGTCTGCCAAATGGAACTGTTTCCGGTTACCACGCCGAAATTGTTGCCGCTGGCGGACAAATGCTTCTTCGAGACTGCGGCAGCACAAATGGCACCCTCCTCAACGGTCGACGTCTGAAAACAATCGAACCGCTCAGAGACGGTGACATTATTCACTTTGGTGAAGTCATGTTTGTTGTACGCGAAGAAGCGGATACCGATAAAGCGGGAACCGAAACAATCGATGCACTCGGGGATGCGATCGCGCAAGTGCAATTAAGCACTTTAATTAACCGACCTGGCGTACAACCATTTTTTCAACCCATTGTTGAACTTGGTACTCACCAACGAATTGGTTTTGAAGTCTTGACTCGAAGCCAGCTCATTGGACTCGAAACACCTGATAAAATGTTTCGAGTCGCTGCGCAACAGACCAAGGAAGCAGCACTGAGTCGAGTTTGCCGAGTCGAAGGAATGAAGGCCAGTGACAAGCTGGATCCTGAAATGTCCTTTTATCTGAACACACATCCAGCTGAACTCAATACACCAGATCTGTTTGATTCGCTGTACCTGCTTCGTGAATACCATCCCAAAGCCAACATCGTACTGGAAATTCATGAATCTGGAGTCACCAGTGTTGACTACCTCAAACAGCTTCAAGGCATTTTGCAAGAACTGAACATGGGGCTTGCTTATGACGATTTTGGAGCAGGGCAGGCTCGGCTTGCTGAACTGATTGAAGTACCTCCCGATATTCTGAAATTCGACGTCAAACTGGTACAAGGTCTGCCAACGGCATCAGAAGCTCGCCGTTCAACAGTCGCTGGCCTGATCAAGATCGTCACCGACCTTGGAGTCCAGACACTCGCCGAAGGAATTGAAACTCAAGAAGAAGCAGAAATTTGTGGCGAACTCGGATTTGAATTAGCTCAGGGCTACCTGTTCGGCAAGGGAGAACCCGTTTCCACTTGGGCGAACGAGTCGTAACCAAGTCACAAAAGTCGAAACAAAAATTCAATTCAAAGGCATAAGCATCACTTGATTCCGTTCTGTTCTGAACCGAATGCTGTCGGTCATCAAAGCCTTCGGAAAATGCGGTTCAGCTAACACAGAAAATTTCAACACATGTCCACACTCACTCAACCAGCTCCAGATTCCACGCTCCTGCAACTGCTGTTGGGTGGAGAACGATTCTGGCCAACAGAACCTCGAAACACACACGACCTCGGCCTCAGCGAACCATTTCTGGAAGCCTTGGCCTGCAAGTTATTACTTGCCAACGGCAACCGCAGTGGTCGATCTGTTGCTGCAGACCTTTGCCTTCCATTTCGAATCGCCGAACAAACTTTAGAACGCCTCAGAAGCCGAAGACTGGTCACACACGCTGGCTCCAGTAGTTTTAACGACTACATCTATAGCCTTTCCGATGAAGGCCGTGATCGAGCCGCTTCATTCAACCAAGAATGTTCATATGTCGGACCAGCTCCTGTGCCGCTGGAAGACTACATCACCTCAGTCGAAGCCCAAGCCATCGGTGACGAACCAATTCGTCGAGCCGAAATGGTTGACGCATTCCATGACATTTCGATCGAAGGAGAACTTCTCGATCTGCTTGGCCCCGCCATTAACAGCACGAGCGGAATGTTCCTTTATGGAGCACCAGGAAATGGAAAGTCGACTCTGGCTCAAAGAATCACCAGTTGCTTTGGACAGGAAATTTGGTTGCCACATGCAATCATCGACGGTCGCCAGATTATCACCTTGTTTGACCCCGCATACCATCGCGAAATGGATCTTCCAGATTCCGCCGCTGGACATGATCCGCGCTGGGTTCGCATTCGCCGCCCAACCGTGGTTGTCGGCGGAGAACTCACACTGGATAGCCTTGAAATCAGCCATGATCCCGTGAGTAACATCAGCGAAGCACCGCTGCAAATGAAAAGTAATGGCGGTTGCCTGCTGATTGACGACTTCGGACGTCAGCGAGTCTCCCCCGAAGATCTGCTTAATCGATGGATTGTCCCCTTAGAAAACAAGCACGATTTTCTGACTTTGCCAACAGGCAAAAAACTGCAAGTGCCATTCGAACAGCTGATCATCTTTTCGACCAACTTGGCTCCTGCAGACCTTGTCGACGAAGCCTTTCTACGACGAATTCCGTATCGAATCGAACTGAAGGATCCAGACGAATCAGAATTCAACTGTTTGTTTCAAATCGCAGCTGAAAACGCTGGCTGCAGCTACGAACCAGACACTGTGACCCATTTACTTGACACCTACTATCGCCCTCACAACCGTCCCATGAGACGTTGTCATGCTCGAGATCTCTTGCTTCAAGTGAAGCACTACTGCACATACAACGATCTTGCTTTTGAAATGCTGCCAGACTACTTCGATCGAATTGCCGGTGCGTTCTTTACTGATATCGAAACCAAAAATCTCGCAAAGGGGCTCACACCTCCCTCGTAGTAAAGCTCTGTCCCTGAAAGAACCTTTTCGCCCCTGAACCAACTGGGAATGAAACGGTAATCCAAGATCAACCACTCTTCGACGCTAGTCCCCTCGCGACGGATTCAACACATGTCAGAAACTCGAAAAATCCAAACAATCGACACGCCACCGAGGCCGTTTGATCCCTCCGCTGATCACTCGCCTTCGAACGAAGCTGGTCTAATCGAACAAGCAGTTGCTGGAATTGAAATTTCTGGCTACGAACTCACCGAAAAACTAGGAAGCGGTGGATACGGAGAAGTTTGGAAGGCCATTGGCCCCGGCGGTCTTCCCAAAGCCGTCAAAATCCTATTCGGTGAAAAGTCAGGACAGCACGCCGCCGTGGAGCTCAAAGCACTCCAGCGGATGAGAGACCTACGCCATCCGTTCTTGCTTAGCATCGAACGAATTGAAATCGTCAACAATCGCTTGATCGTTGTCACAGAGCTTGCAGATCAAAATCTCTCTGATCAATTCGATCAGTGCCGTCGCGAAGGCCAATTGGGGATCGATCGTGATTCTCTTCTGGGCTACATGACTGATACCGCCGATGCACTGGACTACATGTACCAGCAACACGGACTTCAGCATCTGGATATCAAACCCGACAACATTTTGCTGCAAGGAGACCGCGCAAAGGTAGGAGACTTCGGACTTGCGAAAGACATCAGCAGAACCGAAGTTTCAATGCTAAATGGATTTACTCCAACATACGCTGCTCCTGAACTTTTCGAAGGCAATCCAGGGCCAAGCAGCGACCAATACAGCATGGCAATCATGTACACCATGATGTTGACAGGCAAGTTGCCGTTCACCGGAAGAACACCCGCGCAACTGATGTCTCAGCACATGAAAAGTCCACCCGACTTAAGCGCGCTGCAGCCCATTGACCGTCCTGTCATTGCCCGAGCACTCTCGAAAAATGCAAATGCTCGATTTGATAGTAATCGAGCATTCGTTGAAGAACTCAGCCGACGCAAAGCTGCCCGTATCGTACAGCCACTTCGACCGCAATCTCCTATCGAAGACCCAAAGACTGAACTGGTTGTCAGTGTCGAAGAGGGGAACCCAGTTCGGCATCACCACAAACCGTCTCAACCGAAAAGCCACACCCCAGTTAAAATCGACGCCAGCACAAAGCTCAGAAGTTCCGTCGTGGTAGGAATTGGTGGTCTTGCTGCTCAAGCTCTGCAAGAACTGAAGCGGAATTTTCATCCCGAAGACGGCCCTGCTACAAAATCCGAATTGCCGATGCTGCTGATCGACAGTGATCGAGACGCTTTAAACACAGCCAAAACTTCAGGCACATTCCCCGCACTGACTCTCGATGAAACACTTCATCTACCACTGAAGAAGTCGAAGGAATACAAACAAAATAAAAATCTCGATCTAACATGGCTATCACGACGCTGGCTGTTCAATATCCCTCGCAGCGGGAAAGTGGATGGTATTCGACCTTTGGGCCGGTTGGTTCTGGCCGATCATCAAGACAAAGTTCGAAAAGCCATGAAGGAACTGTTGGTTCAAGCAAGCAGCGAAGAATCAGCAAATGCCATTGGCAAACATACCGAACTGCCCATCCAAAACACGGCGATTGACGTCTACATCGTGGCGTCGTCAACTGGCGGCACCAGCAGCGGAATGGTGGCTGACATCGGCCTTATGTTGCAGGCTGTTGCTCGGCGAGCAAAACTTAATGACGTGAAGATTCATTGTATTTTGCTACATGGTACAGGTGCTGTTCACACGACAGCAGACGTTCAAGAAGCAAACACGCTGAGCCTTCTGAAAGAGCTTCGACACCTTTCGACTCCTGGCCTTGGTAGCCCTCGAGGCTTCGAGGCCGATCACAATTCGCTGGATGATTGCCCGTTTGATTCCTGTCGTCTCGTGCCGCTTGGAGACGGAGAGAGTGAAGCCACTCTTTCTCAAAATGCACAGCAGGTTGGACGATTCCTGTTTGATATTTCCACAACAGCCGCTCAACTCGACTTCCAAGATTGGAAACAACAGCAAGCCTTGTCCACACTGGGCCCAGGGTGCCTCCAGTTACTTGGAATGGATCAACAGAATGCAGCCAAAATGATGGCGGCATCAGAAGAAGCCAGTAGCTTGGCCTCAGATCTCGTACGGCACTGGACTGAAAGCGCTCGCACACCACCAACAGATGCAGACCGCACGCTACCAACAGAAGAAATTCAACTTCTGCTTTCCAACCTGAATCTGACACAGGAAACACTTCCACCTCAAATCATGTCGATTCTTCAGGGGGAAACCGGCCAAGAAGTCCACGCTTGCAGTGATGCTCTTTTTGCACAAATCAAAAGTCAGTCCAATGGCACCCCACTGAATCAAAGTCATCTCTTTCAAGCCATTGCAGAAATGGGGTTCCGCAACCCGTCTGATCCAGAACAAAAAACTGTTGTGGGAATCGCAAATGAAGTGACCGCGATTCTGGAAACAGCCCGAAGTCACGCCAGCGATATTCTGGGTGAACATCTCAAGCAAATTCTTGACAGTCCAGGCCGAGTAACGGCAATGCTGATTGCTGGCAGCGTGGCACGGCAAGAACTTTCTGACACATCAGTCGTGTGTACTCAAATGAAAGAAAGAATTGAAACGGCGTTCGCACAGCTGACAGACCAAGCGTCGCCAGAAGTCATCGTCACCGACGAAGAAGCTTTAGATCAATGCCAACAATACTGCACACTCATGGCGTGGCAGCTTGTCTATCGCTGCTTCATCGATCATCTCGATGGCCTGAAAGAATTTGTTCAACAACAAATGGCCACGCTTGATTCTCGGATTCAGTCTCTCAGCGACATCACCGATCATTCGCCACTGACAAACCAAGAGAAATCAAAAACTGAAGAAGATCTGATTCACGAATTTGATCGATACGTTCGAAATGCGAAGGCAGACCTTCTTTCAACTCACACGTCTCGCAAGAACGCCACGTCTGCAACTTTGCACGAACTCACAACAATCGCCCAGCAGTTTCTACTGATCGCGACCGACAAAGACGAAGACGTTGCCCCCACCGGACAACAAAAAACATTCCCGGCAACGGCATGGCCCAAAATTGGTGGAGTTGGAGGAATTCGTCGAGTACTCGGATTAGTCCCAGAAGCACTCGATGGTTCAATCTGGCAAAAGCAGCTCAAGCAGGAATTCGATGACTGCGTTGGAATTCGCCAACAGTCGGGAAGCCACCTTTCCGTGTACTGCGAATTAGACGAAGTTCCATATGAAAGCATCATTAATTCGCTCAGTTGCAATCGATTGCATCTTGAAGACGTAGCAAGTCGAATCCACACAAGAATCGATATCGATTGGTAGAACTTCGCTGGAAACAGCGACAAACCACCAGTCAACCAACCGATTCAGCTTGGACCGGTCGAAATCAAGGGAAAATGAGTCACCATGTTGGCTCATTTTCCCTTTTTTATGCGCTGAATTCAGCGCGTAACAAGGCCCGGTTTCCTTCCACGGGAATGCTGCGGATGCGGTGGGATATCGAACCTCCCTGCGATATGCTGCGTCACTTAAATCGAATGGTCAGATCGACATGGAACCAGCGCCGCCTGCGAGACATGTTCAAACATCGACTGCTCAACAAATTTCTGTCTTCGAATCGCTTACTCTGCTCTGTTGGCCTGCTTCATCATGCCCCGTTACGACTTCACTCGAATCGAATCTTCCTGGCAAAACTACTGGGAACAAAACGCGACGTTCCAAGCCGAACCAGCAACCAGTCCCAAACCCAAAATGTATGCCCTCGACATGTTTCCGTACCCTTCGGGAAGCGGTCTCCACGTGGGTCACCCAGAAGGCTATACGGCCACTGATATCGTCTGCCGCTTCGAACGCATGAATGGCAAAAATGTTCTGCACCCCATGGGCTGGGATAGCTTTGGACTGCCCGCCGAAGAACACGCGGTTAAAACAGGAACGCATCCTCGAGAAACCACCGAAAAGAACATCGCGACCTTCAAACGCCAACTGAAGATGCTGGGCTTTAGCTACGACTGGTCTCGAGAAGTCGCCACCACCGACCCAGATTACTACCGCTGGACTCAGTGGATCTTCTTGCAACTTTTCGATACGTGGTACGACACCGAACACGAATGGACGGGCCCAGATGGCAAAGCTAGAACCGGCAAAGGACGCCCGATTTCCGAACTGCCCATTCCAGCCGCTGTGACTGAAGCCGGAACCGAAGCTGTTCGCAGGTACCAAGATAAATTCCGTTTAGCCTACCTGAACGAAGCTCCCGTGAATTGGTGCCCGGCCTTAGGCACTGTGCTGGCAAACGAAGAAATCATCGATGGCAAAAGTGAACGTGGGAGCCATCCGGTGGAACGAGTGGCTTTAAAACAGTGGATGCTTAATATCACGGCCTACGCCGATCGCTTGGGAAGTGAACTGGAAGACCTGAATTGGCCCGACAGTATCAAATCACTGCAACGCAACTGGATCGGTCGCAGCACCGGAGCAGAAGTCGACTTCTTTATCGGCGAACAGCCGTTTACAGAATGGCAAAACGAACGAGCCGAAACATCGTTTCCAACAGAAGCAGGAAACGATGTTCTCCGAGTCTACACAACTCGGCCAGATACCCTGCATGGGGCAACCTATATGGTGATTGCCCCAGAACATCCGTTCGTTGATCGCCTGACTACCGAACAGCAAAAGTCGGCCGTAACCGATTACGTAAAAGCAGCCACACTCAAAAGCGACCTCGACCGAACCGAGTTGGCCAAGGAAAAATCAGGAGTCTTCACGGGATCGTACGCGATCAATCCAATCAACGGACAACAGGTTCCGATTTGGGTCGCAGACTATGTGTTGATCAGCTACGGAACGGGAGCCATTATGGCCGTTCCCGGACATGATCTTCGAGACTTCGAGTTCGCCGTGAAGTTTGACATCCCTGTCCTTCAAGTGGTTCAACCTCCGGAATCATGGAAACCATCGAAAGATGAAGCAGCCGTCGCCGCCGAAATCAACGGGACGACAATCACTCCATTTTCTGGCCACGGAACCGCCATCAATTCGGGCGAACTCAATGGTCAGACCACGGCTGATGCCAAGGCGGCCATCATTCAAAATCTGGATGATTCCAGCATCGGAAAGTCGGCCGTCAACTATAAGCTGCGAGACTGGCTATTCAGTCGCCAACGCTACTGGGGCGAACCCTTTCCAATTTGGCACGAACTGGATACTGACGGCAACCCAACAGGTCTGATGAGAACAGAACCTGTCGAAAGCCTTCCCGTTCCTCACCCTCATATGGAAGATTTCAAACCCACGGGAACTCCCGAACCCATGCTGGCCAAAGCCGAAGATGATTGGCTGTATCAAACGGCAGAAGACGGAACCAAACTGAAGCGAGAAACCAATAGCATGCCTCAATGGGCTGGAAGCTGCTGGTACTTCTTACGGTTTTGTGACCCCAAAAACAGCGATGCGTTTATTGACCCCGCAGCCGAAAAATACTGGTTGCCTGTCGACCTGTATATCGGTGGAGCAGAACACGCCGTCCTGCATCTCCTGTACGCTCGATTCTGGCATAAGGTGCTGTTCGATCGAGGACATGTCAGCACGCCTGAACCATTTCACAAGCTGGTGAATCAGGGCATGATTTTGGGAGA
>CAYTUE010000038.1:30052-32589 GCA_964441085.1 uncultured Planctomycetaceae bacterium
GCAACGTCGTCAACCCGGATGATGTCGTCAAAGAATACGGAGCCGACAGCCTGAGGCTTTACGAAATGTTCATGGGACCACTGGAACAGGTGAAGCCTTGGAGCATGAAGGGTGTCGAAGGAGTCTTTCGGTTCCTAGGCCGAGTCTGGCGCATGGTCATTGACGATCGAACTGAAGCAGTCACGCTGCATGAATCGGTCAACGATATTGAACCAACAGACGAACAACTTCGAATGCTGCACAAAACAATCAAGGCCGTCACAGAAGACATCAACAAACTGAGCTGTAATACGGCAATCAGTCGAATGATGGAATTCACCAACTTCCTATCCAAAGAAGACAGTCGCCCCAAAACTGTCTTAGAACCATTCGTCTTGCTGCTGAGCCCGTTTGCTCCTCACCTTGCCGAAGAACTTTGGAAGACTCTGGGACACGACAACACCTTGGCATACGAACCATGGCCAGCTTATGACGAATCTCTCCTGGTCGAAGACACGGTTGAAATCCCCGTCCAGTTTAAAGGAAAGCTGAAAGCCAGAATTCACGTCCCGCATGGACTCACGGCTGAAGAACTACAAGCAGCAGCAGAAGCAGACGAATCCGTTCAAAAGCAACTGGAAGGCAAAACGATTATCAAAGTCATTGCCATCCCAGGACGAACGGTCAACTTCGTCGTGCGATAACAACTCAGTGCTGTCCTGTACCCATTCTCTGAGATCTCAAATTTGGCCGCTTTGCAGCATCGCAACGCGGCCATTTTTTATGCGCCTACATTGCCCTTTTGACCACGCGCAAAATCTGAAACACGGCAACAGAACTCTGTGGCCATGCGGTATGAAGACTTGGCGCTTCTGTTTCTGTTTCTTTCACGCCAAAGACGCACTGCCCAGAACGGCGTCACCGCACTGTCCAGAACGGCGTCACCGCACCTGGAATCTCAGTCGACTTAACCAGCCCCGAACAACTGAGCTCAAGTGAACATCAGCAGTGGCAGTACAGGAACAACCGGAAAAGTTTCCGACAACGTCAGCCCCTTCCGATGTTTCCTGACCGACGACTGTCCCGACGAAACATACAAGTCATGGCATTTTCGTTCACGAAGTTTCGACACCGGGGGGTATCTTTACTGAGCACGTTTTCAGCACCGTAAAACTACCCAATTCAACCTGTTTCAAAACGGCCCTGTCAGGAAGGCAGTCTGATGAAACCCAAATATTACCCTCATATCACTTTTGCCGCTGCGGTCCTGATACTGCTGCTACCAGCTTCCCTGCTGCTTATTTCCTCTCACGATCGTCAATCGGTTGACGAAATGATCGCTGCTGCAGAATCCGCAGACAACACTCCTACATCGGTAAAAACAAGACCCGAACAGCAAAAGCCACCTCTTTCAAATGAAATCACCCCGCGTCCAGCGACGCGAGTTGCCATGCTGTCTGCGCCTCATCATCGGCCCACGATCGCGTTAGATTCGCAAAGCGATATCACCCCTGAACCCACTGTGATGGCGGAATCCCCCATCGCGGAAACTCAAACACCGTCTGGATCTGGATCAAAGAACATCCCGCCGCAACCCGAAACGCTCGCAACCAATGATCCTTCGCCAGAAGTCGAAATGCCCTCTCCACCAGAGCAAGCAAATCAAAATGATCTGCTAAATCAGGAACTCGAAGCTGCTCTTGCTCAACGTTCTTCGACTCAAGATTCTCACTTCGAATCCACAGGGCACTTGGCGATGTCTGGCTCGATCAGACAAACACAGCCACGGCCTAGCAGTCCTCTCCAATCAATGCAAAGTCCAACGGCGGTATCAGGAGCTGATCCAGCATCTCTACTCGACGAAGACCCTTTTGCCAGCGAACCCAAAAATCCGATTGTAGATATCATTATCCAACAGCCTTCAGAACGACGACCTGTCAATAAAGTTGAAAACTTGATTGCCACAACTCAACAGCCCGGCTGGCCAATCGCCCTTGTCCGCTCAGATATTCCAGATGATGTTTGGTGGGTCCAACAAATGGTTGGCATTCGAAATCGATCGTTTGCTTCTCGAGTCAACTTTGGCAACGACAATTCGATCCCCGGAAGTGTTTATCATCTGACCATCGTCTTTCTGGATTCCGCTGACGAAGCTCGTCGATTCCGAATTGCCAAACAGTTCAAAGAAATTCCTGAAGGCCTCCGCCGCTCACGAGAATTTACCTTTGTCCGAAAATAGTCGTTCTCGCTTCGTATTCGCCAATCAAACCACCTGTCACTTCCCGCAGCTTTGATCAGTGACAACGTTCTCTTCTGCTGTTTCACAAATCAATCGGAACGCAAATACAGTGAAAAAGCTCGAAAAAAAATCAGGACGAAAAGCAAGCCGCAAGCGCAAACGCATGGAACGGCTTTTGGGGGAAGTCACGTCTGGACGTGACCAATCTGGAAAGCTTGATGCTGTTCCAGCCAAGAAAGAGAACCCTTCGTGCGACACCGCGCCATCTTCCAACGCTTCCCAAACGCCGGATAGCCAAACGTCATTCCAAGCTCCAGAA
>CAYTUE010000039.1:0-17182 GCA_964441085.1 uncultured Planctomycetaceae bacterium
GTTCCATTCAAACAGTGAAGATCGGAAGTCTGGTTTTAGAGGTTTGCAGCACAACCATTCCTGCGGCCCGCCATTCAACAGCACAAGCTGCTGTCGAACGCCGCGAAACAGAATAATCGTGGCTTGAGCCAACACGGAAATTGTTCCGGCAGAAACTGCCGATTGGCACTCACTGACGGAATCAGAAACCTTCGAGGAAGACGGAGAGTTCGGTGCGAGTCTTGCCTGCTTTGCTTTGGTAAGTGCACGAATTGCCGATTCAGTACGCAGCTTTTGTCTGCAGGCAATGGATTCATGAATTCCTGCTGCAGATCATCTTGTGACCGTAAAGCAGGAACTTTACTGTGCGTCTGTCTGGGCAATGTCTCAGACAACTTTCAATCAATCCTTTCGAATTTGTTCTCACGGTTCATCCTGATCAATCGGGTCGCGGTTTCTCACTCCGCGATGATCAGCGGTCGTTGTTCAACTTCGAAAACACAATCTGGTTTTACCGGCTTCGTTCTTCTTTAACGGCATGTTTCATTTCCTACCTGCTTTTTGATCAAGCAGTTGGGCCGTGTTGCAATCCACCTGAATTGGTTTTCATCGTCATTTGACTAGCAAAACCAATTCATCAAATTTCAATGCTGTCTTTCGATTCAGCACTTGGTTCTGTCCAGCCACGACCTATCCAATCGGGTGCTGGATGCAACGTCAATCTTTCTCCCCTAGTTCACTGACGTGTTGTCAGCAATTCACAGCTCATGATGGGCCAGTGGATGGTTGTTTGCTGCGCGGATGTGTCTGTTGTGGTCGCCATGAACCAAATCCAAACACCATTGTTTCATTTGCCTCGTCTTTCTCGATCGATTCGATTGGGGCTGGCCACAGTGATGACATTCACCAGCATGGGGTGCGCCACTGGATTACTGAACACAGGAGCCGACAACGCACTGACCACGAAATTTCGTGACCTGATCAAGAAAGACACGAAGACAGCTGAACTTGACGAAGATGCGATCGACGAAGCGAACAAAGAAGCAGAAGAAAACAACTTTGAAACAAAAATCGAAACGCCTTTGCTTGGCGACTATGTCAGCGTATCGGGGAACAGTGCGATTCCACTGCGAGGTGTGGGGCTGGTTACCGGATTAAACGGCACCGGCGGCGACCCTCCCCCTTCAAATTACCGAACCGATTTGCTGAATGAAATGAAGCGTCGCAAGGTACCGAGTCCTCAGAAAATCTTGGCGTCTCGGGACACAGCCATGGTGATTGTGACAGGCTTTTTGCCAGCGATGGTCGAAAAAAGTCAGCACTTTGATGTGCGAGTGGTCTTGCCTCCGAACAGCACAGCCACCAGCCTGAAAGGCGGCTGGCTTCTGGATACTCGACTTGCAGAAGAACGAGAAATTAGCGGTGCAGGAGTCAAAAAAGGGCATCATGATGCGACTGCTCGAGGAGCCATTTTGACGGCTCTTGGAGCCGACGGTTCTACCAAGGCCAGCCCCGCGTTGTTGCGTCGAGGATCCATCCCAGGCGGAGCCATATCGAAGACAGATCGAAATCTGGAAATCATCATTCGCAATGATCGACGCAGTATTAAGACTGCGAAGAATATCGAGCGTGCGATTTCACGACGACTCTTTCACTATGATCGCTTCGGCCAGCGAAGCAGTATGGCGACTGCCAAAACAGACACAATGATTGAACTTCGTGTTCACCCACTGTATCGCAACAATTACCCTCGCTACCGTCAGATGATTGGCAGCATTGCCTTCCGAGAAGACGATGTGACTCAACGATTGCGAATGGAAAAACTGGCCGAAGATATTCTCGTACCAGCCACTGCCAAGCGATCTGCGTATGAACTGGAAGCAATGGGGCCCACCGCCATTCCATTCCTTAAGGCGGCCTTGGCAAGTCCAGAACTCGAAGTGCAATTCCATGCAGCGTTGGCATTAACTTATCTTGAAGATGTCAGTGGTGTCGAGACTCTCAAAGAAGCGGCTCAACAAGAACCGGCTTTCCGAGCCTACGCATTAGCTGCCCTATCGGTGACAACAGATGCCGACGCCGTTCTCGCAATGAGAGAACTGCTGTCAGACGATACTCTGGAAACTCGGTATGGAGCTGTTCGCGCACTCAAAGAAAACAGTTCCAACGATCCATCGTTGGGAACCATTGTCTTTCCCAACCAGTTTGTTGTTCACGCAGTGGACAGCAGTGGCCCTGCTGCCGTGCATGTGGTTCGCTATCGATTCCCAGAAGTCGTGGTTTTTGGAACCGAACAGGAACTCGCCATTCCGGCAACACTCAACTGTGGACATCACCTTCGAGTCATGGGCAAAGCAGGCGAATCGAATCTCACGGTCACTCGTTACGTCAAAAACAGCGATCCAATTCGTCAACAATGTTCGCCCCGTTTAATGGACGTGCTTAAAACAGTTGCTGCCATGGGGGCTAGCTATCCAGACGTTGTGCAACTTCTATTAGAAGCAGAAAATCAGCATAACTTGGCTGGTGAATTAGGTGTCGACCGATTGCCTCAAGCAGGTCGAGCCTTCTATCGAACGAAATCAGAGCGTGAAGGTTCTGGCCGAAAGAAAGCCAAATTGGGATCAGCTGCTTTGACTCCGGGCTTGTTTGATCGAGTCGAAGAATCGGATATTCCAGACGCTGACATGGAAAAAACGCCTCTTGAACGCATGTTTCAAGAACAAGACAGCATGGACAAGCCCGACATGATTGGGGGAGCGTTTGAAGACAATCACCTGTCTGTTGATGATGAATCGCTTCACATGAAGTCGAACGAGCCTAAGTCTGTGGAAATGAATTCGGATCACATGAAGTCCGCAGAAATGGCCAAGCATGACTTAACAGAGGGGGCCACACCGGATTCCTCTTTTGATTTGAACTCAGACCTTTCTGAACCAGAAGTGGACGGCGAAGACGATTTCGTATTGGAACAGACAGAATTTACAGAACCATTTGCCGCCAAGTTGAAACGAATTTTTCGCAATCCATTCAAAAAAGAATCTGACCAATAGTCCCTGTGATGAAAGCTTCAAGTTAAGTGACTTGAAGCGATTGAAGATTCCATATCACTGACCTAGGTCTGTTGCTTCCATGTTAAAATCGCTCGAACTCTTTGGCTTCAAGAGTTTTGCCGATAAAACCGTTTTCGATTTCCATGACGGCATCACTGGCGTTGTGGGACCGAACGGAAGCGGCAAGAGCAATGTCGTAGATTCCATTAAGTGGCTGTTAGGCGATCAAAGCGCAAAAAGCCTACGTGGTAAGGAAATGACAGACGTCATTTTCAATGGTTCCACCAGTCGAGGTGGTGCTCAGTTTGCAGAAGCCACCTTGGTGTTCGACAACACGACTCGATTTTTACCTGTCGACCATGATGAAGTTTCCATCGGTCGTCGCTTGTGGAAGACAGGAGATTCCGAGTATCTGATCAATCGTCAAGCGGCTCGATTAAAAGATGTTCGAGACCTGCTGACGGGCACGGGCGCGGGGGCAGCATCGTACTGTATTATCGAACAGGGACGAGTCGACCAGATTCTTCAGTCCAACGCAGCCAACCGTCGTTTGATTTTTGAAGAAGCCGCCGGGATCAGCCGTTTAAAGCAACGTCGTAACGAAGCGGAACGACGTTTAGAACGAGTCGAACAAAACCTGCTGCGATTAACAGACATCGTTGACGAAGTGGAATCTCAGGTTGACAAGGTTCGTAGCCAAGCCGCCAAAGCCACGAAGTACCGCAAGGTATCCGTCGAACTGGAAACCTTCTGGGTGGGCATGGTGGCTGACGATTTTCGTCGGCAATCGATGGTTCGTGAAAAGCTGGAACAGCAAAAAGGCGAAGCAACTGCACACTTAACGAATGTGCAACAAAGCCAAGCCACTGCAAAACTGGTCTTAGACGAAGCCGACGAAGCGCTATCGGTTGTTGACGATGAACTGCGAGAAGTCGAAGGCTACCGTTCTGAACTTCGTAGCCGAATGGCGAGTTTGCAAACGACCTTGGAACACCATTCAAGCCGTCGCAGCGAATTGGAAACGGAAGTCGACCGATTGGTTCGCCAGCAGACGTTAATGGATGGGCGAGTCGCTGAAGCCGAACGCGAAGAAATTCATTTGCAATCTGTGCTAAAGCTTGAAGCCGCTCGTTGCGAAGAACACGAACGCCAGAAAACCGATGGTCTGCAAGGACTACAGGATCTGAAAGCGTCGCTGCAAGAACTGGCTCAGGAATCCACGATCACAAAAACGGCCTTAACCATGGCCACTCAAGAAGAAGCGGATCTCACCAATTCTTTGGGCGGGTTAAGACACGAACTGCGCAGTTTGGAAAAACGCAATCAAGAATTGCAAGAAGCAAAAACGGTACTCGATTCGGAACTCGAACAACTTCGTCGGCGAGAAGAAGAAGCTCAACATGCAATGTCTGAAGCCTTGGAGGCTCAAAAAACGACTGAGGAACAAGCTGATCAAATTTTGAATCAGCGCGAAAGTCTGCTCAGCCAACAAACAGAGTCCCGAGAATCGCTCGCTGATTTGCGGGAACAGCGAAGTGCTGTTTTGGCGAGAAAAACGGTTCTGGAAGATCTTGAAGATCGTCAAGAGGGCTATGGCATTGGTGCTCGAGAAATTTTGCGGCGAGCCGAAGAAGATGGTCGAGAACCTTGGAATCTGATTCAAGGCAGCGTAGCTGATCTGTTAGACGTCGACATGCAAAACGCGGCGTTACTCGAAGTCGCGTTGTCAAACCGTGCTCAACTCTTGGTGATTGACGAACTGGAACCTCTGGTTAACTATTTGAACAGCGGCAAGTGCCAGATTACAGGCCGAGTTGGCTTTGTGTCGTTAAAAGGATTCGACACAGGACGAACGGGATCTGCTTTTCCAAACGCCATCCATTCAAATTCAGAACCCGGCAAACCGGCGGCAGACCAGACCAACGCCGCAAGTGATTCCAATGAGCCTCAGGACTTGATGAATCGCGAAAAATGGAGCCTTTCAGACATCGGCGTATTCGATGAAAACTGGCTGAATGCTGACTTCGATCTCTCGGTGGGGGAAGAATTTGTTCCCGACCTAAAAGTGACTTGGGTTGATGAACACGGTAACATTCCCGTGATTCGTTCAGTCTTTAGCTTACCCGAAATTTCAATTAACAGCCTTCAAGAAGAAGACGGGATTGTTGGTCGAGCCGACAGCTTGGCTCGCTCGCCTCGACACATTCCTGCTTTGGCGTCATTGCTTTTGGCCGATACTTGGGTTGTGCGTTCTTTAGATGATGCCAGACGACTGCGAAACAAATATGGCAGCACGTATCGCTTTATTACGCTGCAGGGAGAACTCATTGAAAAAGATGGAGTTCTGTTTACAGGAACAGTTCGCAGTGAAGCAGCCGTGGTTTCCCGAAAAAGTGAACTGCGTCGTTTGAAGAACGAACTGTACCGAGTCGAGCATTTGATCTCTGAGCGAGACATTCGACTCAAGAAATTGGTTCGTAGTATCGAATCGACAGATTCAGAAATGCAGGCGAGCCGAGAAAATGTGGAACGGTGTTCCGTGGAAACATCGAGTGCTCGTCAACAGCATGGGCAAGCCAAACAAGCAGTCGAAGCAAGTATCGAAAACGAAAGCAAGCTGATCCAGCAGATGGAACGTCTGACTGCTGGCGTGGAACAATTACAAAGCCAAGAAGAACGTCTGAATCAACAGCAAGTCGAAGCCAGCGAACACAGTCAGCAGCTACAACAAAGTGTTGTTGAACTCGACCAACGCCAGAATGACGTTCGAATTGAATTGCAAACACTGGAACAGGGACGAGCCGAAGCAAACCTTGCGCTGACTCGATCGGAAGAACGGCTTTTGTCGATTCAAGATTCCGTCGAACGATTAGCGGATGATCTCGAACAACGGCGTTTGCAACAGCAGGAATCAAGAAGACGCCTTTCGTCTGGTCAAGGTCGGCTTGAAGAATTGCTGCTACGAAAGTTAAACGTTGCCGCAGAACTTTCTGAACAGCAGATCGATGACGACAACCTCACTTTGGCGGTGATGAATGCCAGCCAAGCTCGATCAGCCTTGCGTGAACGCCGTCAGGAAGCCACGAAGGCAGAACAACAGGCTCGCGAAACCTGTCGAGCCCAAGAAAATCTGGTTCACGAAGTCGAACTCCAAATCAACAGCATTCAGCATCAGCTACAAACTTCTGCCGAACGAATTCAGGATGAATTTAGTATCACCGTTGAAGAAGCAGTGGAAAATGGTCGTTCGGCTGTCGTTGCCAGTTTAATGGAACAGCAGGCCAGTCCGAATCAGTCTGCAGCGGCGGTTGATACGGATGAATCGTGGTCAGATCAAAACGACGATGATCAATTATACGTCGATGATCCGTCTGTGCAGCAGGTCTTAAGATCTGACGAACGGTATGAAGAACTGCGATCAGCAGTCGATCAGCGTGTCAGCAAGTTAAAACGTCAATTGAAAAAACTGGGCAATGTGGGAACAGAAAGTCTCGACAACCTGACAGAACTGGAAACTCGGTTTGGACGTCTGGATTCACAGCTGAAAGACTTAGAAGCGGCTCGAGACGCCTTGCGAGAAATGGTGCGGCAGATCAATACCGAAAGCCGCCGGATGTTTGAAGAATCGTTTGCAACCATTCGAGAAAACTTCCGTGAACTGTTTCGTAGGTTGTTTGGTGGTGGCGAAGCGGATCTGATTTTGGAAGATCCCGAAGACATGTTGGAATGCTCGATCGACGTTGTCGCTCGACCACCCGGTAAAGAGCTTCGAGGCTTGTCTTTATTAAGCGGTGGAGAAAAAACGATGACCGCTGTTGGGTTGTTGTTGTCAATTTTTCAAAGTCGTCCCAGTCCGTTCTGTATTCTGGACGAAGTCGACGCGGCTTTGGACGATGCGAACATCGGTCGCTTTGTCGGAGTTCTCAAGACGTTCAAAGATGAAACTCAGTTCATCATGATTACTCACCGGAAGCCGACCATGGTCGTCACAGACACGTTGTACGGCGTGACCATGGAAGAATCGGGAGTATCAAAACGGCTTGCAGTGAGATTCGAAGACATCGACGATCACGGCAACTACATCGGCCAAGACGATTCTGGCAGCAAAGCGGCATAGCGACAGGAATACTGTTTGAATTGCTGCGTATGGATGACCGCCGCGACAGATTGCTGTTTGGATGACAGACAAAGAACGCAGACATTCTTTTGAACCGGGATTGTCACTTGGTGTCGTAGACCATAGCGATACTGACGTTGATTGCGAAAGCTAAGCGGGACGGCCGCCTTGAACGACCGGTGGCACCCACACGCGGTCAGAACCAACATGGCGGACCAGCAACGTATCGTTCAGCAATTCTTGCCAATGTGTTGCCGTTGCACAGTTGTCATGGAGAACAGTTGTCATGGAAAACCATTGCCATGGAAAACAGTTGTTGCTGTCGCAGGTGATTGGGGAGAGTTCCTGAGAATGAGGTATTCCACACGTCGCCTGCCGGTTGGTTCCGTCACAGGGGTTTTGGGGTTGCAAATATTTTTATTGTTTGTTTGCGGTCAGATCTCGCCAACAACGAGGGTCACGCAAACCATTCCGAACGCGTAAAACAAGTATCCTTGGATGTTTAGGTAGTCGGATACTGTGCGAATTGTGTCGACTGAACCGACTTTCGCGTAAGTTTGGGTGTTTAGGGGGTTGCGTAGACGGCTTGACTGTTGCATTCGTTGCGGGTCTTCCCAACGTTAGGCTGTGCACGGTTTGCAAAAAAGTTAACGCCACCACCACCGGATTACCGAAACAAACGTCAGGCGAACGATACCTGTTGTGGCAACAAGCGACCCGATGTTTGTTGCAGGGAGGCCAGGATCATGATGGGCTTGAGTTCGTTGTTTTAGTAGGGGGGAAAGAGAACGTTTCAATGTGGGAAGGATCCCACACTCGGTCTTGTTGTGGTAGCACAGTAATACTTGAAGCATTCAATTTCCTTCCAGCCAATGTGTCCTGTAATGGCACGGAGTTGCCCGCACGCAACTCAATTGGACCCCTGTCACTTCCCCGACCCGTAGTCTGGTTACGGTCCACGACTTTTGATTCTTCGGAATCTACCGTGGCTGGAAATTGGGGGATGACGATCCGATATTTCAGGGATGGGATATCGGGTTGCGAAGTGAGAATTGATTGGAGAGCCCGCCCATGAAAACGATCTTCACTACTGGCCAGGTAGCTAAGATCTGCAAAGTTGCCCCTCGTACAGTTTCAAAGTGGTTCGATTCCGGACGACTTCGAGGCTATCGAATTCCTGGCTCACAAGACCGACGGATTCCTCGTGAACATTTGATTCGGTTCCTTAAGGAACATGGAATGCCGTTGGGTGAGCTTGAAGACGAAGCGATGGGTAAAATTTTGCTCGTAGGATCTGATTCTTTGACGAGAACTTCTCTCGATGAGATGATGATTAACGACGATTTTAAGATCGAGACCGCGGCCAGTGGCTTCGAAGCCGGAATCCAAGCAGAATCTGTTCACCCCGATTGCGTGGTGATTGATTTTGTGATGGGCCGAGAAGAAGCTTTGATGATTGCTCAAAATCTGCGTAAAAACGGTGAATACGAAGAAACCGTTTTGATCGGACTATTGAGCGACGAAGACAACGCATCTGGTTTCGACCGGACTGTTTTCAACGAAACCTTTCGAAAGCCATTCGACGCAGCATTGCTCGCCGAACGAATTCGAACTCTGGTTAACCGTCGAAAGCAGACAGCGTAGTTGTGAAGACATCAGTTGTCGAATAGACGTCTGATTAAAAATTTGCCATCCGGTTGCTGATTCTCTTTTGAGATGACGTTCCTGATGGCATTTTTTTATGCGCGGTTTTTAAATCAACAGCGTATTCTAAAGTCAGTAGAAAAAAGTCGATCGCACTAACAAACACAACAACAGGACACGCCCACTTGGCAAAACCGCACCATAAAACGAGCCGAGTGCTCGCCGTGATTCTGTTTGTCGTGGCGTTCTGCGTTGCCGCTTGTCGGATTGATTATGCGGCATCCCGTGCGGATTCCGTGGGGCGGATTGGCCCAGGAATTTCCACAGACGAAGTCATCAATGTCGCTCAAGGTGTGTACCTGAACGACCAAATTCTGAAGCACGGTCCTGGAATTTGGATCCCAGAAACCACGAAAGAAGTCTTTACTGATCAAGGCTACCTGTCTGACCATCCGCCGCTTGGTCGAGCCGTACTCGGGTTTTCTGAAATGTTGTTTCGCGGCATTTTTCCTCCGGCTGTCGAAGGACAAGTAAGTATCACGGCAGCTCGAATTGCTCCTTGTTTGATGTTTGCAGCAACCGTTGCTTTGCTATTTTTGATTGTGAGCTGTCGATACGATAACACAATCGCCCTGCTTTCTGCCGTGCTATTGCTGGTGATGCCTCGCATGGTCGCGCATGCTCGCATGGGAGCACTCGAAACAGCCACAACATTGACTTGGCTATTGGCTTTGGCAATTCCGTTAACAGCTTGGACCTCTGATGATTCCAAACTGCCATCTTTTCGTTCCATGGTGCTTGCCGGAGCATTTTGGGGTCTGCTGATGTTAACCAAAATTCAAGGAATTTTGATGCTGCCCATCATTGGCTTGTGGGCCATTCGGCAATTTCGACATCGTTTTCTTTGGCCCATCGTGATTTCTGGAATTGCAGGAATCATTGTTTTCTATGTTGGGTGGCCCTGGTTACTGTTAGATCCCATCGAACATGCTCAACGGTACTTCATCAAAGCGGGCGTTCGCCCCACTTTGTATGTCTGGTACTTTGGGCAACGCTATATCGACAAAGCCGTGCCATTGCATTTTCCCTTTGTGATGACAGTCATTACCGTACCGCTTGTTGTGTTGCTGGGCTTTCTTACTCGATGTCTTCAGAAACGCTTCGATCGTTTTGAACAACTGGCGTTATTGTCTGTTGTGATTCCGCTGCTTGTTTTTGCGCTGCCTGGTAGCCCTGTTTATGATTCCGTGAGACTGTTTCTGGTGATCATGCCGCTGTTGTCCTTCTTGGCTGCTGTGGGAATCGTACGAGCATTTCGAGCATCCACTTTGCCAATTCGGCGGCTGATGACAGTTGCCGTCACGATTGGATTGTTGTTGCCATTACCTGCGGTATTCAGTCCGTTTGGGTTAGCAAGCTATGGTGTTCAGATCGGCGGAACAGCGGGCGCGGCAGCATTGGGGATGGAAGCCGACTATTGGGGAGTCGGTTTGAATTCTGATGCTTGGAAACTGGTACCAGAAGGTTCCACAGTGATGGTGGCTCCTGTCAGCCATCAGTTTCAGTTGCCCGACCTGCAAGTACTGCACCCTGAAATTCAGAACCGAAATCTCACACTGGTTCCCTATCGGTACACGCCAGAAGAAAAGGGAATTCTGCTTACCATTCACCGCTTGGCCGATCTGCGGCGTTGCTTAGCCGTGCTTCCAGAAAATGCAAAACAGCTGGGACAAATTCGCTACGGCAGCCTGCCTTTGATCACAATTTCAGACCTCAAAAACGTGACGTGGACAGAAGTTCCCGACTGGTCAAATTCAGATGCAAAATAACGTACTCTGAATACAGCACCTTGTCTGTGCTGATACTTCTCTAGCGGGTTTTCCCTCTGGTGCTTTGCAAGACAGTCAGCGGTTCACGGATTTGCGTCGCTGAAGAAAAATCCTCGTTGAACACTGAGCCTCACCTTGGACTGCTTTCTCATCGCAAAACGTGTTGGTCATATGGTCATAGCGATTGTAGGGCCTGAGTGACTTTCGTTCACACGACGAAAGTCCATCATCAGAGACTGCACGCGGGTAATACCCTATAAAATGCTTCATGATGGCGAGTCTGTGATACTCAATGGTGCCGTGGAGCTGAAATGTGAACCCCTTTAATCTGTTTCGTACCCAGAAGAACAGCAGCGGCGACCAGCCGAAAGTGAAGAAGACCCATGTGACATGGGCGGCGACTTCTGTGGGGCGGTCGATGCGCTCAACTCAGACATTTCTGAAGCAGAATTTGTGGATGTGGCCGATCATTGCGGTCCTTGTTTTAGGGCTACTCGGTGTCTCCGTACGATCAGGCATCGAAAGCACAATGAAGAAAAGTCTGCAGTCGCAGCTGACAACGTTACTGAACGTTGAGGTTGCCATGTTGAGGACATGGTTTGAAGTGCAGCAATCTAGCGCGGAGTCGGAAGCCAATTCGACTGCGCTTCGTGAACTCACATCGCAACTTCTCGAAGCGGCTCAACCCGCTGTGGAATCGGAAACTACGATTAACACAACGGCCGTGCATCGCGACATCGAAAAGCAACTTGGGGCGACAATGTCGTCGCATCGCTTTGTTGGATACTTCATCGCAAACAAGTCTCAAGAAATCATTTCGGCCTCCGATCCCACTTTAATCGGTTGGAAAGAACTTCCTTCATTTGACAGCCTGTTAAACAAAGCTTTGGATGGAAGCAGCACGGTGTCGGCGCCATTCCGCAGTGTATCGGCATTGAAATCTTTCGATGGACAATACCGGACAGGTATGCCCACAATGTTTGTTGCGGCGCCAATTCGAGACGAAAATTTTCAGGTGATGGCCGTGCTGGCACTGCAGATTCGCCCGGAAGAAAACTTCACTAAGATCTTGCAGCTGGGCCGTATCGGTGATTCAGGCGAAACCTATGCCTTTGATCGCGATGCGTTGATGGTGTCTAACAGTCGTTTCGATAGCGATCTTATGCTGTTGGGGTTGATTCCGCAGGCCGGTGACTCTCGATCCATGTTATCTATTCAAGTGCGTGATCCGGGTGGCAATATTGTAGAAGGGTTTCGATCTGATCGACTGCGAATAGAAATGCCACCAACACGTATGGCCGCGAGTGCGATTTCAGGAGAAAGCTCAAACAACGTTGAAGGTTATCGAGACTACCGTGGCGTGACTGTGGTCGGCGCGTGGTCGTGGCTGGAAGATTACGACATTGGGGTGACGACAGAAATCGACCACGCCGAAGCATATCGACCGCTCACCATTCTGCAGTGGACATTCTGGGGGCTGTTTGGTCTGCTGGTTGCCAGTTCCATTGCCATCTTTATTTTCACGCTTGTCGTTGCGAGGTTACAACGTGAAGCTCAGTTGGCTGCCATGAACGCTCGTCAAGTGGGCCAGTACGAACTGCTCGACAAACTTGGCCAAGGTGCCATGGGCGTTGTGTATAAAGGGCAGCACGCCATGCTGCGACGCCCGACTGCCATCAAGATGCTGGATGTTGACAAGATCAATGACGATTCGATTGCTCGCTTTGAACGTGAAGTGCAGATCACCTGTCAGCTAAATCATCCCAACACAATCGCCATTTACGATTATGGTCGAACACCGGAAGGCGTGTTTTATTACGCGATGGAATTTCTGGATGGCATCGACTTGGAAGCATTGTGCCAGAAAGGGGGCCCTCAGCCAGAAGCGCGAGTGATCCATTTGCTATTGCAAATCTGTGGCTCACTTTACGAAGCGCACTCTTTGGGGTTGGTTCATCGCGACATCAAGCCTGCAAATATCATGTTGAGTCGTCGTGGGGGACTTCCTGATGTCGTGAAGGTGCTGGACTTCGGACTCGTCAAAGCCTTGGATTCGCAAAAACAGGCGTCCATGACGGCCGCCAATTCGTTGACAGGAACTCCACTTTATCTTTCTCCTGAAGCAGTGAATTCTCCAGCATTGGTAGACGCTCGCAGCGACATCTACGCAGTGGGTGCCGTGGGGTATTTTCTGCTGACTGGGACAACTCCGTTCACATCCGAAAGTCTGGTGGAATTGCTCCGGAAGCACGTGACCGAGCCGCCATTGCCGCCGTCGGATCGAGTTGGCCGAGTCATCTCGCCCGAGCTGGAGGCTGCGGTCTTGGCATGTTTAGAAAAGAGTCCCGCCAATCGACCACAAACCGCTCGTGACCTAGCGAACATGCTTCGAAAATGCCCCGAATTTGGGCGCTGGACGGTGGAAGATGGGGACGCTTGGTGGGGCCGAATGGAACGTGGCCAATTGAATCCCAAAGCTTCGCAGACACAACCGGGCTACAGTAACCAGACAACGGTGGCAGGCAACGATCAAGGGAAGAATCAAAGCGATGGACCGTCACCCCCCTTGGACGATTTCGGTAGCACGATGATCGCTCCACCAGAAGATACGTGACCCAGAACAGATTCTGTTTGACCGGAAAACGGCAGACCCAAGTCTTCGATCTTTAGTCTCTGGGCCGGGGCGGGATCAAGCCTCAGGTTTGATGAATGTGTGTGGTTTAACGCACTTGGCAAGGCTCAAAGAAACATCATGCCAATAATAAACACGACGAAAAAACCACATTGCCTGTCCTTGTAATCTTCCCTTGATCAGACATGATGAAAGCAAGATCACTTGAGGGGATTGCCAGTTGGTCTGGTGGCCAATTTTTTGCCCCCAAAACGGTTCTCGTAAAGAATCTCAAATCACTTCAACAATGTCGGATCGTCGCATCTTTGCCCGACTGAAACGAAACACTCAATCGGAAATTTTAAGAGTTTACAACCAATGCGCAGCACCATCACGAGCATCCTTCTGATCGCAGCATTGAACACTGTTTCAGCGTACGCTTCGGACAGGCCCAACATCATTCTGATATTGGCTGACGACTTGGGTTACAGAGATCTGTCCTGTTTTGGAAGTCCGGCCGTTAAGACGCCAAACCTTGATCGTCTCGCACGAGAAGGGATGAAGTGGACGCGGTTTTATGCCGGTTCGGCGGTTTGTTCGCCAACGCGAGCTTCCGTGTTGACTGGTCGCTATCCGCTACGATTCGACATTACTTCACATTTTAATGATCGAAATCAATGGCTTCCCGAATCGGCAACGACTGTCGCTGAACTTTTAGGTGACTCGGGATACAGCACTGCCCACGTCGGAAAATGGCATCTTGGCGGGCTGCATGTTGACACCGCAGGTAAACGACTGGACCATCAACCGGGACCACGCCAGCATGGTTTTGACTTTTATCAAACGCAGATCGAACAACAACCTCTTCGCAGTCAAATGGGTCGAGGTAGGACACTCTTTCGGCAGGGCGGAACAATCCTGTTACGCAACGATCAAAAAATCAGCACAGACGATGCCTATTACCCGAAACATTTCACCGACGCTAACGGCGACTTCGCAATGCAGATGATTGAAAAATTGTCTGGCGACTCGAAACCCTTTTTCATCAATCTTTGGTGGTTGGTCCCTCACAAACCATACGAACCAGCACCAGAGCCGCACTGGTCCAATACTCAAGCCGACGACATCAGCGATGATCAACATCGTTTCCGCTCAATGATGCAGCACATGGACGCCAAAGTCGGACAGATCCTGCAGAAACTGGATGATCTGAAGATTGCAGACAATACACTCGTCCTGTTTACAAGCGACAATGGTGCTGCGTATGAAGGTTTCATTGGCGACTTGAAAGGGGGTAAGACAGACCTGCACGAAGGTGGAATTCGTGTTCCCATGCTGGTTCGGTGGCCCGGTCGGATCAAGGCTGGTCAAACGTCAGACACATTTGGGCACACTAACGATTTGCTGCCTACTTTTTGCGAAGCGGCTGAAGTCGAACTCCCTCGTGATCTCGATGGCCAAAGCCTTCTGCCGCATATGAAGGGCCGTCCTGCGTTAAGCGTGGAAGCAAGAGGAACCGTGTTTTGGCAATTGAAACTGTATAAGAAGATCCAACGGCACTACCCCAAGCCCAAACCCTATGCAACCGAAATTGCAAAACGAGGCCAATGGAAGATGCTGGCCCTGAACGGAGATCCGGTGGAGTTATTCGACGTGGAATCCGACCCGAATGAAAAGCAAAATATTCTCGAAGATCATCCGAAAATCGTCGCATCTCTCAAAGCCGAACTTGCCGAATGGCTGAATGCTCCACGGGTATCCAAGACAGGCGTCCGAAAAGAGCAGTGATACTTAAATTTGAAGGAGCCGAGGTTGCCAGACTTCTGGCTCCCCCTTAACAAATGACTGAAGGTCGGTTGGTCGTCTTGTTTATTAGAAATTGTGTGCTGAGCCACCATGTGGCTCAGCACATCAAACACTTCACCAGCCAGTCGTCCCCTTCAACCAGCAGATCCTCACGCAGCGTGCAGCAGATACAACCGTTGGACATTTCCCACCGGCTTTTCGTCGGCGCGACTCAGTGCCGCTCCACCACCTCGCACCAGCGGGGCGTCAATATTGACCTCGGACTATCGTTGACAATCACAGCTACTCGCAGATCATCGCGATTGCCCAAAACGTGATTCAGCAAAGTTGTCTTGCGGGCTCCAAGGAATCCAGACGATTCATCATTGAGCTTTCACAAAAGTTGCCGGCTTGGGGGCTGCGATTGGTTTGGCTGAAGTATCGTAAATGGTCGCTGGATGCTCCATCGTGGCGGATGAGGCATCGATTTCGGTTCGTCTGCTGCTTGGTTCGGGATAAAGAATGATGAGCGTGCATACACCAACTAGGAGGCCAGCACTCAAGAGATCGTCAATCAAATCTTTAAGCGTGGGGGTGTTGTTCAACATGGTGAATCCTCACGAGTGTTTGATGAAAAACAACGGAATGCCACACGGCGCAGTTATCACATCGTTGCGAAAACTGCGCGCAGTATTCCACGTGCAAGATGCTCCACGGTGAGAAGTCGCTGCAGTAACCAGCGCTGTGTGTGACGGAAGTTCACACAGCAGCGCACGACGCCACGATCAAGTAAATGGCTTCGAAAGAATGGCGATCACTTGACGCGATCCTGTGAAAAAGGACAGGCATTCATCAGCGCAGGCACCAGCGACGATGCAGAGCGAATACATCAAACTGCTGGCGGGCCTCGAAGCTGTGTCGGCGATCGCCAATTGGTGACCACATATTCTGGTCGAACAACAGGAGTCATCGATAACACGTGTCTGAATTCTGGCGACACCACAATGGAGGTCGCCAGTCCAAGAGCGAATGCTACTTGGCAGATCGAGCAGTTTTGAGAATCGTGAGGGACTGGGACGCCCGACGTCGGATCTTCAGCAGGGATATGCTCATCACTGCTGAGTGTTCGGTGATGCTGACAGCATGAGTGGTTGCAGCCATGCGAGGCGGAACTGTGAGCCTGTCCTGTGCACCCAATATGCAGCACGTGTGTTACCGGAGCCACACACAAGTGCAGCACGGTCATGCAAATAGCAACGATGGATTGCAAACGTGAAGACATCAACCCGCTCTGAAAAATCAGGATTTCCAGCGTGGTCCGACCATTGACATCAAAACCATACGACGAACGGGGCTCGTTCCGATAGAACAATCGGACAAGAATCTGTGATTTGTTGCCTCAAAACTTTCAATGGCCACACAACCGCCAAGAGACAACCGACTGACTGAGGTTATCGTGTCTGAAATATACGGACGGTTGATTGATACTTAAACTGGGCCGATCTTTGCGGTTCAATGCCCCAAGCGTTTTGCCAAGATCAATTGGTGGTGAATCCAATGAGCAGCCATGACGTAGCAGATGGAATTCACGCTAAACGGTTTGTTGTCAGCGACGCCCATGTTGCTGATGACAGAATCAGATAAACGTCGTAGCACACATAAGTTGGCCGAGCGAAGCCCAGTAAATTCCTCTGCCATGGCATTCACATCCACGGGTTGACTGTATCCGCAAGCGGCATAGTGGTTTTCGTCCCAGCCCGGTAATGGGACCGTGTCGCCTGACGCAAATCTTAAAATCCGGTACCCGAATACTCGCTCTGCATCCAGCAAATGTTCGATCACTTGGCGAACCGACCAACCAAAACCATCGTGGACAATGTCTAATTGTTCAATGGGAAGCGATCTCACAAACACAGGCCCCGTGTTCAATTGCTCTGCTAGCAATTCCATGATGTTACCTCCTGATGCAGAACCTGCGGCATCCGAACTGAGATTCGGGCGGTATGGAGCAGGCAACACGGCAAGCAGTTGTTGATGATATGCAGAGAGCTGGAATGATTGAGGAGCAGGAACAGTTGTCATAGTTGTGTATCGAATAACGTTGTGTGTTGAATAACAATGTGATTGATGACTTTGGTTACCGAAAACCGACCACCAAGGATTT
>CAYTUE010000039.1:17282-32588 GCA_964441085.1 uncultured Planctomycetaceae bacterium
CAAGCTAATCGTGTGAGTGTGGTATTAGAGTCCGTCCACATAGACTGAAAACCGCATGTGAAAACAGCTTCCCTCTCCGGGTTGTCCAGTCACCCAAATTTCTCCCTCATGCCGCTGCATCACTCGCTTGCAGATAGCAAGCCCAATCCCGGTGCCTGAATGTTCGCGTTCGGTATGCAACCGGCGAAAGACATCAAAGATCTGTTCATGGAATTCGGGATCAATTCCAATGCCATTGTCTTTGACTGTAATTTCCACTGATGGGTTGCTTGCTGGCTGATCTTGGCTGACACCGTTCGCGACTTGAATGGTGATTTTGGGTGTGTGGGAAGTATTGTATTTGATTCCATTCCCGATCACGTTGTTAAACAGCTGAAATAGCTGGCTTGCTTCTCCCCAAATGGTCGGTAGGTCTGTTCGAGTCACCTGAAGATTGCGTTCGCTAAGTTCAGGTTCAAGCAACAACAGAATATCATCAACCACTTGATTTAAGTTGACTGGTTTTAGCTGCTGTCCTTGAACTTCAACCTGAGAATACAGCAGCAGGTCTTGAATCAGCCGTTGCATTCTTTGAGTTCCCTCAGTGATGCGGCTGATGTAACCGGATGCTGTTTCGTCAAGTTTGTCTGAGTATTCTTCGTCGAGGAGTTGGGCAAACCCAGCGATTCCTCGCAATGGCGTTTGCAGGTCATGAGAAGCAACGTAGGCGAATTGTTCCAAGTCGATGTTACTTTGCTGAAGTCTCGTCTGTGATTCCTGCATCAACTGTTGAGCAGATTGTAGTTGTGAAAGATGTTCGGATCGCATCAGGTGAAATCGAAGAAACAGCCACACGACCAAAGCGGTAAGCACGCACAAAGCAGTGCTTGCGATAGAAACAACCAACTGATCGGGCATTCGATCGGCCCACCCGATGATGGGCATGAGCCGAATTCTCCATGTCGCGCCCGGCAATTCAATCGGTGATTCAACACATGGTGCTCTCTTGGATATGTGTTCTCCCAACAGCAAAACGGCGGCATCTGTATCCGGATTTAACTGTTCAACACTAATCTGTAAGACCTGAGCCGCGTCGGAGTGAATTTCCGCTGCAAGTGCCTGCAATTCGACAACGAAAGCAACATGCCCACGGTGCTTTGCTGGCGAATTTTCTTCCCCCAAGCCTCGCCTCATTCGGCTACGTAACATCAAGGGAACTCGAAACACGAACGCTTGTTTCCCATGCTGTTGTTCCACGGGGCCATCTAAAATGGAATGCCCAGCCTGCAGCTTGGCTTGGACTGCAGGAGAGGGTTGGGGAATCTGCCACGTATCAATCGCGTCTGATCGCTGATTTTGTGTTGCCGCAGAAAACGATTTGATCGCCGCGCCTTGAATCACGGCCGCATGCTGAATATCAGGATCTGCTACAAAAAGCAGGGAGGCATACGTAGCAAGATCTGCATCTGTTACGTGAGGCTTTAAGACGATTAAGTTGGCCAATCCCTCTGCCCGAGCCATCCGTTCACGAACCGAACGAACAATCGCCGATTCAATTGTCTGACTCCATTGCTCACACGTCCGCTTTTCGTCTCGCTGCAAACGCGAAAGATGGTCTTGGTAAATCTGCTGAACAAACAGAAAAACAAGAGCAGCGCATAACAAGGGAACTGCAATCTGCAACGGCCAGCCAGCCCATTGAGATGTCCGTGTTGACTTATGCTGATTTTCACCAAGCATCAATTTCTGCACGTTGGTCTTCCGTCTCTCGTTACTTAATCATTAAAAAAAATGCAGGTAGCTTGCTTGAACCACAATAGAATGGTCGGCCTGCGGATGATGAGAGTGCAGTCTCATTGTAGCCAAAGTCTCCCCCTTGTCTGAATGGTTATCATCAAAACTCGTTCTTTTCATCGCCTGTCGAGTGAAATAGCCACTTTGCCCAAAGCCAAATCGCAATCCAATGAGGATTTCAAAACGACGAGATTTACCATGACAGTACTGAAAAACCTGCCTCTCGTGCCTGTGGTTAACCCTCTCTGATGTGGCTGTTACTGCTTGATTTGGTATCGCCAGCCAAGGTAATCACTTTGTGGCATGGTCACGAAATTTGCTGCGTCAGTGGTGGAAAATGACGGCGGGATTCGGGATAGTGACAACCGCATTGCCTTGGCTCTTTTTAAGCCCTCGCAGTTGTGTGAACGTTTTGCATCCTCACTGTTTAACCCTGCAATACCGAGCAACCCTGCAACACCGATCACATGCTCATTCATGTTGTCATCCCCCTCAATGAAGACCGTGCTTTATGGCAACCGAAATTCAGATTCTTCTGGTTGAAGATTCAGACTATGATATCGCCATTATGAAGGCTCGATTTCGTACTGATCATCGTTTTAACTTAGTTTCAGTTGCCACCCTGAAAGACGCCATTGCCAAGTTGCAAGAAGTTGCGATTGACGTCATTCTCACAGATCTTAACCTTCCCGATTCCAGCGGTTTTTCAACGTTCACACAATTGCATACAGCCTGTCCCGAAGTGCCAATCGTGATCCTCACAGGAGACGATGACATGACAAAAGCAATTGAAGCCATTCGCTTAGGTGCCGAAGACTACGTGCCCAAAACAGAAGGTGACATCAAAGTTCTCGTGCGGGCGCTTTTATATGCTTTCGAACGCAATGCCAGACGGTTGCGACAGCAATAACAGATGGTATTGCAGCAGCTTCTAGGTCTGCCACACCGAACGGCCTTACAAATGATCTTACAGTGGTCATGTTGAAGTGTGTTTGAATCAATCCGCCAGCACATTCATGATGGCTCGACGACAAAGCTCACTCAGCGACCAACCTCGCTCCACCGCACTTTTCGGAACAAGGCTACGTTCCGACATGCCCGGAATTGTGTTTAGTTCTAAAAACCAAGGGTGGCCCGTTTTGTCGATTCGAAAGTCAATTCGAACAATCCCTTCACAATGACAATCGTGATTGATTTGTTTGGCTTGATTGCAGCAAATCTTGGCTGTTTGATCGCGTGCGATTTGGTACTTTGTTGTGAGAGATTCATACTTGGCATGAAAGTCGTAAAATCCGGATGGTACAGAAATTTCGATGGCAGACAGAACTTCACCATCCAGTAAAGAAACCGTGATTTCTCGACCAGCAATGTATTGTTGAATCAGACACGTTTGATCGAATTGAAATGCGTTCCGAATTGCGGAAACCAGTTGTTCAGAAAAACTGGAATTCGTGTCATCCAAAACAGCAATGCCGACGCTCGACCCCTGCTGGTTTGGTTTTACGACCCACTGATTGGAATTGGGAGCCACAGCTTTCAATTGACGAAACGCGTCCTTCCAAACATCTTCACTTTGACCGAAATTCACACCGACTTCGGCCGGGCAGGCAATCCCATGCTGAGTCAACCTTTTCGAACAAGCCTGTTTGTTAAACGTAAGTTCACAGGCTGCCGAGCCACTTCCAACGAAAGCTTGGCCGTTCTTTTCCAAGACCCTTTGCAAACTGCCGTCTTCTCCATCAGATCCATGCAACACGGGAAAGACAACATCTGATGCGATATTCAGCCACGGTTGTTGGCTCGGGTCGATCAAAACGGATTCGAATTCAGGCAATTGGCCAATCGCGTGATGCACGGCCTTGCCTCCCGCAAGACTCACGGATCTTTCTGCCGATTCACCACCTGCTAAAATCAACACCTTCATGAGATTGCCGGTTGAAAAGAAAGAAGAGAACGCTTGAAAGAAAACCGACGCTAGAAAGCAAGCGGTGATATCATCTGCAAACGCGTCAGTGAATTTTGTCAATTGAATCCGTATTTCGCGCATTCAGATTTCATGGCCGAACTGTAGCGGAATTTGATGAAAACCAAGACTCTTGATTTCAAAAAACGATTGGTTTGAACGGCCCGGTGTCCGCATTGTATCTTCTTGTTGTCTTGTCCTTTCCCTGTCCACGCTCATCATCAGCTATTCCGGAACGCTAGGTTATGGATCACTTCGCCGAACGCCTAACCGGGCCTGGACGAGGAGCTGTTGCCGTGATTCGATTTCATTGCAGCCAGCTCACAGCTGACCATCCTGCTGACAGCTTGTTTCAATCTGTGGGAGGCCGGAGCCTAAGCCAATGCAAAGTGGGAAAAATCACTTATGGTGATTGGAGGCAAGAAGATGTTGTTGTTGTGCGAATCAGTTCGAATCAGTGGGAAGTCAACTGCCATGGAGGCCCCGCGCCCGTTCAAAGAATCCTAAAGGATCTTCAGGCCGCTGGAATTAAAAATACAGACGATCAGCGGTCAACGATTGAAGGCAAACAAAATGCCACCGACATGCACGCTTCGCTCGAACGACAAGGTGCAATCAATCGCCGATGGCAACAGCTGTTACTGAAGTCGAAAACGATCGTCACAGCCAATCTCATTCTTAGCCAACCGGATGCTCTTCAGGGGCTGACAAACCGTCTGAATGAATGCCAAGATGTGCATCAGGCAACCGAAATTGTAAAGCACTTTTTGAGTTGGAAATCCTTTGCCGATCATTTGGTGGAACCTTGGGTCGTGGCGATCGTTGGTGAGCCCAATGCGGGAAAGTCGAGCTTTCTGAACGCGGTTGTCGGTTACCAAAGATCCATCGTCTTTGAGCAACCAGGGACAACCCGAGACTTAATACAGTGTGAGATCGTGATTGCGGGCTGGCCCGTTCAACTGGTAGACACAGCTGGTATTCGAAGCGACAGTCAAGACGACATTGAACTGCGAGGGATTTCGGCGGCGAAAAACATGATTCAAGCGGCCGACTTGTGCATCGTGATATCAGATCAAAATACGGGGTGGTCTGATCAAGATGGAGCACTCCTGGATTTGGCGAGACAAAGAATTCCAGTGTGCGTGGTCCACAATAAAAGCGACCTGCCAGCGGCTGATCACATGGCAGATGAACCCGGCGACATTGATTCGTTTTCAGTCACCAGTACAACGGGAGAAGGAATCCAACCAGTGCTTGAATGGGTAGCCAATGCTTTAGTTCCCGTTGTTCCATCTGCCAACGAACCTCTGCCGGTTCTCGCCCCATTTGTCGAAGCCTGTGAAACATTCTTGATCACTCAGCAGCTTCCTCGCCTGCGTCAGGAACTCACCCAGCACCTCGGATCACTCTTGAGCATGTCAAACGGGTAGCCGGGGTTGAACTGAGCGCAGCGAGGGAAACCCTGGTTGAGCCTAGCACTTTGGCGGCATCATATTTCCCGCTGACTCGTTCCGTGGTTTCACTCGTCCCTCGCTCCAACCACGGCCACTCTTAATGTAACCAAGCGTGAACTGCAGATGAAACGGATATTCAACTAGCCATTCAGTGTTAATCAGTTGCCCAGTCTTGCCCAGTGACCACCGCTCACTGCCTTTGAATCTCATCCACGGCGCGTAAAAATACCCGGCTGCATGCCTGTTTGACATTCAGCCGGGTACGAATTCATCGCGATGACTTTATCACCCAATTAGCCAGCTTCGACAGCTGCTTGAGCGGCTGCCAATCGAGCGATTGGGATTCTTCTTGGTGAACAGCTGACGTAGTTCAGGCCGATTTCGTGGCAGAAGTAAACGGATTTTGGATCTCCGCCGTGCTCGCCACAAATACCGATCTTCAGTTCTGGACGAGTTTCTCGACCATCCGCAACGGCAATTTTCATCAAGCGGCCAATTCCAGTCTGGTCGACTGTTTGGAATGGGTCGGCTGGCATGATGTCGTTTTCGGTGTAGTAACCGATGAAGCCTTTGTAGTCGTCTCGGCTAATTCCTAGGCCTGTTTGAGTCAGGTCGTTGGTACCGAAGCTAAAGAATTCAGCCGTGTCAGCAATCTCACCCGCTGTCAAAGCAGCTCGTGGGATTTCGATCATTGTGCCTGTCATAAATTCAACAGTCACACCTTGTTCGTCAAAGACCTTGGCGGCGGTTTCTTTGATGACAGCAGTTTGGTTGTCGACTTCAGCTTTGTAGCCAGCCAGTGGAATCATGATTTCAGGAAGCACTTCAATGCCTTCCTTCTTACATGCACAAGCCGCTTCAAGGATAGCTCGAGCTTGCATCGCAGTGATTTCTGGATACACGATTCCCAAACGACATCCACGGTGACCAAGCATTGGGTTTGATTCAACCAATTCGGCAACTCGACGGCTCACATCTTCTTCGGTCACACCAAAGGTTGACGCCAACTTGCCAGCCAAGGCGGGATCTTCGTGCATATGATGTTCGCTAAGGAACTCATGCAACGGTGGATCCAACAGTCGAATGGTTACAGCTTTGCCAGCCATCACTTTGAACAAGTGAGTGAAGTCAGCACGTTGGAAGGTGATGAGTTTTTCTAAAGCGGCTTGACGATCTTCAACAGTTGTTGAGAAGATCATTTCACGCATTTCGTCCAAGTGATCGAAGAACATGTGTTCTGTACGACACAGGCCCACACCTTCTGCACCCAGTTGCAGACTGATTTCTGCATCGTGAGATTCTGTGTTGGCTCGAACATTCAGCTTTCGGTTTTCGTCGGCCCATGCCATCAGTTGAGCGTATCGTTGATACACTTCTGATTCTTCAGGCTTCATGTTGCCAGTCATGACTTCCATGACTTCTGATGGGCTGGTTTCGATTTTGCCAGCGAAGACTTCGCCCGTGAAACCGTCGACAGAAATCCAGTCTCCGCCCTTCAACACTTGACCGTTCACGGTCACGGTGCCGGCTTCGTAATCGATGTTCAATGCATCGCAACCGCAGACACAGGTCTTGCCCATTTGGCGAGAAACCAAAGCCGCGTGAGAAGATGCTCCACCGAAGGCAGTCAAAATTCCTTGGGCGACTTTCATGCCACGCAGGTCTTCTGGGCTGGTTTCTTTGCGAACCAAAACCAGTTGTTTGTCGTTGTCAGCAACCCATTGTTCTTCGGCGTCAGACGCGTGAAAGACAATCTGACCAGTCGCAGCACCTGGACCGGCGTTAATGCCCTTGGCCAACAGACGGTTTTCTTTTTCAGCTGTTGCCTTGGCAGCAGGATTGAAAATAGGTTGCAGCAGTTGGTTGAGGTCGTCAGCTGGAATTCGTCGTTTTTCCAAAGCCGTTTTGACGTCGATCAAGCCTTCGTTGACCAAGTCGACAGCAATACGAACGGCAGCAAAACCAGTTCGCTTGGCGTTTCGAGTTTGCAGCATCCACACCTTGCCGTTTTCGACAGTGAATTCAATGTCTTGAACGTCTTTGTAGTGTTGCTCTAAAGTCTTGCCGATGTTGGTCAGCTGTTCAAAAGCTTCTGGCTTGTCGATGTGCAAAGTCTCTTCGACTCGCTTTGGAGTTCGAGTACCCGCAACAACATCTTCCCCCTGAGCGTTGATGAGGTAGTCACCGCAGAAACCTGGTGTTCCATCAGAACAGTTTCGAGTCAGGCCAACACCGGTGGCACATTCGTCGCCCAAGTTACCGAAGACCATGGCTTGAACATTAGTCGCTGTGCCCCATGAGTGAGGAATGCCGTACTGACGACGGTAAACTTGTGCTCGGTCGTTACCCCAGCTTCCGAAGACAGCTCCGATGCAGCCCCACAATTGTTCCATCGGATCTTCTGGGAATTCGATGCCAGCGTGAGTCTTAATAACGGCTTTAAAATCAACTACGATCTGCTTGATCGCTTCGATGCTTAGGCCCGATTCGTGTTCAACATTTTCTTTTTCGCGAGCTGCGTCCAAGATTTCTTCGAAGTGGTCGTCGTCGTTTTTGTTTTCTGGCTTCAGCCCCAAAACAACGTCGCCGTACATCTGAATCAGACGTCGGTAGCTATCCCATGCGAAGTGTTCGTTGCCAGATTGCTTAATTAAAGCCTGAACAACTTCTTCGTTGATACCGATGTTCAAAACGGTATCCATCATGCCGGGCATGGATTCCCGAGCACCCGAACGGCAAGACAACAGCAATGGGTTGGCTGGATCGCCGTATTTTTTGCCCATGCAGGCTTCGGCATCGGCAATGGCTGCTTCGACCTGAGCTTTGAGCTCGGGAGGATAGCTTTTGCCATTGTCGTAAAAGTAGGTGCAGACTTCAGTGGTGATGGTGAAACCAGCTGGCACAGGAAGTCCAATGCGGCTCATTTCGGCCAGATTCGCGCCCTTACCGCCCAAGAGTGCCTTTTGAGTGGTGTTGCCGTCTGCTTTGCCGTCACCGAAAGTGTATACGTACTTAGTGTCTGCCATTGTGGTAAGGACCTCGAATTGAAGAGCCGCAGGTCGCGGCGAACACGGCCATCAGAATAGGTGCGATGGCGAATCTGGGATAAACAAGTCTGTCAAAAGACCTGTTTCTACATAACGTCTGACCATCTACGTCGTCAGCGCGCATTGAAAGCGTGAGCAAAACCTCTTGCCTTTGCGCGAACCGTACCACCGCAGTGTGCAAACTTCAAGTTGTTGACAGCGTGGCCAGATTCGAGACGTTTGGGACGCATTTTTGGGCATTCACTGGGATTTTGGAAGTCAAGGCAAGCTGCAGTGCTTCCAGTCTGTTCCTGACGGCAACAGAAGGGGTAAGCTGTTGGCCGAATGCGTTGTTTTCAAGGGCGAAGAAGCGAACAAGTGACGTTTTTGCACTCGTGACAACGGGATTGAGACAGGTCGTAGCGGATTCAAGTGGTACATTACCGATCGAATTTGCTGTGAACCCAAACACTTTTTTCTCAAGTTTTAGCAGGGGTTTTCGTAATGGCGGTACGTGGGATCAGAGGTGCGGTCTCTGTCGCGAAAGACGATCCAGACGAAATTCGTGAGGCGACTCGAGAATTAATGCAGGACATTTTGGACCGAAATCAGATCACGGATTACGACGACGTTATTTCCGCTGTTTTCACGACGACGTCTGATTTGACCAGCTGTTTTCCAGCCGAAGCGGCTCGACACATCGGCATGCACACGGTGCCTTTGCTGTGTGCACTGGAAATTCCCGTTCCTGACGCCATGCCTCAGTGCATCCGCATCCTGCTGCATGTGAATACCGACAAAAAACCAGCGGAAATCGTTCACTGCTACCTGCGTGATGCCGCAAAACTGCGTCCCGATATGAGCAGTGCTCAGTAGCAAATCGCTTGAATCGGTAATGAGCATGGATCTGTAATGAGCATGGATCCAGGCCTCTCTGACCACGCTCGGTGAATCAAGTCAACACTTGGGCTGTTGCAGCGGTGGATGACAGTTCCTGTTTACCACTCCCCCTTGCTTTTGCTAAAAAACAGGCATGCCGAAATGCTCGGCATGCCCCATGAGTCGTGATGTTTTTTCCATGGATGGAATCGATGACGCCAGCAAACTTAGGTTTGACCGCCATTGCCTGTGGTGTTTTGATCGGAATTTCAGGTTGTGGCTCTTCCGACACCGATGCACCATCGATGTCAGAAGACGACACGCTACTGCATGAATTGCTGGGAACATCCGCACCAGAATCTCTGAAACCAGAATCTCTGGAGCCAGAAACTCTGGAACCTACGGCAACCAATCTCAGTCTGGCGCACCCAGCGCCTCTTCCCAGTGGCTTAGAAATCCCCCGCTCAGCCGACGCAGCAAGCCATGTTGTTGATCACACTCTGGGCCACCAAACCAGTGACTCACACTTATCAATAGGCACTGGTCTGAATCCGTCGGGATTGAATCCGACCCACCTTCACTCTTCAAAGCCAATTGTTCGCTTCCAAGTGGGGGATCAGTTTCCGTTCACGAAAACCATTCGGCAAAACGTCGTTCAAGCGACCACGGATCTCAACACGCAGACCACCGACCAACTGACGGCCGAAACATCTCTTCAATTAGCTCTTAGCCTAAGCGTATTAAACGCATCACATCACGGCTACACATTGCAGGTGATGTATCATCGAGTTCAATATTCCCAAGACATGAACGGCCAAAAGCAGACGTTTGATTCGGCAACCCCATCATCAAACGGCACCGCAAACCATCAAGTGCCTCCGGGAATCGAACCCTATGTCGGAATGGTTGGAGGGGGCTTTCGTTTTGTTTTAACAAGCCAGAACCAGATTACTGCCATCGACGGACTGGATGCTTTTCTCGATCAATGTGTGTCGGCAACACCGTTTGAACAACGAGTCAACTTGCGAGCCGCATTGCAACAAAAGTTTCAAACAGCAGCGATTGCAGAACTTATTGATGAATCCATCGGCTTGCTGCCCTACGGATCAACGAGTTCGAAAGCGGGTGATGTTTGGGTGACCGATCGTTATTTGCAGCAGGAATCTCCCATCCGTATGCAGAACACTTACCGGCTTCTTGCGATGTCTGGCGAAGCTGCTGAAGTCGGGTTTACGGGGCGCATCGAATCTGCTGCTGACGCCAACATGATGATTTCAGCTGGCCGCACCGCAGGAACATGCTTAGTGAATTTTGCAACAGGATTACCCATGCGTTCAAAACGGATGAGCTACCTGAAAATTGTATCACAGCCGACTCCTCGTCAGACGGTTGAAGTTATCAAGCAAATTGAATCGACCTTCACGTCTCAAAAGCCTTCCTACAATTTGATGGTCCAACGCCACCGTTCGACACCTGTTGTGCGAATGGGTGAACCAACCTTCCAGCCTGTTCAATCAGCAATGATGTCTGACAACCCTGCTCACCAGCCGACTCAAAGTCATGGTGGTTCCCCGGTCAATTCCAATCAGCCACTGCACATACACCCTGTCTCATCAGGAAACCCAGTCAGCAGTTCAGGTGGGGGGGCAGTGTCTGAATCCAGTTCACGGTCGACACCTCGGCTTACAATCCCCAGTGGCCCGTCCGGTGGAATTTCACCCGGTCATTTGCGGTCATCACCAGAAGACGTGTATCCAGACTAACTGTAGTCGTATCGAACTGCAGTCGTTCGAACTGTAGTCGCATTGAACAGCAGTCGCATCAAACTGCAGTGTTCAACCGCTCGAAAACAGCCTGTCGGCTGAGACACAGCGCATAAAAACGGCGGTCTGAATTTCAGACCGCCGTTTGATTTCATCAATTGATATCAGTTGTCCTATCGACGGAATTTTTTGCGAGCATTTTCTGTCAGATGGACTTTGCGAAGGCGGATGATGGAAGGAGTCACTTCGACCAATTCGTCCCACTCGATGTATTCCAAAGCCGATTCCAAAGTCATTTCTCGAGGCGGCTTCATCGTGATGGCGTCGTCTGCTCCAGAAGAACGCACGTTGGTCAATTTCTTTTCACGAATCGGGTTCACAACCATGTCGTTGTCACGGCTGTTTTCGCCAATGATCATCCCTTCGTAGACGTCTTCGCCATGCTTAACAAACATGTCGGCTCGATCTTGAAGTTTCCACAATGCGTAAGCCACAGCTTTGCCGCCGACCTGTGAAACCAATACGCCGTTTGTTCGAGCAGGAACGTCGCCTTCGACAGGTTTGTATTCTTCGAAACGGTGATGCATGATTGCTTCGCCTCGCGTGGCATTGAGCAATCGAGTCTTCAGGCCGATTAAGCCTCGAGCTGGAATGCTGAATTCCAAGTGAGTCATGCCGGTGTCTGTGGCCGTCATTTCTTTGGCTTGACCTCGACGATATCCCACCAGTTCCATCACAGGACCAACGTCTGCGGTCGGAACATCAACCACAAGCAATTCGTATGGTTCGCACTTCTTGCCATCAATTTCTTTAACGATGACTTCTGGTTTACCAACCGAAAGTTCAAAACCTTCTCGACGCATTGTTTCGATCAACACGGCCAGATGCAAAATTCCTCGACCAGACACTTGGAAGGAATCTTTGTCTTCTGTTTCTTCGATTCGCAAAGCCACGTTGGACTGAAGTTCGCGAGTCAAACGTTCTCGAAGATTTCGACTCGTCACGTACTTACCGTCTTGACCAGCCAGTGGAGAACTGTTGATTGTAAACTTCATCGACAAAGTGGGTTCGTCCACTTCGACTCGTTCCAGTGCCACGGGTGCTTCGGGGTCTGCGACTGTGTCGCCAATGTTCGGATCAGGCAAACCAATTAACGCCACGATGTCTCCGGCGCTGGCTGCTTCTGCATCGGTACGGCCCAAGTTGTCAAACAGTTGAACTTGGTCGACCTTTGTTTTGTCGATGGAACCATCTTTACGCATGATCGCAATTTGCTGGCCCGTTTTGACCTGCCCGGCCGCAATTCGGCCTGTGGCAATACGTCCCACGTATTTTGAATACTGCAATGATGTTACCATCAACTGCAAGGGGTCATCGGGGCGAACAGGAGGCCCCGGAATCTTTTCAACAACCATGTCGAGCAGCGGGCGAATGTCGCCTTCGCGGTGCGTCGGGTCGTGAACTGCGTAGCCTTCTTTGGCACTGCAGAAAATATAGGGGAAGTCCAAAGTTTCGTCGTCGGCACCCAGTTCAACCAGCAGGTCGAAGGTTTTGCCCAGCACTTCGTCTGGGCGACAGTCTTGCCGGTCGATCTTGTTGATCACGACCATCAACTTTAAGCCATTTTGGAGTGCTTTTTGAAGGACGAATCGCGTTTGCGGGCGAGGACCTTCGAAAGCGTCAACCAGCAAGACAGCTCCGTCGGCCATCTTCAAAACTCGCTCAACCTCGCCTCCGAAGTCGGCATGGCCTGGCGTATCGATGATGTTGACCCGCACGCCTTCGTACATCATGGCGATGTTTTTGGCGAGAATCGTAATTCCACGTTCGCGTTCAAGATCGTTGCTATCCAGCACGCAATCTTGCATTTTCTGGTTTTCACGGAACATTCCGCTTTGCTTAATCAAGCAATCAACCAGTGATGTTTTGCCGTGGTCGACGTGAGCGATAATGGCAATATTGCGGATGTCGTTTCGGCGAACAACACCGTCAGTGGCTTCTGTGGCTGGGCTAGCGGTCGTCATTTTGAAGCAAATCAGAAAACAAAGCGAACCGACGCTAGCAACAGCGACGGCAAAAATAGTCGGCAAAACAACGGTTTGATTGCATCACAATGCAGTGAGAAACGTGAAATCAACTGATTGATTCAGCGGTGATTTCGCACACTTCAATTGCCGAAAAACCCACTATTGGAAGGCTCAACAATGGCCATTCCCACGAGCGGAGCGGGATCTTATCACTTCGTCGTCATTCGCTATCATGCCGTTTTTCGAATTCACCTGAAATTCCTTGTTCCCCGCTGGTTTTCCTCTCCATGAGACATCACCGGCTTGATCTCAGGCTTCGACCTGCAAAACTTCGGGCTTGCCCGCAAAAAACGCCCAGTATCCCTGCAAACGGAACCCCTCAATGAAACCTGAAGAAGTGCGAGAAGTCGCCAAACTGGCCCGTCTTGAATTAACCGAAGACGAAATGAGCACCTACGCCGAGCAGCTCACCAAAGTCCTTGATTACGTGGAATTGCTGAATGAAGTCGACACAGAAGGCGTCGAACCCATGGTTCATGCACTCGACCAAGGCAACGTTTTTCGCCCCGACGAAGTTCGCCCATGCTTGTCTCCACAAGATGCCTTAGCGAATGCCCCCAAAACCGACGGAAAATACTTCCAGGTTCCTCAAGTGATCGATCAAACGGGGCATTAAAACCTGCCCCTGATGCTGGGAAAGACAAGAGTTTTCTGCACGACTCCCGGTGTGCCTCACACCGCTGCCTCACACCGCTGCCTCACACCGCTGCCTCACACCGCTGCCTCACACCAGCAAATTTCACGGCACTGTTATTAAATTCAGAACCGTTATCAAATTCAGAACCGTCATCAAATTCAGACCCACAAGCGGCATTCTTCGCCCGCTTTTTTCTCATCCGCAAACAGCTTGAACGATTTCACCATGCCGATTTCCGAACTTCCCGGCCTGCCGACTCAGCAACTGCTCGACCAACTGACGACTGGCCAAATTTCGAGCCAACAGCTTGTTGCCGCCTGCTTCCAAAACATCGAAGCAGAAAACGCAACCATCAACGCGTTCGTCCATTTGAACACCGAAGCGGCCCTGCAACAGGCTGAACAAATCGACAAACGTCGCGCTGCCGGAGAAGCCATCAGCCCTTTGCAAGGGCTGCCCATTGGCATCAAAGACAACATGTGCGAAAAAGGCATTCCGACAACTTGCGGCAGTCGGATGCTGGCCAACTTTAAACCGCCCTACGATTCCGATGTTGTTCAACGAATTCAAGCCGCCGATGGAATCGTCATCGGCAAGCTGAACATGGATGAATTTGCCATGGGATCTTCGACGGAAACGTCCTACTGTGGAATCACTCGAAATCCCAGAAACCCAGAACACACTCCAGGAGGATCTTCAGGAGGATCCGCAGCCGCTGTTGCCGCAAAAATGGTCCCGTTGGCGGTTGGTTCAGACACAGGAGGGTCCATTCGACAACCCGCCTCGTTTTGCGGAGTTGTTGGAATGAAACCGACATACGGTCGAGTGTCTCGATACGGGCTACTCGCATTCGCCAGTTCGCTGGACCAAATCGGACCTCTGGCCAACGATGTTCTGGGAGCATCCTTGCTCCTGTCCGTGATCGCCGGACACGATCAGCGAGACACCACGAGTATGGACTTGGACGTTCCAGATTATGTTTCGACAATCGGCAGCAATGTCGAAGGTCTGACCATTGGAGTCGTTGATGAACACTTTGCAGAAGGCCTTGACGACGAAGTAAAAGTTCACGTTCAAGCTGTGATCGAAAAGCTTCAAGCTGCAGGAGCAACAGTAAAACCCGTAACATTGCCTCATGCCAAATACAGCGTGGCGACGTACTACTTGGTGGCTCCAAGCGAAGCGTCCAGCAACTTGGCTCGATACGACGGCATTCACTACGGCCACCGCACAGAAAACTACGATCCCAAAGTCGACAAGCTGGTTGACGTTTATCGGCGGAATCGAGGCGAAGGATTTGATTCGGAAGTCAAACGCCGAATCATGTTAGGCACTTATGCGTTGTCGGAAGGATATTCCGATCAGTATTACCTCAAAGCGCTCAAGGTTCGCCGCCGTATTCGACAAGACTACGACGACGCCTTTAAAAACGTGGACGTGCTCATTGGGCCTGTGGCTCCCACAACCGCATTTCGTATCGGTGAAAAACGAAATGATCCGTTGGCGATGTACTTAAGCGATATCTATACCATTAGCGCCAACTTAGCTGGGATTCCGGCCATTAGCATTCCTTGTGGACAGGATTCACAGGGCCTACCAATTGGAGTTCAATTACAGGCGCCCATCTTTGAAGAAGCGAAAATGTTGCAAGTTGCGAGCATGATTGAACAACTTAAATCAAAGCCGTGACAGTCAGTGCTCGACTGTCAGCGCTCCACGGTTAG
>CAYTUE010000040.1:0-10532 GCA_964441085.1 uncultured Planctomycetaceae bacterium
CACGTAGAGCGCGAGCACTCCTCCTGCCACTGTTGCAAATCCTCCCGTCATAATGGCCATCAGTTCCGACTTTGTCATCGTTGGAATGTAAGGCCGAATCACAAACGGAGCTTCTGTCTGACCGACAAAGATATTGGCTGCCGCAGACAAACTTTCGGCACCAGAAATTTTAAGAGTCGACTGCAAGACCCAAGCCAAAGCCTTCACGATCAGCTGCATAATGCGAAGGTGATACAGCACGGCCATCAAGGCAGAAAAGAAGATAATCGTTGGCAGCACTTTGAAGGCAAAATAGAACTCACGAAAGTTGTCTCCAAAAACAATCTCGCTGCCTTGATCCACAAAGTCCAACAGCTTTGTGAACGTGTCGCCTAGCCACGAAAACAGAAACCGGCCTTTTTGTGTCTTGAAAATCAATAGCACCAAGGCCAGCTGAATCAACAATCCACCGATGACAACTCGAAGTGGAAACTTTCGCTTATGGTGGCTTAAACACCACGCGAAAAAGATCATCGCAAACAAGCCACAGCCAGCCACGATCCGGTGAAACATCAAATCAGATTCAGACATAAACACACACGCCTTTTGAAAGTCATTTGGCAATCATAAGGACACAAGATTGCCGAGTCTTGCCGACTGATCAATCAATTCTTGAAAACAGGCGTTTGCTGGAAGGAATCTTCGCAGGCGTTGTTGCAGGCTGCTAGGTGCTTTCGGTTTCGGCTGCTCCGGTAAATTCGCGTACTTGAACAGATGTTAACGCAACCGCTAAAAACACGGCGGTCAAAGTGATCAGCCAAAGCACGGTTTGAGTGGTTGTGTCGGTGCCGACAAAGAGTCTGTCAAACGTGTCGTCATCGATCATCTTTTTAAGTGGTGATTCGTTATCGAATAGAAAAGCACGCAGACGGTACTGAATGGTTAAGCGATTGATCACAGCTGGCACAAAGCTCATTGTGATTTCGATGCCCGCCGTGTAAGCCACACAAAAAATCATGGCTCGGCGATAAAACAGGGTTCCGATCATGATGTACAAAGCCGAATACGACATGGCCGAAAACAGGCTGATCGTGGTGAGTGTCGTGAGCACATTCCACTTGTCGTCGATTTCTGCAATTGCAATGGCCATCCACAGTCCAATTAAGGTTGAAGAAGCGGCCCAGACAAACGCCACCAAGTATTTGCCAATCACCAAGTGAAACAATCCGTTTGGGCGAGTGGCAAAGTAAATCCAGCTGTGCTGTTCCAGTTCTGATGCGACCGCCGGAGAAGCCGTCAGCAGTGCTCCGAGCATGCATGCAATTCCGGGAGCTAGGTAGTAGATCACGATGGTTAAAATTGCATCGGTAATCAAAGTTGCGTTTTCGATCGAACCGACATATCGACCAGACGCGAGTTGAGTTCGCATGCGTTCGACGTTGTCAAATTCTCCAAAGGTGTGCAGTAACAGCACAATACACGCTGGAAAGGCGGCCACGCAGAACCACCAGAACAGTCGAGCAGGAGTCATTAAACGTTTCAGTTCGAAACCAAACATTGCAAACAGGCTGTTCATTGTTCGCCTCGATGAATTTTCATAAGTGAATTGAACAAAGTTTGCAGCGAATCATCCGCTGAACTGACATGGTAAACGGTTAAGTGATGCTGATGAATCAAATCTGGAAGCTGTCCCATTAACGGGCCACTTGCGGAAGTTTGCAAATGCAGGCGCTGACCATGCCGTGGCAATTGTTCGATTCGCATGCTGTCAATCAATTGGCCTTGAACCAGTAGGCTTCCTAGCTGGTAAGCATCTTCACAGTCGACAGACAGTTCTGTCGGACTTTCCAAAAGCAGATTGTTGACTTCTGCCGCCGTACCCGATGCCAGCAGTCGTCCTCCGCAGATCAACAGGAAACGATCTGTCAGCGCTTCGATTTCATGCAGCACATGACTGGCGATGATGACACTTTTTCCTTGCTCGACCCATGTTTTCAGAACGTCTGTCATTTCGGACCGACCAATGGGATCTAAGCCACTGAAGGGTTCATCCAAGATTAAAAACTGAGGATCATGGGCGATGGCTTGGGCCAACTTGGTGCGTTGCCGCATGCCTCGACTGTACGAAGAAATCGGTCGGTTTTGGTCGGAAGACATTCCAACCAGTTCCAAGCATTCGTCGGCTCGACGATTTGCATTTCGCTTGGAAAGCCCTTGAAGTCGAGCACACAACGTAACCCAGTCTTTGGCATTGGTGCGAGCGTACATTCCTTCGAAGCCTGGGCAAAACCCCAGCTGGCTCATCAGCTTGCGATTGTTGCGAGGTGATTCGCCCATCACTTTGACGGTTCCTCGAGTCGGCACGAGTTGGCCCATGAGCAAATTCAGGAGCGTGCTTTTGCCAGCTCCGTTTGGACCAAGTAGCCCGTGGGCTCCCGGTTCAAGTCTCATGCTAAAGTCGTTGACTCCAATCACGGTCCCGTACAGCTTGGTGACCTGATTCAATTCCAGCAACATTTCAGACATTAGCTAGGCTTTCATTGGAGCTGAAACTTGACGGAAGATCACAGCGGCACAGATTGCAGATAAGGCGACGACAAAGATGGTTTGAACGTCGAAGTTGCTGCCTCCAACTGAAAAGCCAAGTACGTTGACAGCGACATCACCGAACAAAAGAAACAAGACTCCGAGTCGCAATATGATGGATGACACGTCTTGACTGGCGTTGATCATGACTGTGAAAGCAACCAACCCAAAAATCCAGATGGCAAACCACCCAAAGGTGGCAAATCGAGTTTCTACGGTTAACGACGACAGCATCAGAGCCAGCAAAATGGCAGGAGTCGCCACGGCAATAAACATCACTACGCAGCGGAGTGGTAAATCCCATGTGTGAGCGACCACGCTGATATCAGGAGACAGCAAAACGGCAAACAAGTACAGCAATAGTTGAGGCAACAGCAGGACCAAGCTAACAAAAGTTGCCACCGTCATAAACTTCCCAAAGATGTATTGGAATCGAGTCAGTGGGCGAGAAAAATACAGCAGGAAAGCTCGACTGCGAACATCGGTTGAAATCAAGGGGGGAGCCACAAGTCCAATCACGAGCACCAGCCCCAGCATTTGAGAACGCTGTAACGCTAACAGGACAGCCTTCCATAGAACGGGCCGCACAATGGTGAGGCGCTCTTCGGGGTTCATGGTGTCTAGGTTGGCCAGCGTGTCGCGAATTTCGGGCATTGCTTCTGCAGGCAGAAACTGAGCCAGCAAGCGATCTGAGTTGGGAGGAATCACGGCAGACGGGTTGCTTAAATACTGTTCTCCTAAAAAGATCAGGATGCCATACATCAACGGGGCAGCCCAAACGACGAAGGCGATCCGCCGCAGCCACATGTTCTGCCATGCGCGTTGAATGCCGATTCCTGCCACCACTGTCCAGCGACTGCCTCCGGAAAGTCGTTCCCCTTCCCACTCACGATATCCCAAATTATGAATCGGCATGTTTTGTCTCCTTGACTGCGTTTAAGAAGACTTCTTCCAGAGACGATTGAGATGCTTTGAGGTTTTGAATTGCGATTCCACATTGTGAAGCCACTTCCCAGATTTTCTTGCTCACGTCTGCCGCTGTCCCTTTCACTTGTAACTGCCCTCTTCTTTTTTCTAACGCGTTCAAGCCTGCTGTCTTCAGGTGCTGAAGTAGCATGTTTGGACTGCCCATCACTTCGATGGTGACGGATGGGGAGTCGGATTGCAGGAGTGATTCCAGAGAATCCATCAACCGAATTTCGCCGCCAGCTAAAATTGCAACGTTGTCACAAACCACCTTTACATCAGGGAGAATGTGAGTGCAGATCATGACGGCCTTTCCAAACTTTCGTGACAGAATGCCAATGCGGTTCAGCATCGCTTGGCGTTCTTCGGGATCTAGTCCAGATGTGGGTTCGTCTAAAATGAGTAACTCGGGGTCATGCACAATTGACATTGCAAATCGCAGCTTTTGTCTCATGCCCGTCGAGTAGGTTTCTACGTTGCGGTAACGTTCTTGTTCCATCCCGCAAAAGTCTAAAATCTCATGGCCTCGACGAAGTCCTTCTGTTGATGGAAGGCAAGACAGTCGAGCAGCCACTTGCACGCATTCGATGCCAGATAATCCATGCATATAGCAGTCGTCTTCTGGCATGTAGCCCACTTTGGCTCGAATGGCAGGCGCTTCTTTCACAATGTCATGCCCCAGCACCGATCCTGTCCCAGATGTCATTTTGACTAGGCCAAGCAACAACTTAATCAGGGTGCTTTTGCCAGCACCGTTGGGCCCCAGTAAGCCAGTGACTCCCGGGTGCAGTGTGAAATTCACATCACTGAGAGCCCGGAATTTCCCGTAGTCCTTTGTCAGATGGGATAGCTCAATCAGTGCTGTCATTTGCACTCCGATTCACATGGGCGTTGTGTAATAGGTCCATTGAAAGAACCTGTGGTCATGTTGCTGGTATTCGCTTGGCCACTCACTTTATTGGCCACACATGCCAATTCCCAATCAGACGCCATTTGCAACCCAAGAATCACCAAAGTGTCATCGGTTTGAATGGGTGTGAGTCAAAATGAGGTCACTGTGTGATCTGCTGCACTGCGCGTTAAGTACGACACAAGTTTTTTTATGGCAATGGGTTAAGTGGGTTTGGCTGTTTTTTGGCACAGCAGTCGCTTGCTGTGAACGTTGTTAAGCCAAACCATTTCCCCCTGACTTTCGCCAATTGGAATTTGAACCATGACGATTCAACAAACAGTCCTCTGTAGCCTTGCCGGATTGATCCTGACTTCCACTGCAAATGCTCAATGTTCACGAGGTCGTGTGCATACGCCGCCGATCTATGAACAGCCACCACAGGTTCAACCTGCGGACAGTGTTATTCATCGTGAGCATCACACAGCCAGCTTGCCCGAGGTTGCCCCAAATCCTCAAAGCATTCCATTTGGAGGCTTTTCTAACGTTGGTCAACTGGCAGCTCGACTTGAAATCTTGATGAACGAGTTGTGTTTAGATCTGTACTACAACTATTCACACAATCCCGGTTTTCGTGAAACGTATGCCGAAGCATACAGCTTGTATCGGACGGCGAAGTTCATTCATGATTCGGAACAGAGTTACGATCGAACCAGTGTTCAGAGATCACTGGTAGGAGTCGATGCATTGTTTCAACACGTTCAAAGTGACGTTCAAGGGTGGACTCGAATTCCTCGCCGTCAAATTGGAACTCTTGGAATCATCGCCAAAATCAATCTTGCGGAAGAAACTTTGCGCCACTTGATGATTGACGTTGGAGTCCAATGTTTGCCAGTTCTGGAAGAGCCACCTGCTCCCGAATTTGACCAACCAGGCATTCTCTCAGTTCCTCCAGCACCTGATGTGGTTCGCTAATCGCCAGTGAATACCAACGTTCGTCGTGACCTGTAAAAACATGTCGACGGGAGCACTTTGGATGCTGATGCAAACTCATGAGACTCGTTGAATTCACGTCAACGAGTCTTTTTTATGGAGGGGACTGAACAATTCCATGCACGTCGCAGCTGCTAAGAATTTCAATGGAAAGCCTTCAAAATCGGGTGCATCCGCTGGTTGGGATGTTTTCAATTTCACCTGATCGAGCAGAAATATGTGGGCGAGAACGTACATTGCCTGCGGACCAGTGAAAATCGGCCCCAGAATCTGAGCGTCCCAATAAGCGGATGCACCCTTCAAAATCCTCTCTTTGAAACCGCAATTGACATAAACCGATGTTACGAAGGACAATATCAGCAGCGCGGTGTTCTGCGTTGATTGACTTCGGGATTGTTCGATGGAGCGAACGTGATGCGTAAATGGATTTTTTGCTTATTGTCAACCGCCCTTATTGGTTGCGGTTCCAGCGACAACTCACAACAGGCAGGTGTTCCTCTTTCAATTAACAGTCCTGCCGCCAAAGCAACAACACCAGCCAGCGATGCGGCGACCGTTGCGAAAGCCACAAAAAATACGACCGTGGAAAATGCGGCGGTCGATGCGTTGACCAAAAAGGCTCAGGCAGCGGTGTCTCAGGGGCAGGTCAATATTGCCATTGAATCGCTTTCTCAAGCGATTGGAATTTCGACGGGTGATGCTCGTCTGTTTCACATGCGAGCCGACGTTTATGTGATGATGCGAGAATACGCGAATGCTCGAGTCGACTATTCTGTGGCCGTACAACTTGATCCTAACAACGCAGACGTTTGGAATGCTCGAGGTTTCTTTTTGATGAACCAAGGGTTGATTGAAAAGTCAATTGCCGATTTTACTCAAGCCACCACGTTGAATCCTGAACACGCAACAGCTTGGAATAACTTGGGCTTAGTTCAGCTCACCAATAAAGACTATGCGGCCGCCGAAAAGCACTTTTCAACAGCAATCAAATTGGACCCGAAAAATATTGATGCGTTGAACAATCGAGGCTTTGCTCGAATGAAGCAAAGCCAGTTTCCGGAAGCGCTTGCAGATTTGAACCGAGCCGTTCAATTGAATCCGAAATCAACCACTGCATGGAATAACTGCGGTTTGACTTATTTGCAGCTTGAAGAATATGAAAAGGCGGTTGAAGCTTTTTCTAAAGCAACTGAACTGGCACCATTGGATTCGCGGTGGCTGGTGAATCGCCGAGCTGCATGGCAGAAGTTGGAGCGTTTTAAAGAAGCCAATGAAGATACTCGACGGTTAGCATGGCTGGCTGGTTTGAATGAACTTACGAAACAAGCTCGCATAAAGCCCGGAACGCCTGAAATTTGGCTCAGCCGTGCTGAACATCTCGCCAAGGGGTCTGAATTTGCCGCTGCTGTCCAAGATTACAGTCGAGTGCTTTCATTGCAGCCCGGTCGTGTTGCCGCACTTCAAGGTCGAGCGGAATCTTTGATGCGTGCGGGCAAGTATCAAGACGCCATTGTGGACTGCGACAGTATCATGATGCTTCAACCTTCGGCGACTGCATATTCTCTTCGAGGAGACTTGTGGTATGCAGTGGCAGACTTTGATAACGCGATCAACGATTTTGAAGCGGCAGATCGAATGGATGGTACTGTTGCTGAAGCTTACCGAGCACGAGCAAAGCAATTGAAAGCAGATGGCAAGAACGCAGAAGCAGAAGCCGACTTGAAAAAGGCGGCTCATGTTGAAGCCGCTCTTGCAGGTGAGCTAACACCTGTTGCGACAAACAGCCTGCCAGAATTTCCAGAATCGAACGAAGAGCAATCCGACGAAGAGTAATGCATAGGATATCGTGTCAGTCATGTCGGGCAGGCTCCCGCCTGGGTTACTACGGCGGATGATTTTCGCATCGCGCCAAGAACCGCGAAGACTGCTGACGCGACAAAAGCAAACTGCCAAACCGAATGCAGTAGCAGCCAGCCGATCGTTTCAACTGCCTAGTCGATCGTCTCAACCAGCCATCTGTGTTCAACTGCTACCGAATCATCGGCACTGGTATCTTGCAAAGAATGAAGCTGCTACAGAGGTATTGCTTGTATTCAGGTTTACATGTCTTCCCTTGAAGATAGCATGATGTCCGATTTTTTTTGTTGTTCGGAAATCCATCATGAGACTTTGTGGCCTTGTTCTCTCTCTGGTTGGCTGTCTGACGCCCTTGCTGTATGGGCAAGAGATGTCCCGTTCAGAAGCATTCAGTGGGCCTTCTCGACAGGATCATCTGCGTGGGTTTATCACGCCAGAGCGTGAGTGGTGGGACGTGCAACACTACCGGTTGGCTGTGCAAGTCTTCCCCCAAGCCAAGCGGATTTCAGGGACGAATCAGGTGACATTTGAAGTGCGGCAGTCTGCTGATCGCATGCAAATTGATCTGCAAGAACCGCTTCGCATTACTTCCGTCACTCATGATGCACTTCCGCTTGAGTTTCAAAAAGAAGGCCATGTTTACTGGGTGATGTTTCCGCAAAAACTGAAAGTTGGTACGCAGCACAAGATCCAGATTGCCTATGAGGGGGTACCGAAGGAAAGCAAAAAGGCGCCGTGGATTGGTGGTTTGACATGGGATAAGGATCCCAATGGCAATGACTTTATTGCAACAACATGTCAAGGAATTGGAGCCAGCATTTGGTGGCCAAACAAAGATCACTGCTATGACGAACCAGATCGGGGAGTTGATATCAGTGTTACGGTGCCTCAAAATCTTACGGCAGTCTGCAACGGTCGTTTGATCAATCAGGAAGCAAATTCGACAGAACACACAAAGACATTTCACTGGCAAGTTGTGAACCCCATCAACAACTATTGCGTGAACATGAACATTGGTGACTATGTTTGTTTGCAGCAAACGATCGCAGGGGAACAAGGGCCCTTGGACATGGATTACTGGGTGCTTCGACATCAGAAAGCGGATGCAGAAGAACACTTTCTGGAAGCTCCTCGCACGATCGAAGCCTTCGAACACTGGTTTGGCCCTTATCCTTTTTATGAAGATAGCTACAAATTGGTGGCTGTTCCCTATTTGGGCATGGAGCACCAAAGTTCGGTCGCGTACGGCAATGGATTCAAGAATGGGTATCGAGGCAAAGACTTAAGCCGCACAGGTGTGGGGATGAAGTTTGATTTCATTATTATCCACGAAACAGGCCATGAATGGTTCGGCAATAACATCACTGCAAAAGACATCGCCGATATGTGGATTCAGGAAGGTTTTACAACCTACAGTGAAACCTTGTTTGTGAACTACCACTTTACGAAGACGGAAGCCGATGACTACGTGATTGGTTGCCGTCGACTTGTGAAAAACGACAGACCCATTATTGGCACCTATGGCATCAATCAAGCTGGTTCTAAAGACATGTATTGGAAGGCCGCCAGCATGTTGCACATGATCCGCAATGTGCTTGACAACGACGAAAAGTGGAGATCCATTTTACGAGGGCTGAATCAAACATTCCGACACTCAACAGTGACGACTGAAGAGATCGAAAACTATGTGAGCGAACAGGCGAAGATCGATTTTTCGACCGTGTTCGAACAGTATCTTCGACACACCAAGATTCCCACGTTTGCGTATTCTCGAACCGCTTCAACGGTTCACTATCGTTTCAAAGATGTGGTCGATGGATTCACCGTGCGTACCAAGGCGATTGTTGATGGGAAGCCCGTTTGGATCACACCCACCACAGTTCAGCAGATGCTGGAACTGCCGACTGCTGATTCCACCTTCGCAATCGACCGCAACTTCTATTTTGAAATCGAAAACGTCGACAAAATTCAGGCGGCAGTAAGCGACGATGACTAACGCAATGCGCATGTGCATCAGGACAGGTTGGGCATGAGCTAGGTCGGATATGAGTACGGTCGGACATGAGCAGAGTCTGGGAGCTTGTCCTGGCTGTGATGTCAGCAAGGTGTTGGTTTTTAGCTCTCCGTTTTTGTGCAATATCCGCATGCGGATACCACAGGTTTGTGCTTGAATTTTTCTTGCTAGCACGACTTTTGCAGGTCATTCACTTTGGACCTTCCAATCTTGACGCGATGTCGCCATATTTCGCATGCACCGTAGTGCACGAGTGAAGGCAAACGTGCCTTCGTCAGTTCATTTCTGTTTCCATTTCTAAAAGACTCAAATTCGGAATCTACTATGACAATGGCTGAAATCCTTCCGTACGTGATGACTTTGCTCATGCTGACTCTGCTGCAAGCGGTGCTTGGTTTTGACAACTTGCTGTACATCAGTATCGAATCAAAGCGAGTTGAAGAAAAGAGCCAGTCCTATGTCAGAAAATTGGGCATTGGCATGGCCATCTTTCTGAGAATTATTTTGCTGTTCATCATCACTCAAGCGATTGGCTACTTCCAAGATGAGTTTTGGCATGTTGAAAGTGCCTTGGTTGAATTTGGACTCACGGGGCATGCTTTAATTGTTTTGGTGGGAGGAATCTTTATTGTCTACACCGCATTAAAAGAAATCTCTCACATGTTGGCAGATCACGATTTGTCTGATGATTCGTCAGGCCAGTCGAAGCGGTCTGTGGCGACTGCGGTTACGTGGATTGTCGTCATGAATCTTGTCTTCAGCTTCGATTCGATTCTCAGCGCAATTGCTTTGGCATCGACGACAGACCCGGTTACGAATGCTCCCGTGATTACCACGGGAGGCATGATTGTGATGACCTTAGCCATTATTTTTAGTGGGCTGATGATGATTGTCTTGGCGGATCGAGTCAGTGAGTTTTTGAAGAACAATCGACTGTACGAAGTGCTTGGACTGTTCGTACTATTCATCGTTGGAATCATGCTGGTGTCAGAAGGAGGCCATTTGGCTCACTTGAAACTCGCAGGCTACGCGGTGGAACCGATGGCGAAAAGCACATTTTACTTTGTGCTCATTGTGTTGATTGTTGTCGATGTTGTGCAGGGACGATATCAGAAAAAACTGATTGCTCAGCAGAAGGCGAAAGCCAGTTCCTCAGCCGATTCTGCTTAACGCAGGCAAAACTGAAGCTGATTGAAATCTCTTTTGTTGCCCTTCTTTTCAGACGTTGCGTCTTACAGCATGGTCATA
>CAYTUE010000040.1:10632-30709 GCA_964441085.1 uncultured Planctomycetaceae bacterium
TGGTTCGGCTCTTCTTAACGCGCATATTCGCAATGGGGCCGTAGCGTTTACTTAATCCGAACGTGCTCTCCGTTTTTACCACGCGTTACAAAGCAATCCGAATTGCTTGGAAAGGTTTTCCCGGGGGGGAAACTCCCAAAATTGACTCAAGTCGCAGCGCATAGTTCCTCAACGTTCCGGTCTGAAGGTTTCGTTGCCGACAGCGAGAACAATTTTGAGAGAGGCGTTTTCAGTGAAGAAACGCACTTCCTTTTGGGCTATGAATATCGTTGGTGATGCTTATGAGAGAAAAACCAAAACTCGCTGTCAGTCGACGACAGCGAGGGTTTACGTTGATCGAACTGTTGGTGGTGATTTCCATCATTTCTGTTCTGATGGCGTTAATCCTTCCGGCTGTGCAAAGCGCGCGTGAGTCGGCTCGTCGAATCCAGTGCCAAAACAATTTAAAGCAAATTGGCATTGCCTTGGCAGGGTACGAAAGTACCACCAGAATGTTGCCTCCTGCAATGATCAATCCTGGGCGGCTAGACAGCATTCCGTTTTACAGCAATGGCAACAGGATTCTGAACACAACTGGCTGGGCGCTGATGTTGCCCTACCTCGATGCAGAAAGTGTGTATGATCGCTATGACTTCAACCAGTGTTCTTCTCAATCGGCCTGGAATGGATTGCCGGTTGCCGGAACAGATGTTGTGAATTCCAACATCACTGGAATTGCACTGCCCGTGTTGGAATGTCCAAGTGATATTGCTGCTGGTGAAATATCTACGTTTGCGCCCAGTAGCCCCAACCTGTATTCTCGCACGAATGCTCGACGAACAAGCTATGCGTTTGCGACCGGACGTTATACCGACTGGGACGTGATCTGGACGGATACGGCAAATGATATTCGGCGAGGAATGTTTGGTAACAATCGGTCAGCTCGAATTCAAGATCTTCGCGACGGAGCATCGAATTCCATCGCTGTCGGGGAATCTCACGGAGGCACCACTCAAAAAGTGAATGCTCACTTTGGACCGTGGGGCCTAACGGGAACTCATACGTCGTGTCATGGTCGAGTTGTCAGTGACAGTGCGACTTCGGTTGATCCGGCTTACTTTACGGACAAAAGATGGGCACCCAACGCCAGTTGGATTGAAGGAACACCGGGCAGCTACGCATGGGTCTTTAACAGTAGTCATCCTGGCGGCGTGCAATTCGTGATGGGTGATGGTTCGGTGAGATTCATCAGTGAAGAGATCGACTATCGGTTGTTTTGCCTGCTGAACTACATTCAGGACGGTGAACCCGTATCAGGATTTTAAACGATGAAAATTTCCAATTTTGTAACCAATTGTGCGATCACATTTACGGTCGTCACTGCAGTTTTTTGCGTCGTTTGGGCGATTTCAGGATCACAAAGCACAACGATACAAGGCGTCGTGCAACTTGATGGTCAAGCGGTTCCATGGGCTGATGTTATTTTCATTCCAGAAGATTCCACGAAGGATTCCATTGCTGTGAAAGCAGATCGAGACGGGCAGTATCAACTGAACGACACTGTACCTTCTGGGGCGTATCGAGTGGTTGCGCGAGGCACCGCATCCGACGGACTTCATAAGGACATGAGTCGAATGGATGAGCTGGATGAATATCAACAACAAATGGTGATGGAACTGAAGTTGCAACAAATGAATTCGGCAAAGAGGATTCCGAAGTCTTACGGAACGGCAGCCACATCACCGTTGCGCACAAACGTTGTGGAGGGAGAAGTCACGGACTTCCACTTGAAGTTGACAACGAGTGGAAAGCAAGTTGCAACGGGCAAGACAAATCAATCGACGACTGTCCGATAGATTTTTGTTCAGAACGAATTCCAAGGTTCGAGGGGCCTTCTAAACCTTAACACCTTGGGGTGAGTTTTGATTTCGCTTGTTTGGCTGTTGGTTTCGTAGAAAACGTGTGCGAGAAGTGCGTGGTTTCACGAGAACGTTCATGAGAGTCAGTCTGAAAGCTGTGAGGGCATTTTGTCCTCACAGCTTTTTTTGTTTTGACGGGTGAACGTTCTTGGATCCTGATTGCTGTTGGGATCATCTGCAAGATGTGTCGAAAAAGGCACGGCATCTCGCAGATTCGTCAACAGTCCGTTTTACGAATTTCCTTGGGCGAAACTTGTGGCCATATTTTGAATTGGTTTGCATCAGGATGTAAGAATTTCTGAAACCGAGCGTCTCATCGTTTGGTGCAGCTGTGCCATGTTAGAGTGATACCAATGCCACTTTTGGAAAGTTCCCGTCACTTTTGCTGACCTAATGTCTGACAGTGAATGAGGCCGTTTTGGCCGTGGAATCTCCTCAATTTGTCTTTTCTGAGGGAGCTGAACCGGCAAAAAACGCGAGAGATTGTCGTGAGTGGGTGTTTTCACTTACGGTAACACCGCAAGTCGTTGGTGTGCGGCCTTTACGTGTTTTGGCCTAATGTCCTAAACTACGCAAACTGGCAGACGTTCGATGCGAAAGTTGTCATGCTTTATTCATGACAATTCAATCTGCGAACCGATGCCATCCTTCAAACCTATTCTGGTGCGACACTTTCGAGCCACAACCATGATGCGACGAATTTCCCTTCTGGCCATTCTGTGCCTTACTTCCTTAAGCGTTCAGGCTCAACAGCCTCACAATGCTGAAATCACGATCGCTCATCGAGGCATTGAAAGCCTAAAAGCGGACGTGTCGGCTATGTTGACGCTTACCAATAAAGAGGAGCAAAGACAGAAAGAAACTCTGCTTGGCTTTATTGAATTGATCGAACTTGGCATCGATCAAACGCGTCCTCTTCGAGTCGACATTCTGACTGGGGCGAGTACTCCATTCTATGTGGTGCAGGTTGGCTACGTTGCTCCCGAAGCGGACATTATTGACAACGTGGGGACCAACTTTTTCATGAAAGAACGTGGCAATAAACTTTGGGAAGTTTTGCCACCAGATGCCGGATGGTTTCGTCTACTTCCAAAACAGAAGACAGCCATTCTGATTCTGACTGACAAAGCCAGCCATCAGCTGCTGAAACAGTATATTCTGAAGATTGAAGATCCCCTGCCGGACGCAGCTGCGATGCTGACGAACAATGCGAACGTGGCTGCTCGTCTTCGCAATTTGGCACTGACGCCAGAAGACCAAGAAAAGCGTCGAGTTGGCTATCAAGAGGCAAAGACGTTGCAGCTTGATGCTTTGCAAAAACGCCCTTCTGAAACTCAGGCAAGCTTTGCTCTTCGCAAGGGATTGGTTTCAAACCAATTGCTTGAAATCGAAAGAATGATTGCTGAAGCAGCAAACGCAAAGGCCACAGTCGGCTTTGACATCAAGACGTTTAAGACGACGATTCATTTCGATGCGACAGCCATCGCTGACACTTCCTTTGCACAAACCTTGGCCGAATTTGGACAAAAGCCTGATCATTTTGATTCCGCAGATAAGCCCAAAGGTTCTGTGTTTTCGCTCAGAGTGAACCATCCGGTAGACAGCCTGCGACAGGAAAACTTAAACCGCACGATGAATTTGTTGCAGGCCGACGCCGTGGACAGGTTGTCTGGTAACAAAGTGATTTCAGATGAAGCACGAACGGCGGCGAATTCGCTTGTTGATGGTTTTTTGGCTGTGGCTCGAGACACCATTGCCGAAGGAAATCTCAACGGGTTCTGGGAAAAATTACCTGTCAAAAATGATGAATTCACCGGGTACGGTGCGATGGCCGTCAAAGATGGAGATCGTCTTTTAGACGTCTTAAAAAGTGCGGCAGACATCGGCGCAGGAAATGCCATTAAGCCGTCGATTGCCACAGTTGGAGACGTGCAGATTCATGAAGTGAAGTTTAAAAAGGGCTTCTTCAGTCTGTTTGACTTGGTGTTTTCTGGCAAAGTCGGCTACATCGGAACTTCAAAAGATAAGGTCTGGGTTGCGACCGGTGGTGAGGCCGCACTGGCCCCGTTAAAGGCTGCAATTGAAGGTCTGAAAGAACCAAAAGAAAACGACGTGACTCTGACAATCGATGGGAACCTGCTTCCATTCGTGCAGCAAACCATTCGGGTTGTGAACAAGCTGGAACCGCCAAAAACTGCCGTTCAAAAGGCGGCTCGACGTGATTACCTACGTCAGCTTCAGATTGCTGCAGAATCTTTAAGTGACAATGATGCTGCATCATTTCGTATGAATGTCGTTGATGGAAAAGCAGACGGTGTGATCACATTCGACATGGGAATGATTCGTTTCGTGTCGCGTATGATGGCAACCTACTCCAAAAACAATCTCGAATAACACGGAATCCATTGCGTTAAACGGACGTGACGAGGATGCCTAAGTTCAGTTTTTTAGGCACTTCGTTTACTCCCGATTTTCATCGCTTTGACGCAGGAGGCGTCGATGGCCGAACGACCAATCAGTGATGATGGCAACAACGATACAGAATCTCCGTCTGTTGAAGACGAAGGCGGAGATGTTGTTGAATCCGCTGATCAGCCAGCTGCTTTCGATGATGAAAGCGAAAGCATGGGGTTCGACGATATTGAACTCGCTTATCGCGAAGCGCTGAAGTCCATCGACGAAGCAGAACAACAGGTTGGTCATGCGTTTATGGATTTGGCAGAAGCCGATCCGGATGAACCTGAAACTGAACCGGCTGCCTTTACCTCAATCGGTGAAGAACTTGCAGAGGACCTTGCGTCTACAGAAGATCAGTCCGTTCAACTTGAAGTGGAATTCGAAGACGATTCCAACCGAATCACGCCTCGCAGTGTCATCGAAGGTGCCTTGTTTGTTGGCGGATCCGTTTCTTTAACGGCTCGCAAACTGGCATCATTGATCGGTCAAGAAACGGATGCTCGTGTTGCCGTCAAATTGATCGATCAGTTGAACGAAGACTACGCTGCAGAAAATCGTCCTTACGAAATTCAACTGCACGAAGGTGGGTTCCAGTTGCGACTTCGAGAAGACTTTGCCGAAATGCAGGTGAAGGTCTTTGGGCTTGGTCCACGAGAAGTCAAACTGACTCCGGAGGTTCTTGAGCTGCTGTCGTATGTGGCTTACAACCAGCCGGTCAGTCAAGCGGAACTGGCTGATATCAAACAGGCCAAAGCGAACACCATTTTGCGGCAGTTGATTCGTTTGAAACTTGTTGAAATCGAACGGACGGGCAGTAAGCGAACAGATGTCCAATATGTGACTGGTGATCGTTTTCTGAAGTTGTTCGAACTGGAATCTTTGGATGACCTTCCTCAGGCCGACGTCTTTAGCTTCAAATAAGTTTGCCGAATGATGCCCGCGATAGGCAATGTTGTCGTGGCTTGAATTCTTTCTGGCGTCGTCCCCAAGCGAGATCAGCCAACTGCCCTTGAAAAGTTTTCATCGAATGACGGCCGCTGAATTCCGAACAGATACTTGGACTGATCGCCAAGTGATTATTGCGGCTGATCGAGCACACCGCCCTCAGGCGACACGAGTGTCCATCAGTCCTTCCGATCAAGTCTCTGAAGACGCGATCGAAGCGGAATGGGATCCTTTTTTAGAAGGCCGAGAAGACAACACGCCTTCCGAACGTGTTGCATTGCGGCGTGAAGGAACTCAGACGGATGGCAAAGGGTGGCTGCTAAGAATCGTTGCCAACCGTTATCCTGCCGTGGCGTCGATGACGAATTCAAGCGAGAATGCGGCTGCTGGAATTCATGATGTCGTGATTGAATGCCCTGATTTTCGCCGCAGCTGGTTGCAGTTTTCGGTGACTGAAGTCGGTCGAGTACTGACGGCATGGCAGCTTCGCCAGCAACAGTTGATGGCAGAACCAGCGATTCGGACGATTCAGATTTTTCGAAATCAAGGGGCTGCTGCGGGAGCATCGCTCGGGCACAGTCATTCTCAAATCGTTGCGCTGACCACAGTGCCCAAGTTGGTTGCTCGGCGACTGGAAAATGCGGATGGTTTTGATCGTTGGCGAGCATCAGAAATCGCAAACGGAGCCCGAATTATTTCTGCTCAAGATCTACTTGTGGTGTGTCCTGATGCGAGTTGGGTTGCCGGACAGATTCGGATTTGTCCACTGACAATGGAATCCCGTTTTGCGGTTCCGTTTCACAAGCTGTGCAAGCAAGCAATCGAAACACTGGCTGTTGTTCTGCGGAACTGTGTTCAAGTCGTGAAATCTACTTTTCCTACCGCAGGCTTGAATGTGGTTTTAAATCAACCACCGCTGAAATCAATCAACGCTTTCCCTTGGTCGTTAGACATCATGCCTCGAACGGCATCGTTCGCTGGGTTTGAACTCGCTTGTGACATCCCGATTATAACAACATCGCCTGAGTCGGCGAGTACATCCTATCGAGCCATTTGGGCAGAAGTTTCTGCGAAAGCGGCGAAACAGGCTGCTTCACAAACAGAAGTCTGCCCGTTGGGATATTCATGGGAAATGTCGTAAGTCTGGCTGTCTGTCGCGGAAGCTTTCCGTTTGACTCATTGACTAAAAATCAATGTGATCGTTGTTTTGAGCATCCCATTGCGACGTGACTGGTTTTAATGGAACGCTGAATCCTGTTGGTGTTGGATGATGACGGCAAGCGAGCAAGACGCCCTGCTCTGCTTCCACGCTGCAACCGAACTGATAACCGTTCAGTGTGCTAAGGATCCAACGAGGGTGAAGAGTCATTTCGACTGTCGATGAAGGCATCAACACTGTCATCGGATAGTCGGCATCCAGTTCGATGTTTTCTTCAGCTAAGAATCGGCAGCCGCTCAAGGAGTAGTCCATGATTCGCCCAAACACATCGTTATCAGGCCCAACTGAAATCACGGCTGGTGTGTCGAGTGGGAACCGCAGTTGACCTCGAAGGCAATCATCTGTTTTGACCGTGAGTTCTTCAGGAAGCGCATCCACAGTGAAACCCGCGATGACAACTTCTCCATAGATGTCACCACACCAATGCAAGATGGTTGTCACGGCTGCGAGTTCTTTGCCATCGGTAATGACACTGATATCGACAGCTTGTCCGAGAAATGGGATCAGTGCTTCGTCATCACAAGTCAGTAGCAAGTCGTTGTGTGTCACAGTTCGAATGGCACAGCGAACCAGCTTTCCATTGGGTAGGCTCACGTTGGCGACTGTGTTTGGCAGGTTGTAGTTCATTAACCGAGTATCAGGGCTGGAATCGCCAGCTTGGCGTTCTGAAGGCCATGTCCATCGGTCAGTGCTTCGAAACGTGTTGCGAACCACTTCTGCGTAGCGGGATGTGAGTGACTGCATTGTGGGAGCTTTCCGAGGAATCCAGCGTTGAAAGAACAGGCAAAGACGTCAGAGGGGGAAAGACGCTTTGATTTCCAAACCAAACGTAGGTTGCGTTTTGGCAACACTGTGTGTCATCTGGTCGGATCGTCTTAATGCTGGCTACGTCGCTGTTAAGAAAAATCAATTCTTTGGATTGATTCGATTGTTCAAAACGGTCTGGTTATGCCACCGACAAGGCTGACGAGGCGATGCGACCTAGGTGGAAGCAAACATCAACGTGTCATTTTTTCTTTCCATTTCAGCGGCGGTTGGTGCCATGCTGTCAAAATTCTGTGTTCACAGAAAGGAAGTGCCTTGCGTGCTTTGAGACCCTTGCTGGGTAACCATTTTGTTGCTGGGTAATCATTTTGTAATCAACCGTGGCCAGTTGATTGGTATGTCCATGTTCCCATTAGAAACACGTGACTCACGCTTTGGCGAAGCCACATTCTGCGATACAGTGGTGACCCCTTGAATAACACATACCCAAACTGTGACACTTACCGTTCGGCACAGTTTTGATCAGGATCAGGATCAAAATCCACAGAGCGTGGGTTGAGAATCTGGAAATCAGTGTGCTGATGGGTGTTTTGTGTTTCGCTTTATTGATCACATTGGAGAAGAAATACGATGGTCGAAATCAACGTGACGTATGAAGGACAACTTCGCTGCAAAGCGGTTCACGGACCAAGTCAGTGTGAACTTTCGACGGATGCTCCAGTGGATAACCAAGGGCGAGGCGAGTCGTTTTCACCGACAGACTTGGTTGCGACGGCCTTGGCTTCGTGTGTCAGCACCATGATGGGAATCTACGCCGAACGGCATCAGGTTGACTTAACTGGCATGCAGATTCATGTTGAAAAACACATGTCCGCTGAACCGCCTCGTCGTATTGCCAAGCTGCCTGTTACCGTGACTGTTCCCGGAAAACTCAATGACTCTGAACGCAGAGCTTTAGAAGCTGCTGCTGCACACTGTCCTGTTCACCAAAGCTTGCATCCGGATATCGATGCTCCTCTCACATTCGTGTACGCAGAAGCGTAGCGACAGCGTAGTCACACGTGGAGCACACAGTGGAGCTGACTGACAGGACGTCTTGGGAACTGGTGTGAAACACGTTCTTGGTTTTGTCTCGGGCAGAGGTGTCTCTTGTGTCGCCCTGCCCCATCAACATTGCGTGCGGATGTGTTGGCAGTTCCAGCAGATTTCATAGTGACCTTCGATCTCTTCCGAACATTTAGGGCACAACCACATGGGCTGGCTTTCGGCTTGCTGTGCTTCAAGGGCAGTGGCTTCCCAATCCATCACAATCTGTCGAGCTTTGTCAAAGTCTTTTCGAAGGACCATCACTTGAGGTGCTGTCGCCCAGCCCAATGGCAGCGCACCGCCGGCGGACGCCAAGATGTCCCCTTCTAAAATTGCTTCAATTTGACTCTGTTTTAACAGAGCCATAATAAGGCCACCCTGTATGAGGTTTTGGGCTCGATACACTTCTTGCAGGTCATTCATCATTGTCTTCCGCAGTAAAATCTCAGACGCGTGACTTTCGAATTCAGCTGATGCGAAGTCGCTGAATGATCAATTGATGAGACAGAACGATACCTGAATTCAATGGGGCTGGGAGGCGATAAAGCGTGATTTTTCAATTGAAACCTTGCGAGATGACGTACAGCCGGCTTTGAACTAGCAATGAAATCGGCGAGCGGTATGCTCGACTTCGTCATTCGACGAAGGATGTGTTGTCGACGAATCGAATCGAATCGAATCGTAAATGTCTGTAGTCGTTATGATGCGAATGAAGTTGGCAGCAGTGGACCGCAACTGGAAGTAAAAAAGCAATGCACCCTGATCAAATTGGCCCTTATCGAATTACTCGGAAAATCGGTTCCGGAGGCATGGGCAACGTGTATTACGGTGTCCACGAAGATACAGACCAAGAAGTGGCCGTTAAGGTGTTGCCTGCATCCATGTCTCGGGAAGAAGGGTTTGTCCGCCGGTTTTCTCGAGAAATCGAAGCCATGCGGCAACTGAATAGTCCTCACATCGTCAGCCTATTCGAAGATGGGCAGTCTGAAGATGGCAGCTACTTTTACTCCATGGAATTTGTGGATGGGGAAACTCTGACATCCCTGATTTCGCGTCGTCGAAAGTTACCGTGGGATGAAGTGATCGAATTGTCGTCTCAAATTGCGACAGCTCTCAAAGCCGCTCACGACGCTGGAATTATTCATCGCGATTTGAAGCCGTCAAATTTGATGATCAGCCGTTCTGGAAATTTGAAGCTGACCGATTTTGGTGTTGCCGATATTTTTGCAGGCACTCGGTTGACTCGACCTGGTGGAGTGGTCGGGACGGCGGAATATATGTCGCCGGAACAGGCTCGAGGAAAACGGGCGACAAAGCACAGCGACCTGTATTCTTTGGGAGCTGTCATGTATGCGATGTTGGCAGGGCGTCCGCCATTTACTGGCAAACAAGCCAGCCAAATTATGCACAAGCATCAGGTGGCTCAATTCGATCGTCCTAGCCACTATGCTCCAGCTACACCTCGATTGTTGGAAGAATTGATCTGCCAACTCCTTGAAAAGAAGCCGAGCGATCGATTTCCTGATGCATTGGTGGTTCAGCGGCAACTCAGTAATATCAAAGGGCGGATCAAATTCGAACAAAATCATCAGGAACTGACCAGCGACCAAACGCGAGTTATTGACGACGAAAAAACATCTGGTGGCCAGACGATATCGACTCAGGCGACTGCGGTCACTGACGAACGAGGTCCAGCCACATTGGTTCGGGATGTCATGCGCGAAGAAATCGCAGACTCTCAACGAAAATCAGCCTTGGCTGCTTTTTTTGATAACACGTTTGTGCTGATCGCCATGTTGGTAGGGCTGATCTTTTTGGGGTATTACCTAGCGCAACGTACCGGAAAATCTCCTCAAGAAAAACTTGCTGAAGCAAAGCAATTGCTGTCTCAAACTGCAGGAGGCTCTTGGGTGCGTGCGCGAACTGATTTTTTGCAACCCATCATTGATTCCAATCAGTTGCCAGAACAGCACGGCGAAATTCGACAGTTGATTCAGCAAGTAGAAGACTATGAATTCTGTCGTAACTTAAAACCAAAGGGAACGGGTGGAACAGCACAATCTGAAATTCATCGGTTGATTCAGCAAGCTTTTCGACTTCATGCAAACGGTGAAGTTTCTAAGGCCACCGATCAGATGACAGCGATTAGCAAACTGCTGAATGGAAATTCTGAACAGTCCTATCTGAATCGCTTCGTGACCGAAACACGAGAACATTGGGCGACATCTGCTGTGAATATCGAACGCCGAAATTATTTCGAAATGGTATTGGCGAAAATCAGACAACAGGTCCGTGATGGCGAAATCGATTCTGCTGCATCGAGGCTGGACGCTTTGATGACTTTGTACGCCGAAGATCGTTTGTTAGACACTCAGCTCACAGAAGCCAAAACACTGCAGCAGTCGCTGATGTCAAAAGCAGAGTTGAACTAAGCAGCGTCTTGCAACTGTTCAGTCACGTGAGGCGACGCTGCTAGCGTTGTCAGTCGTTCGATGACTTGTTCCATTTTGGTTCCTCGGCTGCCTTTGACTAGCACGGCATCACCAGTGCTGAGTAGGCAGTCGGCCATCGTCAAAAAGTGGTCGATATTTCGGAACGTGGAAATACGTGAGAGATGTCCACCTACCGATTGAAATCCTTCCACGACATCTGAGGCAAACTGTCCTAGAACGACAATGTGTTCCAAGTTGGAAGCGGCCAGCGTTGCTCCCATGCTGAAGTGCAGGTCGTGGCTTTGATCTGCTAGGTCCAGCATGTCGTTAAGAATGATGACACGGTGATTGGCTTCTTCGTAGCTTTGGAGGCAGTCGATTGCCGCCACGACACTGGCTGGACTGGAATTGTAGGTGTCGTCGATAACAGACCAGTCGCCAATTTGCTGAAGCTGTTGACGCCCCGGCATGTTCTGGAATCGGCGGAGACCATCTGCGATTTGTTGGCTGGTGAGCCCCACTTCCATGCCAACGGCAATGGCGGCGGCAACATTCGCAGAAAGGTGTTGCCCCATGATCGGGATTTCGTAGTCGTCACCGTTGACTGTCAGCTGAATGCCATCAGCGAGTTGTTCAAAGTGTGTGATTCGCACATCGGCCTGTTCGGAATAGCCAAAGGTAATCACCTGTCCGGCACACGAATCAGCCATCTGCAACACCAGAGGGTCATCGGCATTTAGAAATGCAATGCCGTCACGACTCAGTGATTCAACCAGTTGCCGTTTTTCCTGTTGCACGGCTTTTAGTGATGCAAAGCCGGAAAAGTGAACAGGTGTGACTCGAGTCACCACGGCCATCTCCGGTTGAGCAATGGCAGCAAGTGCTTGAATGTCTCCCGGTATGGCAGTTGCAATTTCGATGACTCCAAACTCATCGCCTTCTTGCAGTTCCAGCAAGCTTAATGGGACTCCAAGATGATTGTTGAAGTTGTTGGGAGACTGGATGCCTGTGAAGCCGGTTTCTAGAACAGAAGTCAATAGTCGTCGAGTGGTTGTTTTTCCGACGGTGCCTGTCACGGCAACGATTAATGCATCGCTACAACGTCTGTTGTGGTGAGCGATTTCTGCGAGAGCGATTTCTGCGTCGGGCACGATGACAGCATGAGGAACATTTTCCACGCCATCGATCGCTTCTGTCACAATGGCTTCGGCGCCGTGAGCAGTCGCGGCTGAAGCGAAATCGAGACCATGGTTGTTTTTGCCCTGCAGCGCAAAGAACAAATCACCTTCCCTTGCGTCGCGACTGTCAATGACAGCTCCGTCACAGAGAGATGACAAGGAAACACTTGGCCCCGTGGTTGCTTGGGTCAAGTGAACGAAATCCTGCAAACTTATGGGATACATCGACGATTGGGTTCCGTCTCAGGCACCATGACATCTTCTGGATGTCGTCAGCCGTGTTTTTAGGCACAGTCATATTGAAATCCGCATGTGTGCGGCAACAGCAGAGTCAGCGTGTGGCAGCAATTTTTGCCGTTTTGTCTGTCTCCGTTGGTAAACGCCTCTTGGTTCCGCATGTGAAATCTTGTCGTTTTCGATCGGAAATCAGGCAGGTCTTGAATCAGTGATTTTCAAGCACTCTGCCAACAGGCATGTCAACCATCGTCGTTTCCCGATTTTGGCATGTAGCAATAGTGAGGCATTTCTGGCAAAGCCGTCAGGATTTTGAATTCAAGCCGTCATCAATTAACCATAGGAAAATAGCGGCTCGGAACCGTTTCACTGGTGTTTTCAAAGCCACAGCGAAGCAATCGTGACACTCGATCGGTTGCAAAACGTTCTTGTACTCCTGTTTTGGCTGATTGTGAGCCCGCGATTGAGCCGCTAAGGTCTTGTAGGATCGATTGTATTTGTTGCTTGAGATTCTGCCTACTTTCCTCACCCATCCACCCGCCCCTGCATCTTCCCATCGATTCAGTTCTATGAAACCTGAAAACGATCCCGACCCTCATCAGGTCTTGTCCGGTTTGGAAACGTCTTGCTTCGACTATCAGCCTCGGACTCGAGTGGTTTTTGAAGCCGGTGGAATTCGCCAACTGGGGCGTTTGGCCAAGAATCTTTCCGATGGTCCCGTATTGCTGGTGACAGATTCTGGGCTACATCGTGCTGGCCATGTGCAGCGTGCTGAACAAATTTTAAATGCTGCCGGGCTGGAGGTCGCTGTCTTTCAGGATGTGGCAGAAAACCCGACCACAAAAGATGTCGATCGCTGTGTGGCCTTCGCGAAAGAAAACCAAGTTCGTTTGATTGTCGGACTTGGCGGAGGCAGCAGTATGGATTGCGCCAAGGGCGCGAACTTTCTGCTGACAAACGGGGGGCAGATGCAAGACTACAAAGGCATCGGCAAGGCCAAGCACGAAATGCTGCCGATGATTGCCATCCCCACCACATCCGGCACAGGCAGCGAAGCTCAATCCTTTGCTGTGATTGCTGATGCTGAAACTCATATGAAGATGCCTTGCGGCGATCCCAAGGCGGCATGTCGAGTTGCGATTTTGGATCCTGAACTCACCATCACAATGCCTCGATCTGTCGCTGCCGCCACGGGCATCGATGCAATGACTCATGCGATTGAAAGCTTTGTTTCAAAGAAGCGAACATTGATGTCTCAAATGTTCGCAAAGCAAGCGTGGCAATTACTTTCAAAATCGTTTTCTGTGGTCATGGATGATCCCCACGATGTGGCGGCTCGAGGACAAATGTTACTGGGCGCTCATCTGGCTGGGGCAGCCATCGAAAACAGCATGTTGGGGTCGGCTCATGCGACAGCCAATCCTTTGTCCGCTAATTTCAACACGGTCCATGGGGTCGCTGTCGGTTTAATGCTTCCTCATGTGATTCGTTGGAATCAATCTGAAGTGGGTGAGCTTTACAAAGATCTTGCGGTGGCCAGCGGATGTGCAACTTCTACTGACAACGCGCAGCAGGCAACGGAACAACTTGCCAGCAAATTTACCAGCTTTTTAAAAATTGCTGAGATGCCAACTCGCTTAAACGAAGCGGTTGATCAAACCTTAGACCAACAAATGTTGATGACTCTCGCTGACCAAGCAACTCAACAGTGGACAGGCACCTTTAATCCTCGAACAATGGAGCGACAGGATTTTTTACGAGTCTATCAAGACGCTTTATCGTGACGGCGTTTGAGACAACGGTTTGACGGTTTCTGGGGCTGCACTTGCTTTGCTGTCGCTCCATAAACTGCCTGAACAAGCTGAGTTGTTTTTTGGACAGAATGTTTACCATGAACACCCCTGAAATTTCTCGCAGAAGAATGCTTGCTGGTTGCTCTGCAGCATCGATCGCCGCCTTGGTTCCAAGCTTTTCCATGGCATCGTCGGCTGGATCAGTCGTTGAGCAGCCCGTTGTGAGTGGTCCATCCAAAACTTCTTGGGCTTCGTTTCGTCAAGATCCAGCTCAACAAGGAATTGCGGGTTGTGACTTCGCAGCAGCTCCCAAACTCAAGTGGGAATTTCAAAGCAAGGATGGCTGGGTGGCCACTGCGGCTGTGGTGGGAAATCATGTTTACGCCCCTGCTCTTTCTGGAAACCTGCATTGCTTGGATTTGAAAACAGGGAAAGAGATTTGGAAATACCGGTCGATCGAAAGCGATGACCCCAAAGAATTTGCTCCAGGCTTTAAAGCAGCTCCCTTAAGTCACAGCCGATCGAATTTATGTGGGAGACGAAGACGGATTTCTGCACACAATCGAACGAGCATCTGGAAAGCTGTTGTGGAAGTATGAAACGTCAGCAGAAATTGCGGGCGGAGTCGCTTTGTATCAAGATCAAGTCTTGCTGGCGTCTCATGATGCATCTTTGTACTGCTTGGATTCGGTTGGCAAGCAGCGATGGGAGTTTGAAACCAACGACCGCATCAACTGTTCACCGGGGCTAGCGGGCGACTTCACTTTTGTGAGTGGTTGTGATGCACAGTTGCGAGTCATTGATTTAAAAAACGGTCAGGAAACTCGGCACGTTCCGATGGAATCGTACCTGATTGCCTCACCTGCAATTGTCGGCGACACTTTGTATGTGGGATCTCATGGCGGAGCCGTCTTTGCAGTCAATTGGAAGTCTGGCGAAATCAAATGGACCTACCGAGGCAAACGTGAGTTGCCTGTTCATGCGTCGGCCGCAGTTTGGAAAGATTTCGTTCTGGTCGGAGGTCACGATAAAAACATGCATGCCATTGATCGGTTAACAGGAGAAGGTCGGTGGACCTTTTCTACCAAAGCAAGAATCAACTGTAGCGCTGCGGTGGTTGACCAGCGAGTTTTCTTTGGTTCTGCAGACGGCAACATCTATGGTTTGGGGATCAAAGACGGAAAACAAGTTTGGAAGCACAACGCTGGCAAAGCGATCAATGCGGGAATCGCAATTGGTGAAGGCCACTTAGTTGCCGGTGAAGACGATACAAATGGGCGCCTCCTTTGCTTCGGATAAAAGTCCGTTCATTGCCTTCCCTGTAAAAAAAATACGAACCAAAGCATTACAAAGACTCGGTTGCACGAAGATTTGGAGACAACACAGATGACGACGACAGACGTAAGTAAGTCAACCGAAGTGGGGAGCTACTTTATCAGTAACTACCCACCATTTTCATTGTGGAATACGGACAACGTTCCAGATGCTTTTTCTGCGTTTGATCGTCCTGTTGCGGATCCTCAAAACACGCCCTTGGGTTTGTACATCCACATTCCGTTTTGCCGCAAACGCTGTAAGTTTTGCTACTTCCGCGTTTACACGAATCAAAATGCAAAGGCGATTGAAGAATATGTTCAGGCTTTGATTCGCGAGATTGAATCATTTAGCCACAAACCATCAGTGGAAGGTCGCAAGCTGGACTTTGTGTACTTTGGTGGAGGTACGCCTTCCTATCTTAGTAGCAAGCAGTTGAGATCACTGCGAGACCGCATGAGCGAACATGTGGCGTGGGATGATGCGAAAGAAGTCACTTTTGAATGTGAGCCCGGAACGCTCAGTCTGGACAAACTGAAGACGTTGAAAGAAATTGGGATTACGCGAATTTCTCTTGGCATCGAAAACTTCGATGATGAAATCTTGAAAGAAAATGGTCGAGCCCATTTGTCTCCAGAAGTGCTTCGAGCCTACGACTGGATTCAAGACGTTGGGTTTCCTCAAGTGAATATCGACTTAATTGCCGGGATGGTTGGCGAAACCGATGACAACTGGAGCCGCTGTGTTGAAAAGGCCATCGAACTGCAGCCAGACAACATCACGATCTATCAAATGGAATTGCCTTTCAACACGGTGTATTCCAAGGAGATTAAGGAAAAGGGGCAGGAGTCTCCTGTGGCCAACTGGCCCACAAAACGTCGTTGGGTCAGCGAAGCCATGGATACCGCAATGGCTGCCGGTTACCATATTTCAAGTGGAAATGAGCTGGTCAAAAATCCGCAGACCGATCATTTTGTGTACCGAGACAACGTGTGGCGAGGATGCGATTTGATTGCCACCGGAGTTTCGTCGTTTGGTCACTTCCAAGGTGTTCACTATCAGAACTTGGATAAGATCGAAGATTACATTGAATCGGTGAACAAAGGTGAGCTGCCAATTAATCGAGCCCTCAAACCGACTCAGCATCAACTTCTGATTCGTGAAGTGATACTGCAGATGAAAGAAGGAGTGATTCACGCCGATTCGTTTCAGAAGAAGTATGGCGTGAATATTCTGGAGCAGTTTTCTGAAGCGTTTGCGAATCAGGAAAAAGCGGGATACTTGAGCGTCGAAGGGCAAACAGTCCGGTTGACTCGACGTGGCCTGTTACAGGTAGATAGCTTACTGCCAGAGTACTTTGAAGAAGAACATCGAGCCATTCGATACACTTGATTTGGCTGGTGATTTCGGAGTCGGCAATGCCTGTGCCAATGCCTGCCAATGCTTATGACAGTTGTTGTGAAACTCCGGGGCGCTTTCGAGATTGACCGAATTCCGAACGCGATGCCAGAAGATAAGATACGAAGTGAACCTAATCTGCCACTGCCCTGATCTGCCACTGACCTGAACGGAAAATCGTTTGTCATGAACCCACTGATTGAGCTGCAACAACTTTGCTCTTTGTTCCCCGAACCAGCAGATCAACCTTTGTATCTGTCTGCTGAACATGTGGCTCGAGAATCCACGCCAGAGCCCTATCACCAAATGTTGGTTCACGAGCACCACATGACGGTCACAATGGAAAACTACCACGACTGTAGTGTGGACGTGCAAGTTTTGGATTCACGCTATGAGGCTGACTTGTATTGCCGAAAAATTTTGCTGTCTGAACATGGAAAAGACAAAAACGTTCAATTTGGAATTGTCCGGTTTAACTTTAATTATGTGACCGATGCGGTGCGACAAGCGATTGAATCAGAACGGATTCCGCTGGGGCGAGTGCTGATTCAGCACAACATTCTCAGGCACATTGACTTAGGCGCCATTGTTAAGTTTCAAGCTGGGCCGGGGTTAAGTCAATACTTGCAAATGGATGTGGAGGCCGAAACGTATGGCCGGATGGCGACAATTTTCTGCAACGGATCCCCTGCTGTCGATTTATTGGAAATTTCGTCACCTCTGCCGTAGAACCAAGTGGGCTCGTGAAAAGCCACTGGTTCACTTACTGAATCACCAGCCAGAAGTCTTTGCCCATTTTTTTCTGAATATTGCATCGATCCCGTTTCAACTTGTTTTGTGACACCCCGCCATGATCCAGCCGAAGCCCGAAAATCCAGTGAATTATCGTCCTGCGGTCAAAGACTCCTATGACGTGATTGTTGTGGGAGGTGGCCCTGCAGGATCGTCTACAGCAGCTTTGCTGGCGGAACACGGATACGACGTATTGCTGCTGGAACGAGCCGCGTTGCCTCGGTTTCATGTGGGAGAAAGTTTGATTCCAGAAACCTATTGGCCGTTGAAGCGGTTGGGGTTGCTGGATCGCCTCAAGGCATCTTCGTTTCCTAAAAAGTACAGCGTGCAGTTTGTCAGTGATGGAATCAAAGAATCAGCCCCGTTTTACTTTCACATGCACAACGATCATGAAAGCAGCATGACGTGGCAGGTGGAACGAGGCGAGTTTGATCAAATGTTGATTGAAAGAGCCATCGAATTGGGGGCAACCGTTCATACGTCGGCTCATGTGAAGTTTTGTTTGTTTGAAAAGACGGTCGCGACTGGAGTCAGTTGTCGGCTAACGGCAGAAGATGGCACGAAGACAGAACGAGAAATTCAAGCTCGAGTTGTCGTTGATGCAACTGGTCAGTCAGCATTCATCAGTAGTCGTCGAGGTGAACGAGAAGCAGATCCTCGTTTAAAGAAAGCCACCATTTGGACCTACTGGCAAAACGCTCATCGTGATTCCGGCAAGGATGAAGGCGCGACGCTCATCATGCAGACTCCTGAAAAGAAGTCTTGGTTCTGGTACATCCCGTTGCCTGATAATGTGGTGAGTGTTGGATGCACGGGAAGCTTGGACTATCTGTTTGGTTCAGGCCATCCGGGAGCCGAAGCTGTTTATCAGCGTGAACTGGAGAGATGCCCAGCGATGCAAACACGATTGGCGAATGCAAATCGAACCACCGACTACTTCACGACAAAGGATTTTAGTTACTACGCGAAGCAAGGTGCTGGAAACGGTTGGGTCCTTGTTGGAGATGCGTTTGGGTTCATTGACCCCGTTTATAGCAGCGGTGTTTTTCTTGCATTAAAAGGTGCAGAATACTGTGCCGATTCAGTGCACGACGCCTTACAGCGAAACGACTTAACTGGCCCTCGACTCGGGCAGTGGCAACCTCTTTACAAGCAGGGGATTGAAAACTTTAAAAAGCTAGTTTACGCGTTCTATGCAGAGGGATTTAGTTTTTCTACGTTCTTAAAACAGCACCCCGAATACAAAGGCCACATGGTGGATATTTTGGTGGGAGACGTCTTTAAGCCAGGCGTTTCAGATATCTTTGATGCCATGGGATTGGTGCAGCCGAAGCTCGATGGACAAGACAAACCAGCGAAAGAAAAAATGGCAATGGCTTAGATGGCAATGGTTTAGTCAAGTTGCTCGTTTCAAATCTTGTCAGCAGTGAATTACGATGTTTCGCGTAGGCAACACAATCCGTTTTAGAATACAAATGAACGATGTCTTTAAACGGTCGCACACAGCACGGTCGCACACAGCACGGTTGCACACAAAGCGGTTGCACACAAAACGGTGAGTCGCCAGAAATTGTGATGATTGCAGCGATGTCCGAAACGCGAGTCATTGGAGCGGGCGAAGGCATGCCGTGGAATGTGCCAGAAGAATATCAACACTTTGTTGATACCGTTCGGAATCAGTGTGTGATCATCGGGCGACGTTCATTTGATATTTTCAGAGCCGACTTTGATGCTGATACCTTTGTGATTTCACGCCAATCAGAAATTTCTGGAGCCACCGTGTGCGGCAGCATAAATGCTGCGATTGATTTGGCGAAGCAGAGAAATAAGACGATTTTCATCGCGGGTGGCAGAAGCATTTATCAACTGGGAATCCCGTTGGCCGATCGCATGCTACTCAGTACGATCAAGGGGCAGCATGACGGTGATGTGCTGTTTCCAGATTTCAATGAGCAAAACTGGCGAATTGAATCACAACACGATTTTAGTCGGTACGTTCTTCGAAACTATCGCCGCGTTTAGTCAGCTGGGGTTCGATAACGAAACAGTTGCCAAGGCAGCAGTTTTTCACCTGCTAAGCTTCCGGCTGGTTTTGATCCAATGCTGCAATTGCGGCTTGTCGGGTATCATATGGAGTCCAGAAGAAGTCTGTCTTGGTGTTTTCTAACAGCATCAGATTCTTCATCATGTCTCGCATTGTTGATGACAGGCAGCACAGTAATGCTTCACCTCCATCGGATCGAGCTTTCTTTGCCAAGCGAATCAGCATGCCGATAAATGTCGATCCAAAGTAGTCCAACTTTTCAAAATCAACCAGTAGGTTTGAAACTTCGGGCTGGCAAAGCAAGCGATACGTTTCATTGTAGGCGTCTCGAATATCACTGTCACGCACCTGTATCAGGTTGACCACGGGAGTAACCACAAGCGTGTGATTCACTTGTTCGAACTGAAATACATCGATCCCACCAACCATGTCTGATACTTCTTTTCATAGACCGCAGATTCGCGAATAGGTCTTGTGCCGCCTGAGACAAGTTTTTGTTTGCCGAACCTTGTTTGCCAAACC
>CAYTUE010000040.1:30809-32056 GCA_964441085.1 uncultured Planctomycetaceae bacterium
ATTGGCTAGACTGCACGGCATGAAACGATAAGAATCACGATCCGCTCAAAAATAATCGTTTTGGATCGCCATGTCATTGACAGGCTGTTCGTTACGTTTTCCCTGTCATCACCAAAGGAATCGCATATGTTGATGAGATCCTTATTTGCAGCTTCTGTTGGTCTTTTATCAGTTGTGTTCAGTTCGCAATGCGCTGTTTCTCAAGAAAGTTCGCTTGGGCGTGATGTGGTTTTTGCTGAGCCCGGATTGCAAGTGAAATCAGGTCGTCAGTCGAAGTCTGTTAACAAGGTGAATGCGAAAAAGTCGAGTCCAACGAAGCCCAGCAGTACGGAACCTCTCCAGCAGCCTCGAAAACCACACGGTGATGGAAGCGTGACAGTATCCGCTGATCCTCAACAGTGGCATAAGGTGACGCTGAGCATCAACGGTCCATACGCTCACGAAAAAGACAATTCTCCGAACCCGTTTACAGACTATTCTTTATCCGTTGTTTTTACGCATTCCGATGGTTCGACCTACGTTGTTCCTGGCTACTTTGCGGCTGATGGAAACGCGGCAAATTCGAGTGCTGAATCCGGCACCACATGGAAGGTGCACTTTGCTCCTGATCGCATCGGCACATGGAATTACAAGGTTCGATTTGTGAGTGGAAAAGATGCTGCATTGGATCCCAAGGCGGATACCAATTTTGAATTTGCTGCGATGGTTCCGTTTGATTCAGTAGTGGGTTCTTTTGATGTCGCCGCTACGACTAAAACGGGTCGTGATCTGAGATCACATGGTCGACTTCAATACGTCGGCAAACGGTACCTTCAGTTTGCTGGTTCGAAACAGTATTTTCTGAAGGCGGGAGCAGATGCTCCTGAAACCTTATTGGCCTATGTCGATTTCGACAACACAATTGCTGGTAAACCAAAGAAAGCCCCTCTCAAGAAATGGGCACCTCATGTGAACGACTGGACGGATGCAGATCCAACGTGGAAGAATGGAAAGGGAAAAGGTCTTATCGGAGCCATCAATTACCTGTCTTCCAAAGGCTGCAATGCGTTTTCGTTCTTAACCTATAATGCTGGCGGAGACGGCGACAACGTGTGGCCCTTTATTCAGCGACAAGACAAACTGCATTATGACTGCAGCAAGTTGGATCAATGGGGCATCGTTTTTGATCATGGCACAGCCAAAGGCATGTACTTGCATTTTAAAATGCAGGAAACCGAAAATGACGATCATAAAAAGAGCAAAGAACG
>CAYTUE010000041.1:0-14803 GCA_964441085.1 uncultured Planctomycetaceae bacterium
TTCATTTAAGCTTTCGAATCGGCTTGGCGTTTGATGTCCAATCGCAGAGTGTTTTCTTTCGAGGTTATTCCAAAGGGTCATTTGGGTATGGTAAACACAAGAGGAATAATTCAATTGTCCCCATCAAGATAATGGTGTATCCCAAAAGCTCTATGCCTTCTTCAGCGACGTCTTTAACGGACCTCATGTACTTTTCTTCGATCATCAAGGACTTCCAGATCACGGCTCGACCGAAAAGCCTTGAGAACACATGCACAACAAGGGTGCCCGAAAAAAGCAGCCCAAATGCGAACGTGTTTGATAAATGGGAGATTTGACTTACAAACCGTGAAAGATTTCGAAATACAAACCAAAGAGTGGGCAGTACGACGCAGAAAGCAAACAGCTGCCATGCATATTCAAACAGGTGTGTTTCTAGGAAACCGTCCAATTCACGAATCAGTGAAACCACTGCGATTGCCGCAAAGACATACGAAGCTGTTCTTATTTGTGCATACCGAAAACCAGTGACGCCAGCGACGATTGCTGTGAAAAGCACGATGAGTTCCTGCGAGATTTCGACAAGAGAATTTTCCTTAATGGATTGCTTCGTCATGTCGGATTCAATGATTTTTGCGATCGCTAGGAGAGCCCCTCCGTAGACCAAAAATCTCACAAGAATGCTGCACGCTTTTTTCAGATCGGCATTGTCTTCCATGCTTAAAACTCTCTTGGCAGGATGCTTGAATAAGCAGCAAATATGATATTTACCACAGCCCCCAATGGGGCAAGGCACGTTGGGAACCGATATCGCTCAGGTTCGTGGTCACCAGACAGAGTCTGAAAAAGAATGAGTTTTCAGTTTTCAGTCAGTCAGGTAACCACACTTCGGGAAAACGAAATTGTGGGTTTTGAATTTTGTGGAGACAAATACTGTATGTCGTTTAGGGATCTTGGTTTAAGGCAAAAACAAATACAAGTAACAGGAAAGATTGACGGTTTTACCCACCCCAACTCGTGTTGATTGAAAAGCGATTCGGGCTACCCCGAATGAAAGCACTGCGATTTCATGAATTTTCTTGAAGTAAGAGTCTAGGAATTTGGGCAGTTAAGGGGTCTCAAATCGAATAATCGCGACCCAAATCTCCCTTCAGACCCAGACTTCGTGGCGGACAACCAGCACCACGAACGACAGCACTTGACAGCTAACAGGCATGGGATATTGTTGCCGAAGTCATTCGTTGGGAACAATTTCAGTATCAGTTTCCGCCTGTTTTCATTAACTTGTGATCTCAAAACACAAAATTAGTCGTCGGTAAAGGGCTATTCCATGTCGGACCAGAGACTTGATATTGAAGATGTGAATGGAGTCACTGTGGCTCGATTCCTTGACGAAAAAATTCTGGATGAAGCAAATATCGATCGAATCGGCCAAGAACTGTTCGGCCTTGTGGATCAGGACGGCAGGACACAGATCGTTCTCGACTTCTCCTTGGTAGAATATCTGTCTAGCGCAGCTCTTGGCAAACTCATCACAATGCACAAGAAGGTTCAGGCCGCGGGCGGAACCTGTGCTCTTTGCAATATTCAAAAAGACATCTTAGATGTCTTTAAGATTACTCAGCTGCACAAAGTGTTGACTCTTTGCGACGACTTAGACGACGCTTTATCAAAATTCTAGGATCCGGATTAAACCCAGTGTGCCTTTCTTTTTGTGTCAATTCAGACTCAGAATTCCATCTGGTCAGCCAGTCACATTGACCACCTCTTTCAGCGTAAAGCGTCATGCCTGAACCTTCTCGTATCAACGTGCAGATTCCCAGCGACACCAGCAAAGGACTGGAAGTTCAGGAACAAATTGTGACGTTGATGGAGAAGCTCGAATACAGCATGCGTGATGTTTTTGCCATGCGATTGGCTCTGGAAGAAGCCATCACAAATGCCATCCGACACGGAAATCAAAGTGATTTCAACAAGAAGGTGACCATCGAAGCTGAAGTCGGTATGCAAAAAATGCATGTCGAAGTCGAGGATGAAGGAGAAGGGTTCGACCCTCAAGACGTTCCTGATCCCACTTCAGAAGACTTTATTGATCGGCCCAATGGCCGCGGGCTGCTGCTGATGAAGGCCTATCTGAACCGGTTTGAATACACAAACGGTGGACGACGATTAAGAATGGAACGCGACCGGAATTCGGAATTGCCGATTGTCGAAGACGATGACTAATTGCTTCGCAGGCACCGTTTTCGGCATGACCGCCATTTCCTACTGCTGATCATAAGTTGTCGCCTGGAACCTGGAATCGGTCGCGGAACTGCTCTCCCCAGTTTCCTCAACAAAAGCGGAAACGTATACTCTCCGCCCGGCGTTGGCTTGGTTTGACTGAAAAATCAAGACGGACTTTAGGGATGAGCAACACCCAGTGTTTGAATTTCCTACCTCCACCCAGCGTCTGATTTGCGGCGATTGGATGCTGCGGTCCCTGAAATCAGGCGATTGTCATCCGTTTTTGCCGTCTGCTTAGCCATTTGAATTTCACGTAACGGACAACATTGTGCTTCGAACACATAACTGCGGCGAACTAAGACGAACATCTGAAGGTCAAACAGTCACTTTGGCGGGCTGGGTGAATGTCTATCGTGACCACGGCGAAAACCTTGTGTTTATTGACCTTCGGGACCGCTATGGAAAAACTCAAGTTGTTTTCAACACCGAAGAAGACAGTGAAATTGATGCCATTGCCCGAAAATTGCGTCGCGAAGACGTCGTTCAGGTGGAAGGCGTGGTTCGGTATCGAGGTGACGATCTGGTGAATCCCAAGATGGACACCGGAGAAATTGAACTGCGAGCACACAAACTGCACGTCTTCAGTAAAAGCTTGACTCCTCCATTTGAATTGGACGGAGACCTGCCCAATGAAGAACTTCGCTTGAAGTACCGATTCGTCGATTTACGGCGAACAAGCCTTCAGCAAAACATGATTTTGCGTCATCGGTTAACCGCTGCCGTTCGAGACTATTTTAACGAACGCGAATTCCTTGAAATCGAAACTCCTATTTTAGGACGCAGTTCACCAGAAGGGGCTCGAGACTACCTCGTTCCCAGTCGCGTTCATCCGGGATCATTCTACGCTCTGCCTCAGTCGCCTCAGATCTATAAGCAGATTCTGATGGTGTCCGGATTTGACCGCTACTATCAAATTGCTCGGTGTTTTCGAGACGAAGATTTGAGAGCTGATCGGCAACCAGAATTCACTCAAATCGATGTGGAAATGTCGTTCGTAAACCGAGACGATGTCTTGGAAACGGTTGATGGTCTGCTTTCTTCGGTCGTGAAGAAGGTAAAAAACATCGACCTACCAACTCCACTGCCTCGGTACACCTACGCCGACGTGATGGAACGATTTGGTACCGATAAGCCTGACTTGCGATTTGGCATGGAACTGATTGATCTCGGCGACGTCGCTGCTGTCTGTGATTTTGGAGTCTTCAAGTCTGTCGTCGAAAACGGTGGCCGAGTTCGAGGAATCAATGCGAAGGGTGGAGCAGACAAATACAGCCGCCGACTGCTGGATAAAGATCTGAAGAGTTTTGTGGGAGAATATGGAGCCAAAGGGCTGGCCTACATGAAGGTTGCTGGTGGCAAGCTGGAATCCACGATCGCTAAGTTCTTCACGGAAGAACAGCAACAAACGATCATCGAACGCATGGACGGCGAAGACGGCGACCTACTGCTGTTTGTGGCAGACAAGCCAGAAGTCACATCTGCCGCCTTGGCTGCGTTGCGAAATCGCGTCGCAGCAGAACTGAAAATGTACGACCCCGCCGACTTCTGTGCGATTTGGGTTGTCGAATTTCCGTTGGTCACATGGAACGAAGACGAAAAACGGTACGACGCAGAACACCATCCCTTCTGCGAACCGAATCATGAAGACCTTGAACTACTAAAAACAGACCCGGCCAAGGTGCGTGCCGATAGCTACGACTTGGTTGTGAACGGCTACGAAGCAGCCAGTGGAAGTGTGCGTATTCACGATCCAGCCGTTCAGCAAACCGTGTTCGACCTGCTAAATATCAAAGCGGAAGAAGCAGAAGCTCGCTTTGGTTTCCTACTCCAAGCTCTTCGATACGGTGCACCACCTCATGCTGGAATTGCTCTCGGCCTAGACCGCTGGATGATGATCTTGGCTCAGGATGACAATATTCGAGACGTTGTTGCGTTCCCGAAGACTCAACGAGCCTCGGATATGCTGTCTGGAGCACCTTCTGTCGTCGATGACCATCAACTCGAAGATCTCAGTATTTCAGTAGATATCGAAGACGAATAGCCTGTTGAGGGCTTCTATCGGCAGAAAAGGGAGCCCAGTCTTCGTCTTCTGCCCTCCCCAAGTGGCCCAAAGTCACTGTGAGGATGAAGCCGGTTTCTGTCTCGGATTTCAAAAAACCGAAGAATTTGAGGCCTCGCTTCATCCCTTGTGTCGGAAATTTGCTGTTTGACGGCTGAAATCAGGGAATCGGCCCGAACGACGGGAATGCTGGGTTGATTCCCGTAACAAAAAGCGTCATCCTTCGCCGCTTCTGAAATTTCCAGAACGGATTCAATTTTAAGGTCTCAGTGACCGATCGATCTCTGAACCGTTCTGGTTTGATTGGCTTTTTTCAACCTGTTTGCAAAGTAGTAGCGATGAAGATTCGCAAAGGCGATACCGTCGAAGTAGTCGCAGGAGACGACGCGGGCACTCGAGGAACAGTGCTGACTGTTGACCGCAAAAATGACAAGCTGGTCGTTGAAGGCATCAACAAAGTCTACAAGCATGTCCGCAAAGGCCATCCGAAAAGCCCTCAGGGCGGCCGTTTGCATACAGAACTTGCAATCAGTGCGTCCAACGCCATGTTGATTTGTCCAGAAACGGACAAACCAACTCGTGTCGGCATTCGAGTACTGGAAGACGGCAGCAAAGAACTCTTCGCCAAGCGAAGTGGTGCGTCACTGCGTCAAATTGCTCCACCAAAATCAAGATAATTCAATCACGATGGCTCGTACATTCAGTGCCACGGAACTGTGACTGAGTGATGAATCCACATCATAAAACCGGGCGGTCTTTTGGTCGTCCGGTTTTTTGCTGCGCTAAAAAAACTGCTCGATGACAGCATACAGCTGGTTCGTCGAACTCAGCCACACACAACATTGGCAATGCCTAAGAAGCGTCAGTTGCCGTGACGGTCAATTCCCAGAGTCGCCCGTCTGCCGAACGGCAGGCAACAGGTTCGCTACTGTTTGCTAACTTCACGGGCAGTACAGCTAACGCAGTTGTGACGCCATTTTGAAAGGCAGCCAGCGAAGTCACAAGTGGCCATTTGTCGAAATCTTGAGAAGCCTGATCCGGATGTGGTGCGACACTGCCAGAATAAAGCTGACGATTCACATGCCCCATTGCATCTAATCTTGCGATGGGTTCTTGGCCAAGGTAGCAGCCTTTGGTATAGCAGATCGCAGTGTCGTTTCGCCCTGCTTCTGGAGCCATATTGGCATTCGATAAATCGACATCGACCTTGGGAAATCGTTCGGCAATTCGCAGAGCTTCAAAAGCGATTTCGCCAGCAGGTTTTGCTCCTGCTAAGTCCAACGCTTGCCACGCATCAATGACCTGCTGATCAGAAGCCAAGCTGGACAAGATCAGTGGCTGACCATTCCAAGTCACAGAAATGGTTGCCCCGATCTCGGTAGACGTACAATGCCCAGGTTCTGGGGAGAGTTCTTTGATCCCTTGTGAGTAAATGTCAAAGGCTTGAGGGCCGGCCACCGCCACAACCACACTGGGAGTCATCATTTGCACTTTGACATCTTCGATGATGATGTACTTTTGCAAATGTTTGACGACTTGATCTGCGGCACCAGCCAGCATCCACAATTCAATGTTTTCATCAGATTTGGTGACATATCCATGCCCTAAAATTCGAGCCTTCACGTCGGTGAGAAACGCTTCAACCACGTCACCAACTTCCATGGCATTCACGTTGCCAGTGCAAAAGTTATGCAAAAATTTTGCTCGATCAGCTCCTGTTAACTGAATGCGAATCAAGTCAGTCACTACGAACAAGGCGGCGTTCTTTTGAGTCGCTTGAAATTCTGCGGTTGCATCACCAAACGATATCACTTTTGAGCCATCATCGTTGAAGACACTCTTTTTTGATTCGAGAAGCTCTCGAAATTTCGATGTCATCATCCTGCCGCTTGTCCTGTCAACGTTTTGAAAACCGTGAAGAGTCTGCTGTCAGAAAACACAGAATAACACACGTCGTTTTTAATCCGAGCCCTCTTGCCATGACGTTGCGAAAGAAGACTGGTTCTGGCGATGACAAAAGACTTCGAATTAATCCAAAATACTTGCCAGAACGGCCTTCAGGTCGACCATGCGAAAGGGTTTTGCGACCGCCCCACAGAATCCATGTTCGGCATAGTTGGATAGAATGGGATTTTCGGAATACCCACTTGAAACTACAATTTTGGCATCTGGATTCCTCTGCAAGATTTGATCCTTTGTGTCGATGCCTCCCATTCCGCCCGGGACGGTTAAATCGACGATAATCAAATCGATGGGCTTGTCTTCTTTTTCTGCCGTTTCCAGCAGTGAAAGAACTTCGCTTCCATCTTTCGCCGCAAGGGTTTCAAAGCCCAAGGTGTTCGTCATTCGACTGACAGCAGATCGAATCATCTCCTCGTCATCCATCACGATTGCTCGCCCACCGCTAAGCTTATTCAGTGGTTCAACGGGTTGTTGCTGTGGCAGCTTCAGGCCCACCTGAAAAGGAAGGGTGATCGAAAACTCGGCCCCATCAGGAGGCGTGGATTGGACCGAAATGTAACCATTATGATTGGTCACAATCGAATAGCACAGGGCGAGTCCCAAGCCTGTCCCATCTTGGCGAGTTGTAAAATAAGGGTCAAAAATACGTTGCTGCATCTCATCCGAAATTCCGGGACCATTGTCTGCAAAGTCGATTTTAAAATAGTCTCCTGCATCCAATGATGGATGATCGGTGATCGTCACATTTTGGCAAGAAACAATGATTTCACCGCCACTGTGTTCACATGCCTGTCTTGCGTTCATTGCGAGGTTTTGGATCAACTGTCCAATCTGCCCAGCATCAACATCAAGAACACAACAGCATTCGTGATCTAGCCCGTCAATGGTGAAACACATGTTGCTACCGAGCAAAGTAAATTCCAATGAATCTCGAATAATGGCACCGATATCGGCGGGCTGCCGAACAGGTGTACCACCTCGAGAAAACGTGAGCAGCTGCTGAGTTAAACCACAAGCTCGATCAATCGCTTTCATGGACCATTCAAGGCTTTGCTTTGCAGCACCTTCTGGTAACGTCGAAACAGCCAAGTCGATGTTTCCCAAGATCGCCCCGAGCAAATTATTAAAGTCGTGAGCGATGCCGCCAGCCAGCATCCCTAAAGACGACAACTTTCCGGCTCTCAACTTTTCATCGAAAATCTGCTGCCGTATTTCGTCGTCGGCTCGACGCTGAAAGATCACACCACAAATCGATGCACAGGCATCCAAAAGTGCCTTGTGAAAACCTTCGGGCTGACACTGCTCGAAACGAGAAATCGAAAAAGTACCAATGCGATGATTGTGACGGTTAACAATCGGAAAGGAAAAGCATGAGCTAATGTGAAATTCTTCTGCAACGCGGCGCAGGTTCTCCCATCTCAGATCCTTGTGCGTGTCACACACATAAATTTCTTTGCCATGCAAAACAGCATTACCACACGAACCTTCTCCGAGACGAAGTCCATTAAACGCCTCAACGGCTTCTGGACTTAAGCTGGGACCATTCACCACGTTAAGTGTTTGGGTCGCAGAATCCACACTCATGATCGCCGCAACAGAACTGGGAGTATAGGATTCTGCCAGCAGGCAGAGTTCATCCAACACTTGATCATAGTCGTCACTGACAACCGCTTTTTCAAGAATCTGGCTTTGCAGCAAAAGAATTTTCTCTAAGTCATTCGCTGTCAGGGTTGGATTAATAACGGTTGGATTTTTGAAATCACATTGACTTGTCATCGTAAGTTCTTTTGACAAAAGGGAGCTGTATCGAAGACAGTAGAAATACTCTGCCACTGAAAAACGTTCCCCAAGAAGTAAAAAAACGCCCATCTGTGGGTTTTCCATGCTGTGTTGGCTTTATGGTTGAGGGCTGCACATTGACAGAATCTGTTCACCGTAAAAGATGCAAAGACAGCACCACCAAGTCGCGATTTCCTGACGATTTGCCGCACTTCCTGACGATTCCCCGCACTGAGCTGCATAGCAGCATGACCTGTGACACAACCAATTCCTTTGATTGAACTGCCAGCATCATTTTGAATTGTGAGTTTCAAGGGCATAGAACTTGTCTTACGTGACTTGTATTGAATCGCACCATTGAACAATACTTCCAACAATCAAGGGCAGAATGTTGAGTTCTTCTACTCAGCACTGCCTCCATACGAATTTCGAAGGGTGCAATGGAATGAAGCTGGGAATCTTTGGAGGTACGTTTGATCCGGTGCATTATGGCCACTTGATGCTGGTAGAATACTGCCGTCAGGAACTGGGATTGGATTCCGTGAGGCTGATTCCAGCGGGCAAACCACCTCATAAGACTCCAGCTGGCGTGACAGACGGACATACTCGAGCAGACATGCTGAAACTGGCAGTATCTGGCTATCCAGAATTTGTTGTGGATCGCCGTGAGATTCGTCGAGCGGGCGAATCCTTCACTGTGGATACTCTTCAAGAATTCCAAACAGAATATCCTGATGCCGAACGCTATTTCCTCGTCGGTGCCGATTCGATTCGTGATTTTTTAACATGGAAAAACCCGGAACAGATTCTGGATTTGGCAACGGTAGTCGCTGTGAACCGCCCCGGAGTTGCGGCTCCCACTCTTTCGCAAATGTCTGAATGGATCGGAGAATCCATGGCAGCAAAAATTCGAGTCGTCCAGATTCCCGGGTGCGATCTTTCGGCATCTGCTCTGCGTCAGCGAGTTGCTGATGGGCAAACCTTAAGGTTCATGACGCCTCGAGCCGTCGAAGCATTTATCGACGAGTGCCGGCTTTATCGCACTGACAAAAAGTCTGTTTAACAGCTTTGCGTACTGCCACAATTTGTAAAGACAAGACGATCGAGCCTCCCAGCTGGTTACAGCAAGCTTTTCAATCTTAAAGTGAATCGATGCTTGCTGGTTCAAAAAAGAACCACGGATAGGTTCGGCTGTTAATAGTGTCTTGTTGTTCCGGAGTGAGATCATCCAGCAACTGTAACTCACTTTGGAAATGGTCGGCCACCTCTGTTTTGATCTGTTCTGTGATGTTTTGAATTTGCTTCCCGAATGCACTCGCAGATTCCCCGTTGGCTTTGGCATCTTTAAGTTGGGCCACCAGTTTTCGCTTTTCTTCGCTGAGCGACTTCAGGCTCGATTTAAGTTCTGCAGGGAAGACATTTTGATCGAAGTGTCGCTGAGGATTGAACTGCATGTCTCGCATATTCATCTTCAAAGACTGAATGCGTTCTATCTGCTGCTTTTGCTCAGGGAAAGCAAACCGTGATGCCGTGGCGAGAGTGAATGCGGGAGGTTCACAATTCCACCATGTCCGAATGAACTCGTCAGTAAACTGGTCGTATCGAGCTCCTCCGACTCCATGAACAAACAGGTCGCTAAACAGCAATCGTAAGAACGCAGTAATCAAAGCACCTCGTGGCACCAACTGAATGTTCTGCAATAACATGGGTTCCAAGGCATCAGCTGAAATGCTACCGGTAAAAGAATCAATGGTTTCACCATTCGCAATCAGTCGTGTGACATCGCCATCTTGCTGCACTTCCAATGCATGTCGAACTCGGTTTTCATGATCGACAACCCAGAATGGCAATTCGTACAGGTCGTCTGAAATTTTGAGGTCAGGAAATGGATTTGCGGCGTTGCGAAGACCATGTTCTTCTCGAAACAGCTTCAACGTCGTATTGTAAACCTGAGCAAACCGCTGAGACTGTTTCAGGATATCAGCGGTTAAAGTCAACGCTTCTGGAAATGATGCGATTGCGGAAAGAGGAATTTCTAAAAGCCGTCCACCAATCCCATGTTGAGTTCTGAGAATCGTATTTGCTTCTGCAGATGAACACTTGGTTGCCGCTAATCGTTCATAACTGGCAAAGACATCTGCTGTCCGTTCTGTGGAAACTGGAGACGACAGTCCCTTCAGGTTTTGCATGACATGGGAAGCGGTTGCTTCGATGTCTGCTGCCGCATGTAGGCGACCGTGAGCATAAAGGTTATGAGACTTCGCAACCGTCTGGATTTCTCGACTGATTGGAAAATTCGATGCCTCATTTGAAGCATCAGATGTCGGACGATTGGGGAACGTAAACTGCCCGCAATCACCTCGATCAGTATCGATGCTCACTGCAATTCCAATGGCCCGATTTTCGGCGGCCACTTGTTCGGTCACTTGATACTTAAACGCCAGTCCCGAATGAAAAATAACGGGCTGGTGCCCAGTCATCACGATGGGCTGATTGACTGGATCGCCTGTGAGGACTTGCTGTGAATTTTCGTCTAGCCCAGCTTCTTCAGCAAAGCTGGTTAACTTCAGCAGATAACTTTGAGCAGAATCAACAAGCCGTTGACGAGCCGTTGTGCGCAGCTGACTTAACCGACTGTTGTCGATATCAAAAACGGAAACCCAGTGAGACCATCGGTCCAAAGGAGGTTCGATTCGAATGGTGGCAAAATCTGTCATTCTTGAGGCAAAATGCTTCGACCGATTGGCCGATCCACGAAGTTAACGAAGACGCCCCCAACAGGTGCACAAGTTGGCGACATGAAGACGCTGGAATTTCTCCGACGCCCAGTAGCAGAATATCCTGACAATCACGATTTGAGTTAAGCCCACCTGGATGGTTTTTAGGCATTCCCACCAAACTCGTTTCGTCTCAGCTTGTGCAATTCTGGGCAGTCCATTGGATTTCCATATCAATTTCGCTTTTCAGCTTGCATTTCAATCACATTGTCAATGACACATTGACAATGTGATACAAATAATGCCTTAGGGGTTTGTTGGGAGGCATCGCGTATCAGCCCGATTGACAGCCAAGAGCATGGGACGGCGTGAATTCGAACATTGAATCTGCTGAAATAATTTGCGAGTGCAACTCATACAATCGGCTTAAACAATCAGGTGTTTGGTCGAAACAGCTTGCCATCAGAAGTTTTAAACAACGGCGACACTTTAACCCGCAGGATGGTGTTTCTACTCACACGAGAAAAGAAGTCTGTAAAACTGCCAACTGGTTCCTGAAACAGGCGCTGCAATTGGTCACACAGCAACCACAATACCTTTGAATTACGGCGATTGGTCTCACAGTCTTTCGCAGTTTCCCTGAAATCATTCCATCAGAATTCATTAGAATGACCACTGGAAAAACAAGTATTAAGCCCTCCGAAACTCTATTCGTTGAATGGGACCAAACTCGGTTACTGGTGCTGCAAGGAAGTCTTGAGGCTGGAATCACTTCGTTGGACCACGCTTTCGTAGTGGATCGAGATCCCAAACTGCGACCTGCTGAATTAGGGGAAGTGCTGAAACAAGACATCAGTCATCGAGGTCTTCAGGCAGTCCAGGCCGTCATTGTGCTTCCTCGAAAAATGGTGACGTTTAGCCGAGTCACGGTTCCCAATTTGCCGGTTGAGGAACTGCCCGAATTGGTTCGCATGCAGGCAGCAACAAAGCTGACGGTGCCTGTGGAGTCTGTTTGTTTAGATTTCACTCCCTTGCCTGTTGTTGATGGAATGCAAACTCGAGACGTCTTATTGGTGACAGCTCCACTGGACCAAGTGAACGCGGCAAGAACGGCACTCAAGGTCTGCGGATTGGAACTCAGCAGTGTGCAGGTCGGTTCCTTCGCAATCGCTCAGGTTGCGTCTGCTAATCATTTACTGAAATCATCGGATGCTGCTGATGGCCTCGATGTCGTCCTGTCGTTGTCTTCAGACCAAATTCAGCTGCTGTACTTGTCGGGAAAACTGTTGTCGTTTTCTCACAGCGGCGCGTCATGGACTTCAGAAGATAAAATTGAACAAGCGATTCGAACAGAAATTTCTCGAGCTCAAATGGCTGCCACGGAAACAATGGGCAACAACCGAATCGCTCGTGTCACACTCATCGGTACACCAGATATCACCGCAAAGGTTCCGGACGATATTTCGAAACGACTTGGTGGTGCTGAAGTTCGTCGAATCAACCCAGCCGATTTGTTTAAGGGCACTCTACCGAACTCCGTTTCACCGACAAATTTTCTTGGTGTCGCAGGTTCGTTGATTCAACTTTCAAAAAGCAGCTACGAATGCGTGGACCTCATTCACCCTCGCAAGGCGATCGTAAAGCCCGACTATACTCGGCTAAAGACAATTCTCGCCGTGGGACTCTGTGCTTTGGCGTTGGGTGCATGCTGGAAGTGGCGAACAGATACGATCGAAAGGAAGCAAGCCAGCGTTCAGCTCCTGAAAAAGGAAACAGCCAGCCTTAAGCAAAAGTTCAAAGATAACAGTGACCTGTTAAGACTACACAAAGACCTTCAAGACTGGGATGCTCGCGATCTGAACTGGCTGGATGAAATGCAGCGAGCTCAAGAATTGATGGGGGGAACCGATCGTATTCTTGTAAAGAGATTCCAATTTGGTCTTCGCAAAGGAGACTACTTAGCTTCAATTGATGCCGAAGGATTTGCGAAGTCTCGGCGAGACGTCGAAGACTTAATGAAGGTCATGGTGGAAGACGGTTACGAAATTCGACCAGGCGACATTACCCCCAGTCTTCGAGATCCCGCTTATGCCATGGAATTGCGTATCGAAGGCAGTATCCCGGAAGGTCGCGATCAGACGCCGAACACAGATGCTTCGGAAAAGGCCAAGAAGTAGTCGTTGCGTCGATTCAAACCAATCATTTTTGTTTTGCCGATACGGTGCAAGACAGTTTCAGTGATCAAGATTCAGTGGCGAAGATTCGCCGTATGACAGCAGAATAAGTCGAAGACTATGGATCAGAACAAACGAACCAAAGTACTGGCTGGAGCCCTCGCCGTGGTCATGGGATTTGGATTCATCCGTCCCGATCAAAAGATCATGGAGCCAATTCGTGAAGCCGAAAATGCTCGTCGTATTGCCGCAGAAAAATTGGCGAAGGCATCCGATGACATGCTGCTGGTGACCGAAGCGGAATTCAATCTGGAACAGGCGCAGTTCATCAGCTTGCCTCCATCGCCTACGGACGCCCTGCGCGTGTATCAGAAATGGATCACAAACTTGGCCGAACAATGCAAATTTTCTGCGTTGAAAATTTCTCCCGGACGAATCGATCAGCGAGCAGATCGATTTCTCACCGTGAACGTGCAACTGGATGGCGAAATCAGTCTCGAAGGCTTCAGCCGGTTTATGTTTCTGTTTGACCAAGCTGATGTAAAACATCGCATCACAAGCTTAGATATTTCCAGCACAGGAACATCAGGGTCACCTCGAATGGAAGTGACATTAACGGCTCAGGGGATGAGCGTCACAGGAACAGCGCAACACGCCGACGTCTTTCCGCTTACTCAACTGGCCACTGAACTTGCTGCAGATCAAACACAATTGGTTGTGAAATCAGCGGACTCCTTCCCGCAGAAGACTCCATTCTTGGTTCAGGTTGGCACTGAAATGGTAGAAGTCACATCGATCGACGAGAATCAATGGACAATGACCCGAGCTGTCCAAGGGACAAAAGCTGTTCAGCACGCCTCCAGCGAATACGTGCAATTGTTTCCAATTCGATATCAGGACAACCCGGTCACATTTGACGACTACCAAAACTTTTTGGCGTCTTCACCGTTTGTAAAGCCCGTTGTACCACGCAAGCGAACTCCCAAAATCGCAGGACTCAAAGACAAAACAATTGCTCCCGGCGAAAGCGTGTCTTTAAAAGTCAGCACAACTGATATCGATGCAGATGTTGGAACCGTCACCTATGAACTTGAAGATGCCGTAGACGGAATGACCTTGGATTCAGAGACCGGAAAATTCACTTGGGAAACCACAGCTGAAACGGAGGCCAAAAAGTACTCACTCAAAATCGTTGTGCGACAGAAAAACAACGAAGATTTGAAACTGTCGAAGTCATTCAGCATTACATTGAAACTTCCAAACGATGCTCCCACTTTGAAAGTTGCGTCGGAAGCTGTCGTGATCATCGGGCAAAAATTCGAGCTCAAGTTGAGTGCCAAAGACGATGGTGATGATCGCAAATTGAAATTTTCTTTCGAAGGGAACGTACCAGAAGGCTTGGTCTTAGATGGCAGCAATCGCAAGTTGACATGGATTCCCGCCAAAACATTTTTGCCAAGAGACTACGACGTGAAAGTGAAAGTCACAGATGGAGGCAAGCCTGCGAAATCTGTGACAAAATCTGTCAAGCTGAAAGTGCAAGACGACCAAGCCATCTACATGAAACTCACCGGTTCTGTTGCGTTAGACGGCCAGCCCGTTGCACTTTTCAGAAACCTGATTTCAGCAGAAAACCCGAAGCTGAAGATCGGTGACAAACTGGAAGTTTCCGAAATTTCAGCAACCATCAAAGAAATTGCAAACCGCTATATTTTGATCGAAGATGCGGAAGGAATCTGGCAGATTGATCTGGGCGATACCATTCGAAATCGCAAGCTCATCAAACCAGCCGAAAAGCAAGAAGTGGCTGATGCAGCGGATGCCAATTCCGCCACAACGAAAGACTC